>CAYHNV010000166.1:2285-5302 GCA_964358065.1 uncultured Elusimicrobia bacterium | reverse complement strand
GACGCCAAGGTCATCGAGGCCTGCGGCGCCTCGCGCGTGTCGGTCTGCAAGCCCACCAAGAAGGGGACGGACACGGCGCGTTACGTCGACCATACGATGCTCAAGCCGAACGCGACGCAGCAGGAAATCGCCAAGCTGTGCGAAGAAGCGAAGGCTTTCTGCTTCGCATCGGTCTGCGTCAATCCGTCGTATGTTGCCCTCGCCGCGCAATACTTGCGCGGCTCGGGGGTGAAGGTCTGCACCGTCGTCGGCTTCCCGCTCGGCTCGACCACGCCGACGGTCAAAGCCATCGAGGCGCGCGACGCCATCGCCAACGGGGCCGACGAGATCGACATGGTCATCAACATCGGGGCCCTTAAGAGCGGCAACGACGTCGTCGTTTACGATGACATCAAGGCCGTACGTGAGGCCACCCGCGGGAAGATATTGAAGGTCATCCTGGAGACGTCCTTGCTGTCCAATGAAGAGAAGATACGGGCCTGCGTGTTGGGCAAGAAGGCAGGGGTTGATTTTGTCAAGACTTCCACCGGTTTCGGCGGGGGCGGCGCCACGGTCGAGGATATCCGGCTGATGCGCGAGACCGTGGGCCCGCTGATGGGCGTGAAGGCCTCGGGCGGCATCCGCGACGCGAAGGGCGCGGCCGATATGATCGCGGCGGGGGCCACGCGCCTGGGCACCTCGGCCAGCGTGGCCATCGTGACCGATGTGAAAGCCGACGGAAAGGGGTATTAGTCATGGCGAAAGAGAAGCCGGTCAAATATAAGATCACCATCGACCTGCAGTGCGGCGTCTGCGGTGCGATCATGCACACACATAAAGATGAGCCTCTGCCGAAGTTCTGCGCCGGCTGCGGCGCGGGCCTGGACAAGTTTTGCCTCGGCTGCCACAAGCGCGTCGAGATGTTCTTTGAGGAATGGTGGCCCGAGGACGACGAGTGCGTGCGCACCTACAGCACCGCGCGTCGCTGCACGCGCTGCAACGCGATGCTGGACGTGAGCGACGAGGAACGCGGCATGACGGATGAGGAATCGAAGTAACGGGGGATCTATGGCAGAAGGCAAGGAAGCGTTGGGATTGGTGGAGACGAAGGGATTTACGGGGATGGTCGAGGCCTCCGACGCCATGGCCAAGTCGGCCAAGGTGCGCCTGCTCGGCTACGAGAAGGTCGGAGACGGCTTGGTGACCACCCTCTGTCGGGGTGAGGTGGGCGCCGTGCGCGCGGCCGTGGACGCGGGGGCGGCCGCCGCTCAGAAAGTGGGGCAACTCGTCGCGGTCCATGTCATCCCGCGCCCGCATGACGATCTGGAAAAGTATCTCGACCGCATCGCGATCAAGCTCTAGATGTCGGGAGCTGAGGCTTCGTCGTGCTGACGCGGGACGACCTCCTGGATATCCTGGCCGCCGGTCTCTCAAAAGGCAGACCGGCGACGGTGTCCGCCCAGGGGCCGAAGGGCCGTCGTTTCCTTTCTGAGTATGAAATAAAAAAGCAGTTGACGCCCGGGGGTAAACGGCTTACAATCCCCATGCATTCCATCGTCAGTCCGCTGGCCCTCGATGAGCTGACGCTGAGAGGAATAGAGATCGTCCGGGAGTGAGTTTTCCACATGGCTATCGACATCACGAAGCTTCTTTCCAAGATGGTGGAGCACGACATCTCCGACATCCACTTCAAGGCGGATTCCGTGCCGGCCCTGCGCGTTCGCGGCGCGATGATCCTGGCCGCCAACCTCCCGGTCCTCACGGCCGACGACGTCAAGACCATCGCCTATCAGCTCATGAACAAGGAGCAGGCCGCGACGTTCGAGAGGGAAATGGAGCTGGATCTGGCCTACAGCCTGGCGGGGGTCGCGCGCTTCCGCATCAACGTCTACCGGCAGAAGGGCACTTTGGGACTGACCCTGCGCGTGGTGCCCATGAAGCTGCGCACGTTCGCGGAGCTGAAACTTCCCGTCGACTCTCTCACCAAGCTCGGCGGCGAGAGTCGCGGCCTCATCCTCTTCTCCGGCATCACGGGCGCGGGCAAGACCACGACCCTCAACAGTTTCCTCCACTTCATCAACGAGAACCACCAGCGCCGCATCATCACCATCGAAGATCCCATCGAGTTCTACCACGCCGACCATAAGAGCACCATCGTCCAGCGCGAGGTGGGCCTGGACACCAAGTCCTTCGCGCATGCCCTCAAGCATATTCTTCGCCAGGATCCCGACGTCGTCGTCATCGGCGAGATGCGCGACCTGGAGACGATGCAGGCCGCCATCTCCGCGGCCGAGACCGGCCACCTGGTCCTCTCCACCGTCCACACCATCGATGCCGCCCAGACCGTGGACCGCATCGTCGACGCCCATCCACAGCACCAGCACGCCCAGGTCCGTCAGCAGCTGGCCAACTGCCTGAAGGGCGTGGTCGGCCAGCGCCTGGTGGTCTCCAAGGACGGCAAAGGGCGCTTGCCCGCCACGGAGGTGCTCATCGGCAACAGCCTCGTGCGCCGGCACCTGCTGGAGGGCAAGAACGCGGAACTGCGCAAGGTTTTGGAGGACGGCGCCTACTACGGCATGCACACTTTCGACCAGGACCTCCTGCGCCTGTACGGCGCGGGGCTCATCGACGACAAGACCGTGCTTGAGGAAGCCTCGAACGCGGAGGACGTGGCCCTGCGCCTGAAGGGACTCAGCGGCGCGACTTGACGATGGCGGACGAACCCCAGAAAAAGCCGGACGATATTCAGGGCATCCTCTCCGACCTGGATGATATCCTCTCCGACCTCGGGTCGGCGTCCGCTCCTGCGCCCGCCCCGCCGCCGAAACCGGTCGAACTTCCCAAGCTGCCGTTGCCGCCTCCTCCCACTCCGGTACCCCAGGCGGGACACAAGATCGAGCTCGCGCCGCGCGAAGAGGTGGCGCCGAAACCGACCGCGCCATCGGGCGCGGAAGTGCCGCCTCCACCCGCCGCCGAAAAGCGGCCGACCGCGCCATCGGGCGCGGAAGTGCCGCCTCCACCCGCCGCCGAAAAGCGGC
>CAYHNV010000166.1:0-2185 GCA_964358065.1 uncultured Elusimicrobia bacterium | reverse complement strand
CGACCGCGCCATCGGGCGCGGAAGTGCCGCCTCCACCCGCCGCCGAAAAGCGACCGACCGCGCCCGCGAAACCGCCGCCCACGGCTGAGATCTCCGCGAGCACGCCGAAAGACCAGATTCGCCGCGTGGCCTACATTCACACCGCTTCCTGCGCCGAGGCGAAGGCCGGCTTCGCCGCCTTCTTGTCCTTGTCCGCTCGGACAATCTCCAAGAAGCCGATCTTTTTGCGCGAGGTCCTGAGCCTCGAGGTCTCCAATCCGAGCGACCCCAACGCGATCTTCGAGAAGGTCCGGCAGGCCAAGGCCGTGGCCGTGCTCGCGGTCACGGAAGGCTGGATTCAGGCAAAGTCGGACGAGCTCTCCGAGGTCTGCGTCCGCGCGGGAGTCCTGTTCCGCTCTGTGGCGCCGAGCGACGTCCAAAAGAAGGCGACCGCGGTGGATGTGATCGTGGACATGATGCTTCTGCCCGGCGAGTCCTGATGGAAAGATGGGAGATTCGCGCCACCCCCACTCCCGGCGATTCGGGGAGGCACTTGCTGCTCCTGCAGGGCAGCCCTTCGGATGTGGCCGCGCTGCTTAAAAAATTCGGGGCCCTCCTGGGGCGTCCGACGTCCTGCTCCTTGGAAGGCTTCAATCTAAGCATGGTCGTGCATCGCCTGAAGCCGGCTTCCAAAGCGAAGCTCGAGGTTTGGCTTCAACAAGCAGCGCCGCCGCCGGCGTCCGTGCCTCCCATGCCGCCCGAGCCGATGCCGCCAATCGAGACTCCGACCCCCGTCGTCTCCCTCGTGCCTCCTCCTCCTCCTCCTTCCGCGGACGTATCGGCCTGCGTACCGCCGGCCTCCTCGATGGCCGCCCTGCCCCTGGTCATCCCTCTGCGCGAGGAGTGGACCTTCGAGACGCTCCTCGTGGGCGCCCACAACCGATTCGCTCATGCGGCGGCCACGTCGGCGGTCTCAGCCCCCGGCTCCATGTACAACCCCCTCTTCCTGTACGGGGTCCCGGGGACTGGGAAGTCGCATCTGCTCGGAGCCATCGGCACGGCGCTCTCCAAGGGACTCGGCGACGCCGTCATCCTGCACACCTCGGGAGCGCGGCTGGCGCGCGCGGTCAATGCCGCCGCTCTGGCCCAGAGGATGCGGGAGATCGACAAGAAGGTCGAGGACTCCAACGCCCTCCTCGTCGACGACATACACTTGCTGGGGCTCTCGGACTCGAACAAGGAGGCGCTGGCCAGGATATTCAAGAGCTTCTTCGACCGCCGGCTGCAGGTCGTCATCACCTCGCTTTATCCGCCCAAGTCTCTCGGGGCGTTGGAGGATGCGCTCAAGTTCTCTTTCTCGAAAGGCTGGTCCGTGGACTTGAAGGTTCCCAGCCCCGCCGTGCAGAAGGAGCTTATCGCCGCGGTTTCGGATCGCGCCGGCGCGGGGCTGGCCGTGGACGAACTTTCGCTCTTCCATGAGAAGCTGTCCGCGTGGGGCTACCAGGACTTGAGCCTGTGGCTGCGGCGCGTGGTCATCTTCAAGAAGAAGCGCGAGGAGGATCGGCAACCCTCGGCGCTCGCGGACCTTCTGCCCTTGATCTATGAACCCCTCTTGGCAGGAGTGAGCGATGAGTTCAAGGAGTCGCCGGTCGTCAAGTTCGTGGCGCCTCCCATCACGGGATCGGCCGAGCCCCTGGCTGTCATCTCTCCCAAGGGCAAGGAAGGCGTGGGCTCCTTCGCCGCGTCGTTCTTCTACCAGGTAGGAGGCAAGAACGGCTTCTCCCAGACTTACCGTCACGCGCTCTGGCAGACCTACGACCCGAGCCAGCCTTTCGGCGTTCCGTTTCTCATCGGCGAGATGTGCCACAAGGCGGGGGTGACGCGCGCGATCGTGGTGGGCCCGCCCCCCGACTCGCCCCTGGGCCCGCGCTCCGCGGAGTTCTCTCACGCCGTGCGGCGCATTTTGGAGAGCCTGGGTGTGCGTCTGGGCTGGGTCCCCTGCAACGGTCTCCAGCTCCCGGCGCACTTCATCAACGCCCATCTCGATTTCTCGCCGGACCCGCGCAGGCCGTGAGCCCCGATCCAACCGGCATCCTGGCGACCGCCGCTCTCCTGGCGGCGCTCATGGCCGCCGTGGTCTGGTGGGTCTTCGTTTTCCGCCGGCAATTGCCGATGGAGCGCCGCCTGCGCGAGAAAGAGGCGGAGT
>CAYHNV010000165.1:0-5319 GCA_964358065.1 uncultured Elusimicrobia bacterium | reverse complement strand
CGCAGGTCCTTGACCATCTGGTAGGGCATGAAGACGTAGGAGCGGATCTGGTGGCCCCAGGCGATGTCGCCCATCTCGCCGTAGTGCTTCTCGACGGCGGAGCGTTTCTTGTCCAGCTCGATCTGGTAGAGCTTGGCCTTCAGCATGCGCATCGCGTTCAGGCGATTTTGCAGCTGGGAGCGCTCGGTCTGGCAGGCGATCACAAGCCCTGAGGGCTTGTGTCTAATACGCACCGCGGTTTCGACTTTATTGACGTTCTGGCCGCCGGCGCCGCCGGAACGAAAGGTTTCCAGCTCGATCTCGTCGTCTTTGACCTGGATGTCGATCTCATCTTCGATGTCGGGGACCACGTCGAGCGAGGCGAAGCTGGTGTGGCGTCTCTTGTTGGCGTCGAAGGGGCTGATGCGAACCAGGCGGTGCACGCCCATCTCTCCCTTTAACAGGCCATAGGCGTTGGGGCCGCGCACGAAAGCGACCACGCTCTTGATGCCGGCCCCGTCGCCCTTCATGAACTCGGTGATCTGGACCTCATATCCGTTCTTCTCCGCCCAGCGCAGGTACATGCGCCACAACATCTCGGCCCAATCGCACGCCTCCAGGCCGCCCGCGCCGGAGTGGAGACTGATGATGGCGTCGTCCTTGTCGAACTCGCCGGAGAGCTTGAGGCGGAGGTCCATCGCCCGCAGGAGCTTTTCGGCCTCGTGGATGCCCGTGGAAACTTCCTTAATCTCCGCCTCGTCCTGGACCTCGCAGGCCAGCTCGCAGTGTACCTTGAGGTCGTCAAGAGTCTTCTCGGCCTGCTCATACTCGGCCAGGGTCTTCTTGAGGTCGTTGAGTTCCTTCGACTTTTTCTTCGCCTTGGAGGAATCGGTCCAGAAAGCCGGCTCGCCCGCCTCGGCCTCGCGCGCCGAGACCTCCCGGCGCAGCTTCGGAAGGTCCAAAAGCTTGGCGACCTTGGCCAGCAGGACCCGCATCTCATCGATCTTTCCGGCGGTCTCGGTGAACATCGCGGGTATTCTAGAAAATTACGGACAGCCGGGCCGCGGCGGCAAAGCGGCGAAAAGGCGCAGGGTGCGCTCATGCAGGCGCGCCGTGTCCTCCGGGGTGGGTCCGTAGCCGCCGCCGAGAGTAACGACCACCGGGACCTGGTGGAGCAGACACGCCTCGCGCACGGCCATATCCCTGTCGAGCACGCCCCGCTCGGTCAATGCAAGACCGCCCAGGCGGTCCTGCTCCCACACATCCACTCCCGCCTGATAAACCACCAGCTCCGGCTTGAAGTCCATGACGGCTTTAAGGCCATGACGAAGACGGTCATAATACTCCGCGTCGCCCGTCCCGGCCGAGAGCTCCATATCCAGAGAACTCTTTTCTTTGGGGATGGGATAGAGATCGCCCTGATGCATCGAAAAGGTGAAGGTGTCGGGATCTCCAGCAAAGATGGACGCCGTGCCATTGCCCTGATGGACATCCAGATCCACGACCGCCGCCCGCCGTATCTTGCCCTCTTTTCGCAGCTTCAGGATGGCGACGGCGATGTCGTTCAACGCGCAGTAGCCCTCGCCATGGTCGCGGAAGGCGTGGTGGGAGCCGCCCCCGCAGTGGAGACCATAACCGCACTCCAAGGCGTGCCGAGCCGCCAATAAAGTGCCGCCGACGGCCAGTCGATGGGCCAAAGCTATCTCCGGGGAGCATGGTAGTTCTAGACGAACCAAATCTTCCCCGCTCAAGCTTCCTGAGATCATCTTCTCGGTCCAGGCCTCATCGTGGGCCAAACGAATATCTTCTCGACTGGGGTCGGCGGACTCGACCAAGACCGCCACGCCTTCCAGGCTCTTGGCCGTCAAAGAGAACTTGCGCGTGAGGAAGTCGTGATCGCCGTAGGACACTTCGTAGCGCGGGCTGAAGACCAGGCGGGGCTTCGTCACACAACCATCTTAACCCGTCTTCCCCGCCCTTAGAAGAGCGGCCAAGGCGAGCAGGGCCATGCAGAGCGTGCCGAACCAATCGCCGTGCCGGACGTAGAACGATCTCTCGGGAAAGGCATCGCTCAGGGGCACATCCGCGTCGAGGCGCCCCCTGACGTTCAAATCCAATTTCGCGCTCACCACGCCGTAAGGGTCGATGACCGCTGAGATGCCTGTGTTGCCGGAGCGGATGACGGTCATGCGGTTCTCGATGGCCCGCATCACGTTGGCGCCGAAGTGCTGATAAGGGCCCCAGGTGTTCTTGTACCAGCCGTCATTGGTCACGTTGACGAGGACGCGCGCCCCCCGCGCCGCATCGCGCCGCGCCAAGCGCGGGAACATGGCCTCGTAGCAGATGGTCACCGCCATCGGACCGAAGGGCGTGGAGAACAGGGGCTGGTCCGCGGCCCCGGCGGACATGTCTCCCAGCTGATCGAGCACCGCCAGCCAGTTCAAGGTGACGTAGCGCGGGATGAGGCCGCGGAAAGGGACGAACTCGCCGAAAGGCACCAGCTCCCGCTTGGCGTAGAAGCCCGCGACCTCCCCTCCGGGCGCCACGAGTTGAACGCCGTTGGCGGGCCCGCTCCCGTCTTCAGGGTCGGCGATGATGCCGACGAGCTGCGGGGCTCCCAATTCCTTCGCCCATCGCGCGCCCTCCGGCACGGCCAGGCCGCGCGCGACCCAGCGCGGGATGCAGGTCTCCGGCCAGATCACCAGCGTTGGTTTGATGAGCCGCGGCGCCGAGAGCAGGCCGTCGAGATTGGCCAGGATCCCAGCGATGGATGAACCGTCCCATTTCTGGTATTGGTCCACGCATGGCTGGAGTATTTCCACGCGCGCGGCGGCGCCGCGGTCGGCGGAACGACGGGCCAGCACGGACAGGCCGTGCGCCCATAGACCCGCGGCCAGCAAGACCGCCGCCGAGAGCGCCCATGGCTTCCACCGGCGTTCGCGGACGTCGAGCCAGGCCTCGGCCAGAGAAGCGTTGAAGAGCGCGATGACGAAACCCAGCAGATGGGGACCTCCCCAGGACAGAGACTGGAGGATGGAGAGGTTTGGGCTTTGTGTATAGGTCAGCAGGTCCACCGCGATGCGCGGCGTCCAGCGCTCGGAGGCCGCGGCGACCACCGTCCAGACCAGCGCCCAAAGCCAAGGTCGCAGGGCTCGCGGTGCCCTCCCCGACAGCCAACGGCCCAGACAGGCGGTCAAAGCCCAGTTCAGGGCGAGGAACGCGGAGAGGGAAAGCCAGGCAAGGACGGCGACCGCAACCGGCATGCGGGCGAAAAGACAGGTTTGATAGATCCAGTGAAGGACGACGGCGTGATAGGCCGCTCCCGCCGCCCAGCCCGCGAGGGCCGCGTCGCGGGGCCTCTCGCCGTCCGTCGCCGCCAGGAAAAACGGAACGAGGCCGAGCCAACCCAAGGGCCACAGGCCATAGGGAGGAAGCGCCAAGGCCGCCGACGCGGCCCCAAGCGCGACGACGCTCAGCGGTCCGAGCCGGCCCCGTGGCATTTCTTGTATTTCTTGCTCGAGCCGCAGAAGCAGGGCTCGTTGCGGCCGATCTTTCGGATGTCGGGCGGTCCGCCCGAGCCTCCGGACAGGATGCTCCGGGCAGGCCCGACGGGCTTCGGCGGCGGGGCCGCGGAAGAGGACGACCCCTCGGCCATGCCGTCCACGGCCGTTCCAGCCGCAGGAGTCTCCGGGATGCGCGGCGGCGGCGCGGCCTTGGGGGCCTCCACCTTGAAGAGATACTCGACGGTCTGCTCACGGATACGGGCAAGCATCGCCTCGAACATGCGGAAGGACTCCTTCTGGTACTCGACCTTCGGGTCCTTCTGGCCGTAGGCGCGCAGGAAGATGGATTTTTTGAGGTGGTCCAAATCGTAGAGGTGGCCCTTCCAGGCCTTGTCGATCATCTGGAGGAGGATCATCTTTTCGATCTCGCGGAAATCCCAGCCCGTGAACTCGGCGGGGCGGCGGGCGTAGACCTCAAGGGCGGCCGCGATGAGCTCCTTCTTGAGCGACTCGACGGACAGTCTTGAAAGGTCGGCGTCGGAAGGCTTCCACTGCAGGCCGAACGCGCGCTCGAGATATGCGGACAGCGCGGGGATATCCCAATCATGCGCGTCGTCGCGGCCCGCGGCGGTGACGTCCACGGCCTCGGCCGCGTCTTCTTCCATCATCGCCTTGACCTGCGCGCTCACGGACGCGCCGAAGAGCACCTCGTCGCGCAGCTTGTAGATGACCTCGCGCTGCTTGTTCATCACGTTGTCGTAATCGAGCAGCTGCTTGCGGATGTCGAAGTTCTGGGTCTCGACGCGGCGCTGGGCGTTCTCGATCTGATAGCTGACCAGGCCGGACTCGATGACCTCTCCCTCCTTCATGCCGAGCCTCTCCATGAGGGGTGCGATGCGGTCCGAGCCGAACAGGCGCATCAGCTCGTCGTCGAGGGCCAGATAAAAGCGCGTCGAGCCGGGGTCGCCCTGGCGTCCGCAGCGGCCGCGCAGCTGGTTGTCGATGCGGCGCGACTCGTGACGCTCGGTGCCCAGCACATGCAGGCCGCCGGACGTCTTGACCACCTCGTACTCCGCCGGGTCCTGGGGGTTGCCGCCCAGCAGGATGTCCGTGCCGCGGCCGGCCATGTTGGTCGCGATGGTGACGGCACCCTTGCGTCCGGCCTGAGCGATGATCGAGGCCTCCATCTCGTGGTACTTGGCGTTGAGGACCTGGTGCGGGATGCCGGCATGGCGCAGGATGGAGGAGAGCTTCTCGGATTTATCGATGGAGCGCGTGCCGACAAGAACCGGGCGGCCCAGCTTCCAGAGCTCGCGGATCTCCGTCACGATGGCGTTGAACTTCTCGCGCTCGGTCTTATAGACCAGGTCGGGGAAGTCCTCTCGGATCGAGGTGCGGTTGCACGGGATCTCGCAGACGGCCATCTTGTAGATCTCGAGGAACTCATCCTCCTCGGTCATGGCCGTTCCGGTCATGCCGGAACGCTTCTTGTAGATCTTGAAGAAGTTCTGGAAGGTGATGGTCGCCAGGGTCTGGTTCTCTTCCTTGGGAGCCAGCATCTCCTTGGCCTCGACGGCCTGGTGCAGGCCGTCGGACCAGCGGCGGCCGGGCATGAGGCGGCCGGTGAACTCGTCGACGATGATGATCTCCCCGTCCTTGATCACGTACTCCACGTCGCGCTTGTAGAGGTGGTGGGCGCGCAGGGCCTGAGTGATATGGTGGACCCACTCGCCTTCCAAGTCGTCGTAGAGGTTGCCCAGGCCCAGAAGCTTCTCGCACTTCCGCACGCCCTCGTCGGTAAGGAGCGCGGTGTGGTTCTTCTCATCGACGATGGCGT
>CAYHNV010000164.1:0-5332 GCA_964358065.1 uncultured Elusimicrobia bacterium | reverse complement strand
CTGCGGACCTGACCCCGGCTTCGACGGTTTTTTCTGCCCACGCCCTACAATCCGCTTTCGCGGTTTTTTTAGACCATGAAAGACGTGCCCCCCTTTCATGGTCTTTTTGGCGGCCCCGGATCTTGGCAAGTTTCCGGGATACGTTCCTCGGTTTCCCGGTTTCCAAGCCTTGCCCCTTTCTTGGTTTTTACAGCCCCCAGGTCCGAGGCCGGTGATCGGCGGTCCTGACCCCTTGGGTCTTCCATGGTTTTTCGGCTCCTTCCGCACGGCGCCCAGCTGTCCTGGATGTTGCCGACTTTCCAGAGATACGCGCGGGCGTCTCCGTGGATTCTTGGCAACTTTTGGCGGGGCTTGCCCTGGATTGGGACTGCCAATTTAGAATAGTTAAAGTAACGCCGCGTTTGCGTTGAATTATCGATATATCTGCTGGCGGAATCGCTTTAATGTATGCGCGATTGGAGGGCGGACTAATTATGCTGAAGCCTTCCTTGATGTAACATAATATGTATTATCAGTAGCAGTGAGTCCAGGGGGGTTAGTTTGGTTCGCCGGTTTCGCGTCCCCCCTTTAGGCGCGCCGACCCAGGACTACGGCCGTCATCTGTTCAGACAGCAGCAGGGCCTTGATTTTGCCCGAGGCCGTGAGTTCGTAGCGCCGGGCCCGTCGTGAGCCGGACGAGAGCAGTTCGCCCTGGGTGATCGCGTCCTGGAGGGTCCGGTCCATGCGCCCGACCGGGTAGCCGGAGGTGCGCAGCCACTTGGCGAGCATGGCGGACGTGGGTTTTGGCTGGCTCAGGAGACGATCCGAGGCCATCAGGAGGACCAGGCAGGCGTCCTTGCCGGCCTTGTCTCCTCCAGAGATCTTGCCTCGAAGTGTCAGGCCCCCGCCCTTGGCTTCCACCACGACGTTCCAGTCCACACGGGGCTCGCGGCCGGCGCCGACGCCCGTTTGCGAGCCTCCGGAGACTGGGGTCTGGCGGATCAGGAACTCGGCGCGCTCTTGGCGCACGAACTCCGCGTCGCCCTCGGCTTCAAGCTCCGCTCCGTTGGGCAGCTTCAGTCTGACGCGATGCGAGGTCATGGCGTTATTATGTCATATGCCGCTGAAACAGTCAAAATCCTGTGGATATGTCGTGAATAACCAAGATAACGCCCCTATTCACGAGTCATATGACAAACATGCTGACGTTAAATATTTATATAAGACGCATATGGCCGATATATGACAACGGCATGTGCGCAGCCTGTGGAGAAGTGGGGGGGCTGTCGACGGGCGGGAAGGTCCGGGTCCGCGGGATCAAGCCCGGCGGCAGTGCCGGACATAAGAGACCACGGCGGTCTCCCCGGACACTGTATAGACGATGCGCAAGGACGCGACGATCGTGCTGCGATAGCCGTCAAGACGGCCGGTCAGGGCGCAACCGAGCTGAGGGTAGTTTCGCAGGGCCTCAAGGCGCTTCAAGACCTTGGTCAGAAGCGGGCCCGTTATGGCCGACAGGTCGGCCTTGGCTTGAGGTAGGAGGGCGACCTTCACCGCTTAGCCGCTCGCTCCTTGATGTAGGATTCCAGGCTTTGCCATTTGCCCGCAGCTAACTCTCGTTCGGCGCGGGCGAGCTTCTTCTTCCAATCAGGATAAGACATCTCATCGCGGGTCGCCTGGAGGCCTTCGAAATCGTCGCAACTGACCAGCACTGCGGCGGGCTTGCCTCGTTGCGTGATTATCACCGGCTGGTCAGTCTCCTTGACCTGGTCCACCCACTTCTTGGCCCGGACCTGGAACTCGCTGATGGGGATGATTTTATCCATATATCCAAGTATAGGTCTTGATGTCGGATCCGTCAAGGGCTCCGTGGGGTTTGTGGGGTTCTAGAAGCGCCCGGAGGCTTCCAAGGAGTACTTGCGGGAGACGCCGCGGCCGGGGTCGGAGAATTTCCCGGCCTTGAAGTAGGCGGCGGTCAGGCTCAGCGAGAACTGGTCGCGGATAGGGTAGCGCAGTCGGACATCCCACTCCATGCCCAAAGTTCGGGGTCCGCGCAAGACGCGCTCGGCCTGGTACAGGAAATAGTCGACGTCCAGGTTGAAGCCGCGGTAGGCGGGCGGCGTGTAGCCCGCGCCGACCACGAGTATGCCGCTGGCCCCTTGGCGCAGGCCGGAGGCGGTGGAGGTCGAGTAGTTCCCCCCGAAGGCGTCGTAGGGGGTGGCGGCGAAGAACTCGCCGAAGCCGGAGCGCTCCAGGCCGTTGTGGCGGTGGCCGCGGGTTGGGAAGAAGGCCTCGTCGCGGGTCGGCGTGCCGGGGTCGTCGCCGGTGCCGCGGGCGATGCTGACGCGCATGATGCCCTCTCCGGTCTTGTAGAGGCTCTGCTTCCACTTCATCTTCACGACCTGCGCGTTGCCGTTATAGGTGATGTGGTTGCGGGCCGCGTTGGGGCCGGTGGGGGTCGCGACACCCTTCTGCATGGCCGCCTCGCCCTCGAAGACCAGAGGGCCGTAGCTCAGCTGGTAGCGCACGCTGGTGAAGCTCCGGACGGCCTTGGAGACGGCGCAGCCGTTGAGATCGGGGTTGCCGGCGTAGTTGCAGCCGTAGACGAGCTGGTCGGTCCGGTCGCGCTCGACCAACTGGTTGAGCTGCCAGACGCCCTCGCCGGGGAGGTCAAGCGAGCCGCCGAAGAGAGCCAGGCTGGAGGGGCCCGCGGCGCGGGGGTTGCGGTCGGCGAAGACGAAGGCCTCGACCTTCAGGCCGACCCACGGCAGTGCGCCGCGGATGCTGACGCCGGTCAGTCCCGCGCCGTCGTCATCCAAGAGCAGTCCGCTTCCCAGATTGAAGTTCTGGCGTCCGAAGGTCGCTTCAAGGGGCAAAGACCAGAGTCGGTTGACCTGGAGGTAGGCGTTTTCGATGAAGGGGGTCAGATTCGAGCTTGGGTAGCAGGCGGCGATACGGTCGAATGGCGAGGCGAGGGCCGCAGTCGAGCCCGAGACGCCGATGGCGTGCAGGAGCAGGCCCACGTCCAGCGTGGTGTCTTCCCCCCCGCGTGCCGCGAGCGGGATCTTGCGGACCGCCATGCCCAGGCGGGCGTCGTTGGCGAGGAAGGAGCGGCTGTTGCGGCCCGCGGGGTCCGAGCTCAGGTCGAGGTTCTTGTACGAGACCGCCTTCATGCGATAGGCGGCGGTGACGTCAAGACTGGAGGCCGACGCGAGTGAGGCGCTGGAGGCGAGCAGGACCGCGAGGGCTAAGAGGCGACGCATCGTTTTGAATCCTAGCAAAATCCCATCAGTGCGTCCTGGAGAACAGGGCGAACGCGAAGAAATAACGGTCCAAATCCTCAAACCGCGTTCCGTATTCCTTACCGCCCAGCCAGGCGTCGCAAAGGGATTCACGCGCTCGGGTCAGCTCCTTCAATCGTCGATTCCAGCGGGGGTCCGAGATCGAGAGGTCCAGGAGCTCGAGCGCTCGAAACACGGCCTTGTCCGAAAGATCCCGGTCGCGTTCTCGCCACCGGAGCGCCCGGCTGACTTCCCCGCCGACGTTGCCCAGCTGCTGGGCCAACGAGAACGTCCGCCACCTTCCGGCGGCCAGGTCCTTGTGCTGGGCCGTCATGCGAGGATCATCTTGGCGACTATGCGGAGGATGAGCTGGCGAGTCGCCTCGTTTTCAACGCCTCGGGAGCGATTATTCTGCGATGGTCTGATGTTGATCATCGAATCGAACTCGACGCGCTCCGGCTCCGGTTTTCCCGGATAGACGTTGATGCCCCAGAGGTTCGCCTGCTTGGAGCCGTCTTCAAGAAGGAGGGCTTCTTCATCGGAGTGGAGTTCCCCCCCCAGGGCGAGGCATCCGCGCTCCACGTCGACGACGGCCTTGATCATGTCGCCGAACTGATCGTTCGCCATGGCCGTCACTTCCGAGAGGGGCATCGACTCGGCGACGAGGCGCATTTCCATGGCGTTATGTTAGCAAACGGGAGACGGAGCGAAATCCTAAAAAAAAGAACCCCCCGGCCGCGAGGGCCGGGGGGCCTTTGACGAGGTTCTAAGGGATATTAGAACTTGACGGAGAAGTCCAGCGCCGCCATCGTGGCGGGATTCTTCGCGGTCTGTAGCTGCGCGATGTACTGGCCGGGCTGGAACGAGCCCAGCGTGCCCTTGAGGGACACGTTCTCGGAGTGCTTCCACTCGGTCGTGAGATCGAACTCGGAGCCGATGCTGCGGCTGTTGTTCGTGTCGCTGACCCGGGTGTGGAAGGCGTACTTGTAGAACTGCACGCCGGCCGTCAGCTTGTCGAGCGCCGCCGGGGTGGCCTTGAAGCCGACGCCCCAGATGACGCGGTTGCTCAAGCCGTCGCTGGCGACGCTGCTGCCGCCGTTATAAAGGCTGACGGCTGCGCCGTCGGCGAAGCGGCCGTAGATGCCTCCCGGGCGGTAGTCCGTGTTGATGGACTGGAAGGTGCGGTTTCCGTCGCGCACGCCGGTCCTCGCGTCTCCGGTGCCGTAGCCGAACTCACCCCATGGGGTGAACGCGCCCACATCCTGGAGGTCGGCCTTGTAGGCGGCCTTGGCCAGGAGCGCGAAGCCCTTGTAGTTCTCGAAGTCGGCGGTTGTGCGGTCGGAGCCGAAGTTCTTGGCGAACTCCACGGAGGCCATCAGGCCGCCGAAGGTCAGCTTGGACTTGATGCCGGCGACGTACAGGAAGGTGTTCTTCCCGGTGGTCGAGCCCAGCCCGCCGACGGCGTGCACCACCGCGTTGTAGACGTAGGCGGAACCCTTCACATTCTCGTTTTTGTTGCAGGAGACCACGAGACCGCGCAGGTCGTTGTCGGACACTGCGGTATCGGCGAGTTTGCCGACCACGCCCGTCACGGTCATCATCTCGCCGTTCCAGTCGAAGCGGCCGGCGTCGAGCGCCGAGACCGTCAGACCGTAGTTGTCGCGCGGGCCGTAATAGACGACCAGGTCGCCGGGCTCGCCGTAGAACTGGCGGCCGAGCGTCATGTCGGTGAAGCCGAAGAGCTTGTCGATCTTGACGAAGGCCTCTTCGACGAAGGTCGCGCTCTGGATGGTGTTGAGGTCTTGCGCGCCCAAGCCGTAGGTGCGAATGGCATGATTTGACGCGCCCTTGACCATCGTCACGCGGGCGTGGACGTCATCGAGCAGGTCCCAATCCAGCTTCAGCATCGCGCGAGTGTTCGCAATGCCGATACGGTCGTTGTTGGCCGCCAGCGGCGTGTTGCCCGCCACGGTGTTCGGGCGGGTCGCGAAGTCGCGCACGTTGCGAGCGGCCGTCGTCTGGACGTCCAGCTGACCGCCCACCTTCAGGTTCTTCAACAGTTCGGCATTGGC
>CAYHNV010000163.1:0-5453 GCA_964358065.1 uncultured Elusimicrobia bacterium | reverse complement strand
CGATGCGCCCGACCGGGTTGGCCGCGCGGCGGCAGTAGTCCAGGACCGAATCGAAAGTCTCGTAGCGCTTCTTCTCGGTATCCTGGAGGAAGGCGGACAGGAGGTCATCGAAGGGCTGTTTGGGAAGGTCCAGTTCCTTGAGCGTGGCGCCCAGCGCCAGGAAGACCGGGTGCTCCGCGGGCTTCTCCCCCGTCTCGGCGAGCTGGCGACGCCAGCCATCCAGGCGCTCGCGCCGCACGCCCTCGTACTCCGGCTCATCAGAGAAGTCGTCGGCGATGCGCGCGAAGGCGTAGAGGACGGCGACGTGCCGACGCAGGCGGCGCGGCAGGAGCCTCGAGGCGACTGGGAAGTTCTCGTAGTGGCGGTCGGCCAGATCCTGACAGAAGCGGTAGGCGCCCGCGACGTCCTTCGGGTCCATCAGGCGCGCCTCGTACTCCTTGAGCGTGCTCACTTCTTGCCGACTCCGATGCGCGTGCGCTTATCTCCGCGCCGGATGGACAGTTTTTTGAGCGGGGCGTCGGTCCACTCGAACTCAAACTCGCCGCAGCGCACGCGGTCGCCGGCCGCAATACCCGCCTTCTTAAGCGCCTTATCCACGCCAATGCGCTTGAGGGTATGCTGATAGCGGTTGATGGCCTCCGGCAGGCTCACGTCCAGCATGGCCGAGGCGCGTTCGACGTAGCGGCCGCGCAGCCTGTAGACGCCTCCGCCCATGTTGTCCACCGTGAAGCCCTGTTCGACTGCATGCAGGGTCTCGACCGGGATCTTGTCCTCGAAATGGACGGGGCCGTCGTGCTTGGCGAGTTCCGTGATCACGCGGTCCAGGATCATTGAGGTGCCCTCGCCCGTGGCCGTGGAGGCCGACAGCACGCGGTCACGGTACTTCTTCTTGAACGCCTTGAAGACCGCCGCCCCCTCGGGCAGGTCCATCTTGTTGACGACGAGGATCTTCGGCTTGGCCGCCAGGCGCGGGCTGAAGCTCTTCAGCTCCGCCTCAATGGTCTTCACGCCAGCCAAGGGGTCCTCGCCCCCGTAGCCGACGGGGTCGACGAGATGAATCAGCACGCGCGTGCGCTCCACGTGGCGCAGGAACTGGTCGCCCAGACCCTTGCCCTCGGAAGCTCCCTCGATCAAGCCCGGGATGTCGGCCAGCACGAAGCTCACATGCTTATGATAGGCCACTCCCAGATTCGGGGAGAGCGTGGTGAACGGATAGTCCGCGATCTTGGGCCGGGCGCTGGTCACGCGCGCAAGCAGGCTGGACTTCCCGGCGTTCGGAAATCCGACAAGGCCGACGTCTGCCAGGAGCTTGAGCTCCAGGTCGTAGGTCGCCTTCTCACCCGGCCCGCCCCTCTCCGCCAGGCGCGGAGCGGTGTTGGCGTGGGTCTTGAAGGAGGCGTTGCCGCGCCCGCCGCGCCCGCCTTCGGCCGCGCGCCAGCGCTGCTTGTCCTTGTGCAGGTCGGCCGCCGGCACGCCGTCCTTGCAGATCACCGTGCCGACGGGCACGAAGACAACGGCGTCCCCGCCGCTGTCGCCCTTCTTGTTGGAGCCCTTGCCGTGGCTGCCCCGTTCGGCCTCGACATGCGGCCGGAAGTGGAGGTCCATCAGGGTGGTCAGGCGGGCGGCCGCCTCGAACCAGACATCGCCGCCCTTGCCGCCGTCGGCGCCGTTGGGGCCGCCGAACTCAAGGAACTTAAGGTGACGGAAAGACAGGGAACCGTCGCCGCCGTTGCCGGCGGAGACGAAAACGCGGACCTTATCGATGAAATTCATGGTCGCCTCCCAAGGCGATGGACGCGACCATTTCCTCGCTTATGCTCGGTCAGGCTACTTCGCGGAGGCCGCGACGGGGTAAACGGACGCCTGCTTCTTATCCTTCTTGGCCCACTCGAAGCTCACCACGCCGTTGATCTTCGCGAACAACGTGTCGTCCTTGCCGCGGCCGACGTTAAGACCTGGGAGGATCTTCGTGCCGCGCTGGCGGACGAGCACCATCCCGGCTTTCACGAGCTGGCCGCCGTAGCGCTTGGTGCCGAGACGCTGACCGTGGGAGTCGCGTCCGTTGGAAGAGGAGCCCTGGGCTTTTGTGTGTGCCATATCAGTTAAGGGAGATGCCTTCGATCTTGATCTCGGTCAGCCACTGACGATGGCCGATCTTCTTCTTGTACGCCTTCTTGGTCTTCTTCTTGAAGACGATGATCTTAGGTCCGCGACCCTGCCGAACAACGGTCGCCGTGACCTTGGCCGTCCGGCTGCTCACCGGCTCCTGGCCTTCCTTCGCGTCGCCGGCGGCCCAGAGGGCGTTGAAGGTAAGCGTCGCGCCCTTCTCGACCTCCAGCTTCTCGACCTTCACGGTCTCTCCGGCAACGACCCAGATTTGCTTGCCGCCAGCCTCGATGATCGCGTACATAGGACTCCTCTCAAGTAGCAGGACATCATAACAAAATCCACGTCGGAAATCAAATGCTGCGCTCAGCTCTTGCGAAGGGGGCGTCCGTCTGTTACAGTATGCTCATGGTGCATCGACTGACCGTCGTGGTGGAGAGAGATCGAGAGACGGGCCTCTACATGGGAATGGTCCCGGGTCTGCCCGGGGCCCACACCCAGGCGGCGTCCCTGGACGAACTCCAGAAGAACATGAAAGAAGTCGTCGCTCTTTGCCTGGAGGAAACGTCTGCCTCCGACGCCCTGGATATCCCCGATTTCGTCGGCACGCAGATGGTCGAAGTCCAAGTCTGATGAGCCGGCTTCCCATCGTCGACGCCAAGACGATGGAGAAGGTCCTGATCGCTCTCGGATTCCAGAAAACGCGGCAGAAGGGAAGCCACGCATTCTACCGTCATCCCGACGGCAGGACCACCACCCTGCCGCACCACCCGGGAAGGGATTTGTCCCGGCCTCTGATCCGCGAAATACTGCGGGAGATAGAGGTCCCGCCGGAGGCGTTCCAGAAGGCACTGAACGCCCTTTAAACAACATCAGGTCTTTGAGCACCGGATCACCTCGTCGACCTCGCGCCGCATGATGCCATTCTCCGCCGGAACCTGAGCGCAGACCGCGACCGCGAACCCCCGCGCGCGCGAGCTTGCCCACGTACTTGTCCAGCCCAGACTTCGGGAACCCGCACGCCGGCATGGGGCTGACCGCTTCTCCTGTCACGAACAAATTGAGGTCCAAGGGAACGGCGGCTTTTTTCGCGTCCTCGTGCATGATCTTGAAGAACGTCCCGATCTGGTAGAGCAGGATATCATCGGATGGGTGGCCTGCTTATCCGCCAGACTTTTGACGCTGTGGCTAAATTCGCTATATTAGGGAAAGGCGCACGGACAGATCATGATCTACTACGAACACGGCGACGGCCTCTATGTCAACCTGACCAACCGCTGTCCCGTGCTCTGCGTTTTCTGTCCCAAGGAGGCCTGGGACTACGACTTCAAGGGCCAAGACCTGGGACTCGACAAAAGCGAACCCTCCATCGAGGATTTGCGCTCCGGGCTGACGGACTGGATGTCGAGGCCGAAAAAATACGCGCAGCTTGTCTTCTGCGGCTTCGGCGAGCCCACGATGCGCCTGGCCGAGATGATCCAGCTCGCCGCTTTCGCGCGCAAGAACTGGCCGGGGCTTGAACTGAGGCTCAACACCGTGGGCCTCGGAGACCTGATCGCTGGACGCGACATCATCCCGGAGCTCAAAGGGTCTCTGGACATGGTCTCGGTGAGCCTCAACACCATGGATCGCGAACAGTGGGTGAAGATGCACCGTCCCGCGCCGAAGTACAAAGAGAAGGGCTTTCTGGCGGTGAAAGATTTCATCGAGCGCGCCGTGAAGTCGGGACTGCGCACGCGCGTGACCGGCGTGCAGGGCGCCGGCGCGGACCTCGCCGCCGTCGAGGAATACGCGCGGCAGGTGGGTGCTGCATTCCTCGCGCGCCCCCCGTTGGCCTAGGTCCAAATCGGGCCCTTCTGGGTCTAGACGAATCCGACTTCAGGTTGGTAGACTGACTGCCTCATCCACGCCGCGCAAAAAGATTTCGAGGAGACCCATGACCAAGCGAGCTTCGACGCCGACGAAGATCCGCCTTTCTCAGAACCAGCTGAAGGTGATCAAGGATAAATATCTCCGCGATGCCGCAAGCGTGGAGAGCTGGCTGATGGGCGTGGCGCGCAACGTCGCACTCGCCGAGGTCGTCATGCATCCGCGGGCGGAGGATTGGGGGGTCTTCACGGGCGTCGAACGCCAGGTCATCCCCGTGCCCGCCGCGGGTGCCGCACCCGCCGGCCGCATGATCCTCTACCATCAGAGCCTCGCCGAGCACAACGCCCGGCAGGCGAACTTCCACCGCCTCATCGCCAACCTCGAGGAGGTCTGCGAGAAGAACGCCGAGGCCCGGCATCTGCGCGACGAGTGGGCCGACAAGTTCTACGGCCTGATGGCGAACTGGGACTTCCTGCCGAACTCCCCGACCCTCATGAACGCGGGGCGGGAGCTCCAGCAGCTCTCCGCCTGCTACGTCCTGCCCGTGCCCGACTCGATGGAAGGCATCACGAAGTCGCTGGCCGCGCAGTCCCTGATCCAGAAGTCCGGCGGCGGCACGGGGTTCTCCTTCTCGCGCCTGCGCCCCGCCGGCGACAAGGTGATGAAGTCGATGGGCGTGGCGTCGGGGGCCCTCTCCTTCATGCGCCTCTTCGACACGATGACCGACGTGATCAAGCAGGGCGGCACGCGCCGGGGCGCCAACATGGCCATCCTGCGCTACGACCACCCCGAGATCATGGACTTCATCAAGATGAAGCAGCAGAGCGGCGTCATGGAGAACTTCAACGTCTCCGTCGGCGTCGACGAGGACTTCTTCCGCGCCGTCCAGGCGGACGCCGAGTACGACCTGATCAATCCGCGCAGCGGCAAGCCCGCAGGCCGGATGCGCGCCAAGGAAGTCTTCGACTCCATGGTGGAGTTCGCCTGGAAGAACGGCGACCCGGGCTATGTGGTCCTCGACCGCATCAACAATTCCGGCTCCAACACCACGCCGGCACTCGGCGAGATCGAGAGCACCAACCCCTGCGGCGAGCAGCCTCTTCTGCCCTGGGAGCCCTGCAACCTAGGCTCGCTCAACCTCGGCAACTTCGTCACCGGAGAGACCCTCTCGGGCCGCTTCGACTACCCGCGCCTCAAGGAGGCGGTGGCCGTCGCCATCCGTTTCCTCGAGGACGTCATCGAGATCAACGACTATCCCCTCCCGGAGATCGAGAAGCTCGCCAAGGGCAACCGCCGCATCGGCCTGGGCGTGATGGGCTGGGCCGAGGCCTTGGTCAAGTGCGGAACGGCCTACGGCGATCCCGAGGCGCTGACGCTCGGCGACAAGACCATGTCCTTCATCAACGGAGCAGCCCTCGAGGCCTCAGAGGCCATCGCCAAGGAGCGCGGGGTGTTCCCCAACTGGCGCGACTCGGCTT
>CAYHNV010000162.1:0-5497 GCA_964358065.1 uncultured Elusimicrobia bacterium | reverse complement strand
ATCTCCACGATCGGGAGGTCCTTGGTCGCCGGATCCTGGGAGATCTTGATCTGCAAGGAATAGCCGTCGATGCCGGGGAGCATCACGTCCAGCACCAGCACGTCGGGCGCGACCTTGCGTATCTCCTCCCAGGCGTGACGGCCCGAATCGCAGGTGTGGACCTCGAAGCCGCCCTGCTCCAGGGTGTACTTCACCAGATTGAGCATCTCCGGCTCGTCATCGATCACGAGGACTTTCTTTGCCATGGCCGAATCTATCAATTCACGCGGAAGAAGTCCAGCGGAGGCACCGTCGGACGCGGCGCCCGCAAACTCAATCGAGCGCCTCGCCTCGCTATGGCGCATGCCGCAGCTGGCCGGTGCTCGATTCCATAAGGCCGGCTCCGGCGTTGAAAGGAACAAAATTCCCTGATGCGTCTCGGACCATCGTGACGGGCCCGGGCTTGCCGGATACGCCGTCGCCATCGCGCCCTCCGGATCCGCTCCCCGCGCCGACGATGAAATCGGAGATATCCCTGAAGAGCAGGGGCATGAACTGCTTGAGAAGAACGCCGACCATGAGGACCATCCCCACCAGCACGGAGAGCATGAGCAGATACTCGGCCGCGGTTTGCCCGCGCGAAGTCGCTCTCAAATTGCCTCCTGGCTCGCCATGAACCGACCTCCGGCACCGACACGATGGAGTTTATCCCCCCCCACCTTGCTTGTCAATACCGCGCAGTCACCGCGCAGTCATCCTCGGGCGCACCCAATACTTAAATAATAGATAAATATTTATCTCTATATCGTTATATTAATATTAACAGATATCCTGTTGTCTGTTCTTGTTTAACTTTGTACAGTAAACCATGAACGCACCGGTTCTCACGCTGTTTGGCCCCACTGAAACAGGCAAGGCGCTGGCTGAACGCCTCCGCGCCCTGCGGCTGCTCAAAGGCTGGACTCGGGTAACGCTGGCAAGGCGTTCCGGCGTTTCAGCGGCGTCTCTTAAGCGGTTTGAGAACGCGGGCAAGGCCTCCTTGGATTTGGTTCTCAAAGTCGCCCACGCCCTGGCCCGTCTCGATGAGATCGACAAGCTGTTCCGGTCGACGGCGCCGCGAAGCCTTGCGGAACTGGAACAACGCGCCGCCAAGCCGCTCCGTCGGCGGGGGCGGATTTGAAAAAGCTCTCGGTCCGTTTCACGCGCCGCCCCGGCGAGTCTCTCGCCATCGGCGCTTTGGCCGAGGACCGCGGCCGGATCTACTTCGAGTACGCGCCGGAGTTCCTCACCACCGGACTGAACCTGTCACCCTTGCGCCTGCCCTTCGAGGGCGGACTGTTCGAGCATGCGGCCCTCGACTTCGGGCCGTTGCCGGGGCTGTTCGACGACTCTCTGCCCGACGGATGGGGCCTTCTTCTGATGGACCGGCATTTTCGTTCATTGGACAGGGACTTGGCCGGGGTCGGTCCGCTGGAGCGCCTTTCCTGGCTGGGCACGCGGACGATGGGCGCTTTGACCTACCAGCCGCCGCTCGAACGGGAGAACGTCGACGCCTCTCTTTTCGATCTGCACAACCTCGCCCACCAGTCTCAAGAGGTCTTGGCCGGCGCCGCCGTGGACGTGCTGCCGCAACTTCTGCGGGCGGGAGGTTCCCCGGGAGGCGCTCGTCCCAAGGTGCTGGTCGGCGTGCGGGGGGATCGCCTCCTCTCCGGCGAGGACGACCTGCCGGAAGGATTCGAACATTGGATCGTCAAGTTCGCGGCCAAGAAGGATGGGACTGACGCGGGGCCGCTTGAATACGCTTATGCGCTCATGGCCGCCGCCGCCGGCATCGACATGCCCCCGACTCGCGTTTTTGAGACCGCCGAAGGCGGGCGCTTTTTTGGCGTCAAGCGGTTCGATCGCAACGGCAACCGGCGGTTTCATGTCCACACGTTCGGCAACCTCATCCAGTCGAATTTCCGCGTCCCCACCGCTGATTACGCCGACCTCCTCAAAGCCGCATCGGTTCTGACGCGCAATCACCAGGACGTGCTGCGGGCCTTGCGGCGGATGGTGTTCAACGTGTCGGCCCACAACCGGGACGACCATGTTAAGAATTTCGCTTTCCTCATGGACGATGCGAGCGGCGATTGGGCTCTTTCTCCCGCCTACGACCTCCTATACGCACCCGGCCCCGGCGGTGAGCACAGCATGACGCTCGTCGGGGAGGGCAGGAACCCAGGGCAAGCGCACATCTTTCGCCTGGCCGAGCAAGCAGGCGTCACCCATCCCCAGACCGCCGCCATCATCGACGAAGTGCGCTCCGCCGTGGAACGCTGGAAAGTCCTCGCCGACCAAGCCGGCGTCTCGAAGGCCCGCTCCCGCGAGATCGAAGCCTCCTTCCCGAAGCTGTCCCGGTAGCGCGGCCCAAGCCGCGCAACCGGGGGGGATTGCGTTTGCGTTAATTTTACCCGCAGGCGGGGACGAGGGTCGGCGTCAGGATTCCAGGTCGACGCCCCCCGCCTCGGCGAGGGTGCGGTGCGGCGCCGGGATGCAGCCGGCGGAAACGAAGTCAGTGTACGTGCTTATGCGCCGTCGGACGGAATCATTGGAGGCCGTCAAGAACGGCATCAGGGGTCAGGATGCGGACACCCGGGCTATCCTGGCCGCGCTTGGCCCAGAGAACCGGCACGACTGCGCGCCCGCGCACGAACGGCAGGTTCTTCGCCTTCGCCTCACCGATCAGGACGGCTTTTCCATCTCGGGACTCGGCCACGACATCAAGCTCCATCGGCGTGCCGTCGCTGCCCGCGCCCCACCAACGGCGGGCCGCCCCCCAGTCATGGCCTCCGATCGGGCAAGATGGTACGCTGGCCCTGACCAACTCCTCCCAAGAACGCCTATGGCTTTCATGACTCGGAGTACTTCCGTCTCAAAATTCTCCGCAAGTGCGGGAAGCTGGGGAAGGCATCAGTTGAACGGGATTGAAGCCTCATTTCCTCGACGAGCGTGTACGCTAAACTGCGGAGTTCCGAAAAAGTTCCCTTTCAACAGCGATCTTCAGCAATGTCGGTCCCTCGATCTTACGATGTCTTTGCCTCGCAGCTTCTCCTCCAGCTCGTCAGTCGTCGGAAGGCGCCCGGCCAGCGAGATTGGAAGCGCCTTTGTCAGCTGGTATGATGCGACGCCGATGGGCTTATTCGAGTCGCGAAGGGCATATTCGGCCACGACCTTGTTCTTGGTGCGGCAGAGTATGATCCCGATCGTGGGACCGTCCTCCGGCCTGCGGAGGAGGTCGTCGGCCGCAGAAAGGTAGAAACCCATCTTCCCGGCATGCTCAGGCTTGAACGCGCCGGCTTTGAGCTCGATGACGACGTAGCAATGCAGGTGCAGGTGGTAGAAGAGCAGGTCGAGGTAGAAATCTTCGCCGCCGACCTCCAGATGGTGCTGGCGTCCGACGAAGGCGAAGCCCGCGCCCAGTTCCAGCAAGAAGCGCTGGACGTGCTCGACCAGGCTCCTTTCGATGTCGCGCTCGCGCGACTGTGCGGTCCCAATAAAGCCCAGGGCATAGTCGTCCTTGAGCGCCTCCTGCGCCAAGTCGGACTGGGGCGGCGGCAAGGTCCGCTTGAAGTTGGTCAGCGCCTTGCCCTGACGCAGGTACAGGTGGGACTCGATCTGAAGAGCAAGGACGTTGCGTGACCAGCCGTGTTGGAATGCCTCCCGGGCGTACCAGATCCGCTCCAAAGGGCTTTCTATCTTCTGAAACAACACGATGTTATGCCCCCACGGGAGATTCCCCGCAGCCTGGGGAAGATCCGTGTCGCCTGATTCTGAAACAGCCTGTTTCAGAATTGGGGCCTGCTCCGCCCAGGCACGGTAGAACGCACTCATGTTCCAGATATTCCTCGCGGAGAAGCATGCCATCCCGGGGAACTCCACCTGTAAGTCGTGGGCCAGCCGCTCGATGACCGATGTCCCCCAGCGCCCTCGCTTTTGCCTCTCAACGACCTGCCGCCCGAGGTCCCAATAGAGGGCGATCATCTCCCGGTTGACGGAGAGCACCGCCTGGACCCGCGCAGCGTGGATGCGCTCCTTCAAAGCGCATAGGAACCGTGGGTAGCCGGTGGGAAGTCCGCCTAGGGGGCCCATAGTCTCTATACGGCGAGACCCCCCAAAAGTTCCCTTAAATCGTCAGTCGGGGATCAGGTGGGCGGGGGCGGGAACGAAGGTGGGCGTCAACTCCCTCAGCTTCTCGACCAGCTCCTCGTCGATCTTCTCGCCCTGCTTGAGGCCGGTGAAGCGGATCTGGATGTCCTTGCCCGGCTCCAGCCACGACAGCAGGATGAGGTTCTTGGCCATCTGCTCCTGACAGGTTATCACTTCATTCTGCCTGGGCTGCCCGGCGAAAGCGATAAGAATCCCCGGGCCGTCCATTGCGCTCGCCAGGAATCGAACCTGGATATCTGCCTTCGCAGGGCAGCACACTATCCTTTGTGTTACGAGCGCAAAAGAAGGCACTGGGGAGACTGATTATAACTTATTCGGCTTTGGGCGCCTCGGCCGGCTTGTCATCCTTGGGGGCTTCGGCCTTCTCGGCGCCCAGGGCCTTGGCCTTCTCGATGGCATCATTGACGGCGGCCAGGCTGTGCGACTTGGGATGCTTGAGCTTGAAGGCCTCCAGGGCCTTCACTCCTTCGTCGTTCTTGCCGGCCAGGATCAGGCTGACGGCCGCCTCAAACTCCGCGTCCTCGGCCAGCGCCTGCTTGTTGCGCTTAGCGCGATTGTCGCCCTTGAGGCTGGTTTCGTTGGGGTCGGCCAGCTCGGAATACTGCTCCTTGCCGCGCACGGCCGCGACGGAGCCGGCCCCCCGCGCGCGCTTGCGCTCGCCCTGGACGGAGGACTGAGCCAGAGAGCTCTTCAGATGCTTGAAGAAGGTCAGGATGGACTGCCTCGCCGTCGGCGCGGGCTTCTCCTCGGCACGAACGGAGCCCATCAGCAGAAGTGCGGCGAGAGCGGCGGTCAGCATGTTCTTGTTCATGGGTTATCCTCCCTTAAAGTCCCTTCACCAGATTGTCGACGAACGGCTTGTAGCCCGGCGAGAGAACAACGGCCTTGGCGCCGTATTCGCGCGCCGGGTCGGGCTTCTTGAGCTTGATGGCGGTCTTCATCAGGTTGAGCCAGGTGTTGGCGTCGTCGGCTTCCACCTCGGATGATTGGAGGAAGCGCTTCTCGGCCTGCGCGAAATCTCCCTCCATGAAGGCCACGCTGCCCAGGTTGTTCATCGCCGAGGCGTCCTTCGGGTTCAGCGCCAACACCTTGTTGAACTCGGTCACGGCGGTCGCAAGGTTGCCGAACTGATATTCGACGATGCCCAGCTGGAGCTGCGCCTCGGCGTCCTTGCCCCCATTCTCGATCAGGCCGTTGTAATGCTTTGCGAGGAACTGGTAGCGGTCCTTGGAGAGGACGTTGACCTGGTCGTCGTAGCGGCGCTCCAGGGCCGCGGCCTTCTCGACGAGCTTGCCGTACTCGTAGAGCG
>CAYHNV010000161.1:0-5652 GCA_964358065.1 uncultured Elusimicrobia bacterium | reverse complement strand
AAGACCGAGAACCCGGAGGACTACACGGACGACAACGGCCACGGCACGCACGTTTCCGGCACCATCGCCGCGCTGCGCAACGGCAAGGGAGTGGTCGGAGTGGCTCCGAAGGCGCGGCTCTACGCGGTGAAGGTCCTCGACGCCGACGGCTCGGGCAACCTTTCCGACGTCATCGACGGCATCGTGTGGGCGGCCAAGAACGACATGCAGGTCGCCAACATGAGCCTGGGCGCGCCGGTTTCCAGCGACGCCATGCAGCGGGCCGTGCGCTACGCCAAGGGCCGTGGAGTCATCATCGTGGCCGCGGCGGGCAACTCGGGCGGCGCGGTGGGATTTCCCGGCTCCTACCCCGAGGTCGTCGCGGTCTCCGCCTCCGACTCCAAGGACCAGCTTGCGTCGTTTTCCAGCCGCGGCCCGGAGGTCGATTTTGTCGCTCCCGGTGTGGACGTGGTCTCCACGAAGATGGGCGGCGGCTATGTCTCCTACTCCGGAACCTCGATGGCCTGCCCGCACGTGGCCGGTCTCGTCGCCCTGGTCGTCTCTCAAGGTTACGTCGGGCTCTCCGGCCCGGACGGCGTGCTCTTCCAGCTCCAGAAGGCGGCCAAGCCCCTGGCGAACCTCAAGGGCGAGGAACAGGGAGCGGGTATGATCGACGCGGGCAAGCTTGTGCGCTGATCAACAACGAGCGGTTCGTCAGGGCTTGGCGGGTTCGGCCGACTTCATGTCGAAGGGGCCGGAGAAGGCGGCGAGAAACTCAGCGCCGCCGAAGCCTGCCGAGCGCAGGGTGAAGACGGTCCCGCGCGGGATCACGGCGTAGCCGCCCACGGAGACGGTTTCTTTTCTTGCCCCGAACTCCAGGAGGAGCTTGCCGCGCAGGACAAGGATGGTTTCATCCTGGCTGTGGGAGTGCGCGGGCAGGACATAGCCCTTGGGCATGCGGACCAAAGTCTGGACCGCGTGCGTGGCGGGATCCTCGTAGATGAGATGGTATTCCGCGCCGGGCGGCAGGCTTCCGGAGGCCTTCCACTCGATGGCTCTCGCGGCGAGCACGACGGGCCCGACGGCTTCTGCGGCCCAGGTGAGGGCGGCCAGCGACGCCGCGGCGGCAAGTACGGTCGGGATGTTTCTCATAGAATGGTGGCGGGGGACAGGATCGAACTGTCGACACCCGGTTTTTCAGACCGGTGCTCTACCACTGAGCTACCCCGCCGAGGGCGACATCATACCAAATCTCTCGCGCGGCGGTAGCGCGGGTCGTCGCCGCGCAGGAGGTCGGGGTCGATGCCCAGACGCCGGCAGGTTTCCAGGGTGAAGCGCTGGGCCCAGAGGACCTGGGCCAGCCAGTTCTCGGAGGAGACCTCGACGAAGGGGATCTGGATGGTCGTCAGATAGCGGCGCACGGACTTCCAGCGCGGCTGGCGGCGGCTGGAGAAGCCGACCGTGAGCGAGCCGCGTCCGACCGAGAGGTGCGGCCCGTGCAGGAACTCCTCCAGGCCGAAGGCGCGGGCGCGCACGTAGGCGGTTTCCTGGATCTTGAGCGCCGTCTCGCGGCCGACCCATTCGCGCGGGCCGTCGCCGAGGAGCACGAGGTCGGTGTCGGGCCTCACGACCGGGAAGGGCGGGCCCCAGCGCAGGCCGGCCCTCATCTTCTTGAACGGCCTCAGCAGGGCGGGCTTGCCGGGCCAGCGCAGGAGCCAGGCCATGGTGGTGGAGAAGGATTGGGTGAACGCGCCGGTGTTTTCCATCGGACCTGTCTCGATGCGCCGGGGCACGGCTCTCCACGGGCTGCCGGCGCCGGTCAGGATGGCCGTCTCGACTCCCGCGCGGCGGGCCGACTCTTCCGCCTGGAGGGTGTAGGACTTGCCGCCGCGGTGAGAGAGGAAAATCCCGAGGTCGTCGCTTCGCAGAGGCGGGGGCTGCAGGACGAAGTCGAAGCTGTGCCAGGCCTGCGCGTCGAAGCCCGCATCGCGCCAGAGCCAGGCCGCGATGCGCGCGGCGTGATGGTTGGTTCCCACGCCGACGAGGAAGCTTCGGCGGCGTTTCGGCGGAGTCATCCACGACGGTCGGGGCGCGGCCAAGGCCGCGGCGACCAAAGCGGGCTGGCGAGAGACGTTGACTTCGTAGCGCGAGGGCTTCATCGGATCATGGGCGTCAGGCCGCGGGCCACGACGAACTCATAGGGGATCTCGACGGCGCGCCCCACCTTCCTCTTGGCCGCGCGGCGCAGGACGTCGGCCTTCACTTTCAACTGGACCTCGCTCGCCAGCGAGCGCAGCATGGCGCCGGTGCGGCCCGCGCCCTCGGTCATGCGCGTCCAATAATCTTCGGGGGTGGGGAATCGGAAGACGCCGCTGAGGCGGCGGGTCGCCATCTCGGTCAGGCCCGCGCGGGAGAAGTGTTCCTCCAGAATGTCGTCGGGGCCGAAAGCGTAGAGGGTCGGCGAGCCTTTCGGGGCTCTCAGCTGCGGGGCTCTCGCGATGATCGCGTCCATGACCAGCGCGGTGAAGAGCATGGCGCTGCGCCGTCCCTGCACCAGGCAGGCGACGGGCCCGCCCGGGACGACGACGCGCCGCATCTCGGCTAGGGCGGCGTCGGGACGGGCGAAGAGCATGAGTCCCAGCTGGCAGATCGCGGCGTCGCAGGAGGCGTCGGGCAGTTCCAGCTTTTGCGCATCCATCACGCGAAACTCAATGGGAGCCGAGCGCTTCCCCGCCGGGCGCGAGGATGCCAGCTTCACCATCCCCGGGGCCAGGTCCACGGCCAGCACGCTTCCTGTCTGCGCCGCGCGTCGCGCGGCCGCGCGGCTGGCGATGCCCGGGCCGCAGGCCACGTCCAACACGTGCCAGCCTTTGCGCACTCCCGCGAAGTCCATGAACTCCTCGGTTACGGGTTCGAAGAGCGAGGAAGAGAGCGCCTCATAGCGCGGGGCGGCTTCGTTCCATGCGGCGCGCTGCTCGGCGGTGTAGGTTTCAGGGTCGAAGTCGGACATGATTGCGATTATAGCCTTTCGTCTGGAGGGCATTTGCGCCGTGCGGGGGGATTTTGCTTCACTGACGTCATGAACCTGATCCCCCAAGTCATCGAGCGCGCCCCGCAGGGTGCTATCATCGGCTACGACATCTACTCGCGGCTGCTGAAGGACCGCATCATCTTTGTCGGGGGCTATGAAGGAGAGTTCACCACGGACTCGGCCAATACCCTCATCGCGCAGCTGCTCTACTTGGACAGCGACGACAGCACCAAGGACATCAACCTCTACATCAACTCTCCCGGCGGCATGGTCACCGCGGGCTTGGCGGTCTACGACACGATGCAGTTCATCAAGTCGCCGATCACCACGATCTGCATGGGCATGGCGATGAGCTTCGGCGCGGTCATCCTCGCGGCCGGCTCCAAGGGCAAGCGCTACGCCCTGCCCAACTCCCGCATCATGATCCACCAGCCCCTGGTGGGCGGCCTCTCCGGTCAGGCCACCGACATCATCGTCGAGGCCAAGGAGATGGCGCACACCCGCAAGGTTCTCGAGGAGATCATGGCCAAGCACACCGGCCAGACCTTCGCGAAGGTCTCCGCGGACATGGAGCGCAACTACTACATGTCCTCCGAAGAGGCGAAGATCTACGGCCTCATCGACGAGGTCATCTCGGGCACCAAGCTCGCCGCTCTCACCGGCAAGAAGTAGCGTTCGCGGTCGGTGGAGAGCGTGAGGAGCGGGCTTGCGTTTTTATGCCGGGTCGATTATAATCTAGCAGTCGTCCGTATGGACTGCCAGCTTACAAAAGACCACTCATGAGACAGCTCAAGCCCGAAGTCGTCGAACAGCGCAAGCGCCACCTCCTCCAGTGGATCGTCCATTATTACGTCAAGACCTCCCTCCCCGTTTCCTCATCGCTTATCGCCTCGGAGGCGGGATTGGACCTCTCCAGCGCCAGCATCCGCAGCATCCTGCAAGAGCTGGAGAACGAGGGCTACCTCCATCAGCCCCATACCTCCGCCGGGCGCGAGCCCACGGACAAGGGCTACCGCTTCTTCGTCGACTACATCTCCGACGTCCAGCGCCTGGCCGCCGGCGAGAAGGCCCACATCGAGGAGCAGTACACAAGGCGCATCGAGGAGCTGGATACTCTCTTGTCCGAGACCTCGCGTCTGCTCTCGCGCGTCTCCCACGGGGCGGGCATCGTCCTGTCTCCGAAGACGCGCCGGCAGTCCATCAAGCGCCTGGAGCTCCTGCCGCTGGGCGGGCACAATGTCCTGGGCGTGCTCGTGACTGATTCGGGCCTGATCCGGCACTGGCCCATTTCGCTCGCCTTCGCCCCCACGGCGCGCCAGGTCAACCTCCTCAACCGATTCCTCAACGAGAACCTCCGGGGCTGCAGCGTGGACTCGGCCCAGAGCGCGGTCATGTCCAAGCTCTCCCAGATGGAACGGGAATTCACGGAGCTCACGCACCTGGCCGGAGACCTCCTCACCGAGGTCGCACGCGTGGTCTCGACCGAAGAGATCTATGTGGAAGGCGCCGACAACATCCTGAGCCGGGCCGACCAGTTCGGCGATCTGAAGACGGTGCAATCCCTGATGCGCGTGATGGGCGAGAAGAACCGACTGGCGGTCCTGCTCGCCGACGAACTGATCGGGCCCCAGGACGAGAAGAAGTCTCGGCGCTGCCGCGTGCGCATCGGCTCGGAGTCGGGTCTGCCGGAGCTCCAGTCCGCCAGCCTCGTGACCCACGTCTACCGCCACGGAGACCAGGTTCTGGGCGTGCTTGGGGTGCTGGGCTCCAAGCGCATGGAGTACTCCAAGATGATGGGGTTGGTCGACTATGTCAGCGGCCTCGTCGAGACGCGCCTGCGTGAATGGGATTTGGAGCAAGTCTCGTGAGCGAGGAAGCCGAGGAGACCGCCGTGCCCGAGATCCCGGACGTCGAGCCGGCCAAGACCCCGGAGCCGGATTATTTTCGGCAGCTTCTCCTCCTGAAAGCCGAGTTCGAGAATTACCGCAAGCGCGTGGACCGCGATCGTCCGGAATGGATCAGGCTCGGCCGCGCGGAGGTCATCGCTCGGCTTCTGCCGCTCCATGACCTGCTCCAGCACGCTCACGACGAGGTCAAGGCGGGGCATTCCGACACGCCGCTCGCCAAGGGCCTGGACGCGATCTTTCGCGAATACGAGAAGCTTTTCCGTGAGGAAGGAGTGTCGCAGCTGGACGTGGTCGGCAAGCCGTTCGACCCGCATTTCCACGAAGCTTTGGGCTTCGCGGATAAGGCGGGTTTTGAGGACGGGGTGGTCTCCGAGGTCTTGCAGACCGGCTTCCTCCTCGGTGACAAGGTTTTGCGCACCGCGAAGGTGCGTCTACAGAAGAAATCCGGAGGTTAATATGAGCAAGATTATCGGCATCGACTTGGGGACTTCGAACACGGCGGCGGCGATCATGGAGGGAGGCAAGTCCACCATCATCCCTTCGGCCGAGGGCACCAGCCTGGGCGGCAAGGCGTTTCCGTCCTACGTGGCCTTCGCCAAGGATGGACAGATGTTGGTCGGCGAGCCGGCGCGGCGCCAGGCCGTGGCCAACCCCGAGGCCACTTTCATGGCCTTCAAGCGAAAGATGGGCACCGACTTCCACTATAAGACCCCGGACGGCAAGGAGTACACGCCC
>CAYHNV010000160.1:0-5690 GCA_964358065.1 uncultured Elusimicrobia bacterium | reverse complement strand
CGCGGAGCTGGCGGAACTCGAAAGCAAGGTGGTCAAGGTGATCGAGAAAGGGTCGATTAGCCTCACGGCGATCCTGGAAGCCCTCAAGGAGAGGCTCCAGGCCTTGGCGGTGTCGAAATGAGCCGGCGCACGATCCTGGTCGCCGACGACGAGCCCGATAACCGCGCGATCATGGCGGCCGCCCTCGCGGCGTCGGGCTACCGGGTCTGCGAGGCGGCGGGCGGAGCGCAGGCCGTGGAACTCGCCCTGCGCGAGCTGCCGGACTTGATCCTCCTCGACATGTCGATGCCCGGCGTGAGCGGCTGGGAGGCGGTCCGCCGCATCAAGGCCATGCCCCAGACCCGGAACATCCCGGTTTTCGCTTTTACCGCCTACGCCTTGGCGGGAGACGAGTTGAAGGCCAAGGAGGCGGGCTGCGACGGCTACGTCTCCAAGCCCTGCGTGCCCAGGGAAGTCGTCGAAAAAATCCGCAGCAAGGTAGGCCCATCACATGCCGACTGAAACGCGCTGTGCCGACGACTGGCTGGTCCGCCTGCTGATGAAGAAGGGCCTCCTCCTCGACGCGTCTTTCGCGGACGGGTCGCCGCGCGGCGACTCGCCCTACGCCGTGCCGGAGCTCGTGCGGCGGGGCATGATCTCGAAGCATCAACTGGCCGGCGCGCTCGAAAGCCAATACGGCCTGCGCATCAAGGAGCCCGAACGGGACAGCCTGGACAAGATGGCCTTGGGGCTCGTGCCGGAGCCCCTCTGCCAGAAGCATCTGATGGTGCCGCTGGCGCTGGGCGCCGAGACCATCGAGCTGCTGATGGCCAACCCGCTGGACGCGGCGGTCCTCGATGAGGTCTCAGCGCTCTCCGGTCGCCGCGCGACGGCGGCCTACGGGTTTCCCGACAAAATCGAGGAGCTCATCGCGGCCGGCTACGGCACGGACGCCGCTATTTTCGACCTCTTGAAGAAGCTCCCCGACGAGGCGGCCGTCGAGTGCCTGAAGTCCGACGAGGACGAGGATGAGGGGACGGTCTCGGTCGCCCTCCCCGTGATCCGCCTGGCGAACATGATGATCGCCCAAGCGGTCCGCCTGAAGGCCTCGGACATCCACATCGAGCACGACGACAAGCTCACCCTGATCCGCTACCGGATCGACGGAGATCTCAGGAACATGATGAAGCTCCCCAAGTCGATCGGAGAAGGCCCGCTGGTCTCGCGCATCAAGATCATGGCCAACCTGGATGTCGCCGACCGGCGCCGGCCCCAGGACGGCCGCGCGAAGCTCAGAGTCGGATCGGAGGAGATCGGCCTGCGCGTGTCGACCATCCCGACATCATTCGGCGAGAAGGCCGTCCTGCGCATCCTCGACAAGCGCTCGGCCGAGGTTCCGCTCGCCTCTTTGGGCCTGCGCCCGGAACTTTTGGAGCGACTGACGGCCATCGCCGGCTCCGACTCAGGCATGATGATGATCACGGGCCCGACGGGCTCGGGCAAGACGACGACTCTTTACTCGCTGCTCCACCACATCAAGTCCGAGGACATCAACATCGTGACGGTCGAAGACCCCATCGAGTACCGTCTCGACGGCATCTGCCAGGTCCAGGTCAACGAGAAGACCGGGCTGACCTTCGCCTCGGTGCTGCGCTCCGTCCTGCGCCAGGACCCGGACGTCGTCTTGGTCGGCGAAGTCCGCGACCGTGAAACCGCGGACATCGCGTTCCAAGCCGCTTTGACCGGCCACATGGTGTTCTCCACCCTGCACACCAACGACTCAGTCGCCACGATCAGCCGCCTGCTCGACATGGGGGTCGAGCGCTTCAAGATGGCGCCGGCCCTCATCGGCGTGGCGGCGCAGCGTCTCGTTCACCGCATCTGCCCCGACTGCCGCGTCGAGATTCCGGCTGAGCCCGCCCTCGCGCAGCGGCTGCGTGCGGCGGGGCTTGCCGAGAAGCAATTCAAGGGAAAGGGCTGCGAGGGCTGCGCCTTCACCGGCCTCAAGGGCCGCGTGGCGTTGACCGAGCTCCTCGACTTGCGCGCCCCCCAGGCCCGCTTGGCGCTCAACGCCGCTCCGGGCGGGCGCGGCCTGCGCGAGGAAGCCCTCTCGCGCGGCTGGCTCACCACGCTGTCGGCCGACGCCCTGTGGCACGTCTCGCGGGGCGACGTCACGCTCGAGGAAGGCGCCTTCTACTTCGAGCCGCACATCCCCACGGCGGCCAAGCCGGCGGCTCTTGCCAAGACCCAAAAGCGCGTGCTCATCGTCGACGACGTCGCCGACAACCGCGCCGTGATCTCCGCGGCGATCGGAATGGACGGCTACGACCTCGTCGAGGCCGACAGCGGCGCTTCGGCCCTCGAGGAGATCGCGCGGAGCAAGCCCGACCTGGTCCTGCTCGACTTGATGATGCCCGAAGTCGACGGGTACGCGGTGGTCAAAAAGCTCCGCGGGGAGCTGGGCATGGCTGAGCTTCCAATCATTGTCATTACGGCGATGTGCGAGGCGGACTCCCAGGCCTTGGCGCTCGAGGTCGGCGCCGATGACTACATGACCAAGCCTTTCAGCCCGAAGGTCCTGCGCGCCCGCGTCAAGGCGCTGTTTCGACGCGGCGAGTATGTTTAAATAGCTTGTGCCCGACTCCAACTTCCCGTTCCTGACGCGTCTGGTTCCCCGCAGTCTTTTTGTTCGCATCCTCCTCACCGCCGCGGCTGTTTTCCTTGCGGCCGGCATCGTCTTCTTCCGGCAGAGTTCCCAATCCATGGAAGCCATTCTCCTGCAGGGCCAGGACAGACGGGCCAAGGCGTTGACGAGCTTCCTTGATGGGACGATCACCAACCAACGCGCGGACCTGGACCGGCAGATGGGGATGATCGCCGGCATGCAGCCCCTCATCGAGAGCGCCTATTACTGCGACATTACGGGCGACCCCCAACGTCTCAGGGACCAGGTCGAGCCAATCGCCATGTCCCTGTCCGGCAGCATCGAGGTGGCCACTGTCAAGGGCAAGGTCCTTTACTCCACGAACCCCCGCCGCGGTCGCGCACGCGGGCCGCAGGAGCGGAAGTCCCTGGCGATGGCGGCCGCAGGGCGCCCCCTGAGTTCACAGCTGGTGGCGAACGCGGACGGGATCTTCCTCATCTCCACGCGCCCCCTCTACTTCGAGGACCGAAAGCCCGGGACCGCCCACGTCCCGGAAATGACCCTCACCACCTGGCTTGCGTTTGACTCGGCTTGGGCGCACAAGCTGGCCGCGCAGGCCGCAATGCCCGTCGTCCTGCTGCACAACGGGACGGTGGTGGCCTCAAGCCTCGCCAATAGCGCAGGGCGGCACTGGCTCGACGACACCGCCGTCGCCTCCTGGCCCCATACCCTTACCCTCGCCGAGGAGGCAGGCAGGGAGCTCCATCGGTTTCAGATACTCCCCATCTCCATCAGCGCGAGCGACGAACGTCTCCATCTGGCCGTCGGCGACGCCCTCACCCGCATCCACGCCGAGATGGCGCGCATGCGCCGCAGGCTCCTTGGAACCATCGCCATCCTGACCCTTGCCGTCTTGGCGATCCTGGCCTGGTCTCTGTCCCAGCTCATGCCTCCCATTCGCCGGCTCATAAGGGCCAGCGAAATCATCTCGCGCGTTGGACCGGAATCCTTCGCGGGCGTGGAAGCACGCCCCTCCGACCCCCTGGAAGTCCAGGTCCTGTCCGGACACTTCAACCACATGGCCGCCGAGCTCAAGAAGCGCATGAAAACGATGACCGATTTCAAGGCCGCGCTCGACGAGCACGCCATCGTAGCCATCACGGATGTCCGCGGGAAGATCATCTACGCCAACGATAAGTTTTGCGAGATATCCCAGTATCAGCGCGCGGAGCTGCTGGGCCGGGACCACCGCATCGTCAATTCAGGGCACCACCCCCAGGCCTTCATGCGCTCGCTTTGGGAGACCGTCGCCGGCGGCCGGGTGTGGCACGGCGCGATCAAGAATCGCGCCAAGGATGGCTCCTTTTATTGGCTGGACAGCACGATCGTCCCGTTCCTCGACGAGAACGGCAAGCCGCTCCAGTACATCGTCATCCGCACTGATATCACCGAGAGCAAACTGTCCAAGGAGAAAGTCGAACAGCTCAACTTGGATCTTGAGCGCCGGGTCGCGGAGAAGACGGTCGAGCTCAAGCGCTCGATGAAGGTCTCCTTCATGTCCGAGAAGATGGCCTCCATCGGCCAGTTGGCCGCGGGCGTGGCTCACGAGATTAACAACCCCCTCGCCGTGATCCTGGGCTTCGCGCAGTCGACGACGCGCGGCCTGCCCGCGGGCGACGCGCTCGAGCTGCCGCTGAAGTCGATCGAGCGCGAGGCCCTGCGCTGCAAGAAACTCGTCGCAAACCTCCTCTCATTCTCCCGCCAGGGCGCCAAGAACTTCTCGGAGATCGACTTGCGCGGCGCCCTGGAGTCCGCGCTCTCCCTTGTGGAGACACAGGCCCTCCTATCCTCCGTCAAGGTGCGCAAGGAACTCTCCGCGGAGCCCCTCCGCGTGCTCGGAGACTCCGGGCAGATCCAGCAGGTGGTCATCAATCTTTGCAGCAACGCCATCGACGCGATGCCGGGCGGCGGGACGCTGAGCGTGCGCCTGGGCTTGAGCGCGCGCAAGCCGGGCTACGCCGGCATCGAGGTGTCGGACACGGGCACCGGCATCCCGGAGTCCATCGCCAAGAGCGTCTTCAACGCCTTCTTCACCACCAAGCCGGTGGGCCAGGGCACGGGACTGGGGCTGACCCTGGTTCACGAGATCGTGACGCGCCACAGCGGCAGCATCGACTTCAAGAGCCTCCCCGAACGCGGGACTGTTTTTTTCGTGGATCTGCCTCTGACAACGGTGTCCGGCCGATAAATAGGGAGAATCCGATGACGACGAAGAAAAACACGGCGTTTTTTCTGCTGGCGGCGGCGCTCTGCATCACGGCGCGCGCGCACGCCTTGGGCGAGGTGTACCGCTTCGGCATAGTGCCCCAGCAGAAGCTGGAGATCCTGACCACGCTGTGGCCGCCTCTGCTCGCCGAAGTCTCACGCCTGTCCGGCGTCACGCTCCAGTTCGAGACCGCTCCGAACATCAGTATGTTCGCGGCGCGCTGCCGTGAGGGAACCTATGACTTTATCTACACCAACCCCTACCTCTATGTGAAGGAGGCTCAGCCGGCGGGCTACGCGGCCATCGCCCGCGAGAACATCCGACTGCAGGGCGTCCTGGTCGCTCTCCGGGCAAGCCCCCTGCGAGTCCTAAAGGACCTCAAAGGCGCGCGCCTGGCCTTCCCCGCTCCCGAGGCCTACGCCGCGACCCTCTTGAACAAGGAGGCTCTGGCCGCCGCCGGCCTGGAGCCGGGGCGCGATCATATGGTCGTCTCCTATCTCGGCTCCCAGGATGCGGCCTACGACGCCGTGCTGCAGGGCCTCGCCGACGCGGCAGGCGGTGTGCCGCGCACATTCGACCTGCTCCCTGACGCGCTGCGCTCGCGCCTGCGCGTGCTGCACCGCACCCGCTCCGGCGTCCCTCACGCCATCGCGGCCCACCGCCGCGTGCCTCGCCAGGAGGCCCAAAAGGTGGCCGGGGCGCTGGCCGCGCTCTCCAGCAGTGATGGCGGACGCCTCATCCTCAAGGCTCTCGGGATGAAACGGCTTATCCGCGCCGCGGACGCGGACTGGAACGAGCTGA
>CAYHNV010000159.1:0-5799 GCA_964358065.1 uncultured Elusimicrobia bacterium | reverse complement strand
CCCCGGGCGGCGTCAGCCGGGAGGCCAAGCTGAGCATTCTGCCCGAGCCCCCGGATGACAACGGCCGCCGCGCCGCCGCCCTCAAGCGCCAGGGCCTGGCCTACCTGGGTGCTGGGCGAGACATCGTATTTGCCAGCAGCGGGACGCTGACTGCCGCCAGCGTGGTCCTTCCTTTCAACCCCGCCCTCATCCCGGCCCAATACGGCCGCGACCGGGTGCGCGTGGCCTACTTCAACGTCCAGACGGGACAGTGGGAGGTGCTGGACAACGCCGCCGTCGTAGGCGAGAGCGTCTGGGCGCGCGTGACGCACTTCTCGCTCTACGCGCCGGTGCTCCTTCTGCCGGGCACGGGCGTCGGCCTGCGCGAGGCCTATGTCTATCCCAACCCCGCGGTGCGCCCGCAGGACCCCGTCATCCGCGCTTTACTCGGCCAGGTCGAGCGCGTGGAGATCACCATCTTCGACGTGTCCGACCGGCGAGTGCACACCGGCACGCTCTCAGGCGCTCCCACGGGGGTGCTCAACGGCGAGTTCTACTACGATTACGTCTGGACCGGCCGCAAGCCCAGCGGCTTCTACTTCGCCGTGATCCACGGCAAAAAGACCGACGGCGCGATCGTGCGCGCCCGGGTCAAGTTCGCGGTGGTCAAGTGATGGCCCCGGCGTCGCCGGCAGTTTTTAGCGTTGCTGCGTGCGGCGCCGGATCTCCTCGCTCATGTCCCGGCCCTGGTCTTCCAACTCCCGTTGCGCCTCAAGCACGTCGTCGATGCGGTAGGGCTTGGCGGGCGTGACGACGACAGGCTTGGTCATGGGCGCGGGAGGAAGCGCTTCGGCGGGCGGCGCGGCGGGCGCTTGCGCCGGAGCGGCGACCGGGGCGGTCGTGACGGGGGGCGCGTTCCCGTCGAGCCAGCGGCGCGCGACCGAGGACTTGATGGAGAAGTTGACGCTGGTGATGGTCAGTCCGTCGGCGGCCTTGCGCGCCATCGAGGTGTTGACGCCGACGATGGCGCCCGTGCGGTCGATGAGCGGCCCTCCCGAGTTGCCGCGGTTGATGCTGGCGTCGGTCTGGAAGACGTCCTTGCCCGCGACGCCGCCGAGGTCGGCGACGACGGTGCTGACCACGCCCTGCGTCAGGGTCCAGAGTCCGCCCTGCTCGGGATGTCCGATGGCGACCACGGGGTCTCCCGGCTCCACGGCGGCGTCATCGCCAAGGGAGAGCGCCGGCACGCCCAGGTTGTGGGTCGGCTCGAGCAGGGCCAGGTCCAGGGCGCGGTCGAAGCGCGAGACATGGACCGTGACGGGATCGCTCAGGTCCTTCTTCGTGTCGCCCGTGACCTTGGCCGGCTTTCGATAGACGCGCAGGGTCGGGAAGGGCGCTCCAGTGCGGTCGTCGATGACGACGTGGGCGTTGGTGAGCACTCGTCCGTCCGAATCGATGACGGAGCCGGTGCCGAGTTCGCCCTGGCCGCCGGCGCTCGAGCCAAGCACGAGGACCACAGACGGCGCGTCCTTCTGGTAGATCTCCTTGGCCGAGAGCGACGCGACGGTCTTCGTGGCGGGAGCCGAGACCAGAGAGGCGATCCTCTGGTAGGCCCGGGCGGCTTCGGAGTGGGTCTGAGCGCGTTTGGCGTCCGTGAGGTCCTTGTCGCCCGCGTCGATGACGGCGAACAGGCGCGTGACCTCCTTGTCCGCATCGGTGGAGAGTTTGCGTCCGCCGCGCACGGCGGCCACGGCCGCAGGGCGGTAGGGCTCGGGCGGCACGTACTGCCGGATGTAGGCCCGGAGGTCGTCGGCCCAGCCGGTCTGCTGGAGGAGGTCGGGGTCCACGGCCGCGCTCTGCGCGTCGGCGGAGAGAGACTGCCCGGCCTTCGTCAGCGTGGGGTCGAGGCCGGCGTCGACGGCCGCGCGGTCGCGCGCGGAGGCGAGGCTGGTGTAGATCATGTTGAGCAAAGCCGGCCGCTCGAACTTGGACCAGCGCGCGTCGGCGTTCGCCTTGGCGAGATCCCGGTAGTCTTCATCGGACATCGAGAGCATCAAGTCTCCCGCGGTCCGCAGGGATGCTTCTTGCGCTCCTGCGTGCGCGCGCGAAGCGGCCAAGACCAAAGTGAGGGCGGCGATCATAAATCTCATGTCATTTTTCTCCTCTTAAATCTTGTCCCCTTCAGGAATCGAACCTGAATCACGTGCTTAGAAGGCACGGGCTCTATCCATTGAGCTAAGGGGACCTGCGGCTGATTATACAACAACAGTTTCGGCTCGTCGGGGCTTGCTTGCAGGGCTTGGTGCCTTCCCTGGTGCCAACCCAGGCTCAAACTCTCCATCTGAATAGGCAAGTGGGCCTCGAACGCGGCGAGCGAAGCGCGGCCGGGGTGAGTGATGTGCTCGCCGGGAAAGGCCTATCAGCGTCTGGGGCGGATATTCCAGATCGCAAGCTGACGCGCCTTGATGTCCGCCTCGAAGAACTCCAGCTTTTTCTTTTGGCAACGCACCTTCGCGATGCCCTGGTCGGATATCTCATGGACAGTGCAGTAGCCTTTTTCCATGTCCCAATTATTTTTATTGAGAATATCCACGAATATTAAATGGCTGGTCTTCACTGACTCCAGTGCGACGAACTTGTGGTTGGGCGACGCCCCCTTGATTGAGAGCTCGCCCAGGTCAGGCCTGTTGGCGGAGGGAAATGAATAAAGCTCGTTGCCCGAGACGCCGACAACGGTGATGCTGGTGAGGCGGGAAACCAACACGGTTCCATCATCGCCGACGCGGAGTCTTATGCCGCGGAGGTCGGCCAAGTTTTTCCGCCATATCTCTTGTCCAGAAACGTTCAACAGGACGGCCTCGCCGCCTACCGGCGCAAGATCGCCGTAGTGCTTATAGACAATGTAGTCCATGCGCAAAAAAATAGCGAAAGTACCTCGAGAGTTCGTGGAGGCCGTTCGTTCAGTTCTTACGCGGAGATTGCCGGGAGAATCGCTGAACCATTCATCGGGCTTCTTAACCGGAAGATTTTTGACCGGCACGTTTCGCAGTTCTGCCACCAAGGGAAGTTCTTTGATGACTTTCCCGTCATTTCCCACGAAGGTCAGTGACATGCTGGAAATCCGTATTGACGGAACGCTTGCCGATGCTCGAGTGGTTGGAGTCAGAACTGTCAGTAGAACAAACAGAAAACCGAGGATGACGGCGGCGTTGCTCTTGGATGCCGTGAGTCCCCGATTAAAGACCGTTAGCGAATGCCCGATTTCCATTGATTGCCGGATAATCTCCTTTCCAACGAAGCGCGATCCCCCGATCACTAATACGTTCATGGCCTCAGGGCCTCCTCGTTTTCCGCTTTGCGGCGGCTATGCGTGTCAACTGCTTCACCTTCTTTGCTGATTGCGCCAAGACAAGATAGTTCTCGCGGGTAACGACCTTCCGTCCGCTTTTGTTTTCCAGTTCGAGGCGGGCGTTGCCGGCCACCGTGCCGCCGGCGTGGGCCGCTTGTTTGTTTTGCGGGAAGCCCTGGGCGTCGCGATTGCGGGCGATCTCGGTAGTGGCGGCTTCGCCCAGCATGGAGAAGATCAGCTCAAGATCGGTCATGTGGTCGCGGAGGTTCTCGCGCTTGAGGCGCTTGAACTCCGCATACTGGCCGGGCGTCAGGCCGAAGGTGGCTTGGGAGATTTCGGCGGTGAGGATGGCGTATTCGCGCTGTTCTCGCATGCCGCGTTTCTTCCATTCATCGGTCAGCTCGTCGCGGATGGCGATGGAACGCATCCGTTTCTCGATCCAGCCGTCGGAGTAGCCCTTGGCCTTATAGAGCGCGCGGGTGCGCTTGGTGGCGAGTTCGGGGTCCTCGATCTCTTGGATCCGCTCGTAGCCGACCTTGGCGAGCCAGCGCTTGAATGGCTCGGCTTTCTGGCTGGGAATGGACTGGATCAGGCGGAAGACGCCCTCGGTGTTGGCGCAGAGCATCGCCTGCGGGCCCCCTTCGGTGGGAATGGGAAGGGTATGTACAATCTGTACCCACCCTTTCTGCAGCTCGGGGTCGCGTTGTTTCATCCGTTGAATATATTGCTTCGCGTCGCGGGAATCGATCAACGCGAGCACGACGTCTTCCACGACGAACCACCACTCGTTATTGTGAATGGCACGGCGGACCTCCTTCCGCTGGAACAAGGCGATGCGAGTTTCTGGGTTTTTATCGGAGGTACTCATGGTTGATTCGGGTCTGACAAAACTTATCTATTTTTCCTGCGTTTCTTTCCACCCGTAGCAGTAACAGGAGCTCTATCCATTGAGCTAAGGGGACCTGCGGCTGATTATACAACAAGAGTTTTGACTCCGTCCGGACAGGGCGTCACCAGGCGGCGGGCTTGTAGTCTTTGTAGAACTTTCCGCATTCGTGCGTGCCGGTGTTCAGGCCGACAAACAGCGGGTCGAGCACGCGGGCGGCGCCGTCGACGGAGTCGAGCGGGGGCTGGAAGTCGTGGACGGCCTGCTTGCGCAGGGAGTGCGTGATGGGGTCCTCGTCGGTCACCCAGCCGGTGTCCACCGCGTTCATCCAGATCCCCGACTTCGCGTAGTCCTCGGCGGAGGTCCGCGTCATCATGTTGAGCGCGGCCTTGGCCATGTTCGTGTGCGGATGCTTGTCGGTCTTGGTCCCGCGCGAGAAGATCCCCTCCATCGCCGTCACGTTGATGATATGCCCCTCGCGCGTGCCGGCCTTGATCATCAGGGGCTTGAGCTTGGAGGCGAGGATGAAGGGGGCCACGGCGTTGATGAGAGTGACTTCCAGGAGCTCGGGCGTGGGGACCTCGCAGAGCGTCATGCGCCAGGTGTTCATCGTGCGCAGGTCCACCTGCTGGAGGTCCGCGTCGAGCGCGCCGGTCGGGAAGACGTCGCGGCCCGCGGTGCGGTCGTCGTAGGTCATGCGCACCTGGGACAGCCGTGCCGAGTCCGTGATGCCGAGTCCCACAGACCCGCCGTCCCATGAGCTCAGAGCTCGTTGGTCGCAGACGCCGACGTCGCGCCCCCCGGCTCCGGTGAGAGCCGAACGGCACTCATAGTGCCCGGCCAGGATGGCGCGCTCGGTGTCGGGCAGGTCGTTCCAGGTCAGGGCCTCGCGTGAGAGCAGATGCCGGTAGAAGCCGACGGGACGACGCACGGTCTGGGCCGCGTTGTTGATCAGGGCGTCAAGGCGAGGTTCCGTGCCCGATAGGTAGCGGCAGAAAATCTCGACGCTGGGCGAGTGGCGCAGGTCCAGGCCGTGAATCTTGAGGCGGCCGCCCCAATCCTTGAAATCGGCCTCCGCCGCGTAGCGCGCGGAGGCGTCGTGCGGGAAGCGCGTCGAGACGATCACGCGCGCGCCGGCGCGAAGCATCTTGAGCGCGGCCTGATAGCCGATCTTGAGCCGGGCGCCGGTGACGCAGGCCGCGCGTCCGCTCATATCGGCGCTCTGGAAGCGCTTGGCGTAGTTGAACTCGGAGCAGTCGGGGCACATCCCGTCGTAGAAGCGGTGCAGGCGCGTGTAGGGTGCCTTGCAGACGTAGCAGGCCTGGGGCTGTGTGAGTTCTCGCGGGGGCTCGTCCGCGCCGGCGAACTCCAGGGCGGGTGCGGTGAAGACCGGCGCCAGGCGCGCGACCCGGATGCCGGCCGCGGCTCGAGCGATGCGGTCTGATTCCAGGTTCAGGCGGCGGCGTTCCTTGCGCAGGCTGCGCGCGATGCGGGAGCGTTCCAGGCGCGCGGGCCGGGAGAGGCGCCCCGCCGCGGCCAGCAGGCGCACGCGCTCGTCCACGGAGATTGCCGCCGAGAGGCCGGG
>CAYHNV010000158.1:0-5808 GCA_964358065.1 uncultured Elusimicrobia bacterium | reverse complement strand
CATCGTCAGTCCGCGCCTGCTGACCCCGCTCTACGGCATCCACCTGCTGGTCGAGGCGCTGCCGATCGTCCTGGAGACCGAGCCGAACGCCATGCTGTTGCTGACCGAGTACCAGGCGGACGCCGCGTACCGGGAACGAGTGGTCTCGGCCGCCCGCACGGCGGGCTGCGCGGAACGCGTCCGTTGGCTCGGAGAGGTCGCCCCCGCCGACATGCCCGGCCTCTACGAGTTCGCGGAGCCGGGCGGCGCCCGCGCGGTCTTCGCCGTGAACCTTGACGCCTCCCGCGGCGAGAGCAATCTGACGCCTGCTTCGGCCACGCCTTGGACGTCCGTCGAGCCGGACGCCCTCGAGGAGACCTTCTTCGCGCGGGTCTATGGCCGGGACCGGCGCGGCGTATTCCTGTGCCTGGCCGCCCTCGCTTTGATCTTCGAGATGCTCCTCTGCTTGCCCTGGAGCGTCGCCGTTCTCGGCCTCGTCCTTCTCGCTCCGGCCAGCCTGCGCGCCCAGCAGGGCGACCGTTTCGTCTGGACCCAGCTTCAGATCGGGAGGACCTGGGACCCGTATCCGGACGCGCCCGCGCTGGCCGCGCGGTGGCTTTCGGAAGTGACTTCGGCGCGCGTGGCGTCCGGCCGGCGCGTGCTGAGGCTGGAGGATCCCGCGCTCTTCTCCTCGCCGTTCCTTTATCTTGCGGGGCGAGAGGAGGCGCCGGAGCTCAGCGACGCGGAACTGCGCAGGCTGCGGCAGTTCCTGTCGGGAGGAGGAATCCTATGGATCGAGGATTCAACCGGCGCTCCTCCCGGGTCTTTCGACCGGTGGGTGCGCCGGACTCTGCGGCAGGTTCTGCCTGAAGCCGACCTCAAGCCCCTGAGCGTCGACCATGTCCTGTACCGGACTTTCTTCCTCCTGCGCGGCCCCGCGGGGCGCGTGCGCGCCCACGGCAGCGTCGAGGGCGCGGGTTGGGGCGGGCGCTCAGCCGTGCTCTACACGCGCGACGACGTGCTTGGGGCCTGGGCCAAGGACGCCCTCGGCCATGCCCTCAAGCCGTGCGTGCCCGGCGGCGAGCCTCAGCGCGAGCTGGCCAAGCGCCTGACGCTGAACATCCTGATGTACTCGATGACCGGTTCTTACAAGGCCGACGCGGTCCACCAATCCGCCATCCTCGACAAGCTGAGGCCGGCTCCTTGAGCGCGGCGCTCGAAGCCGGCTCGGCCGGGGCCTGGAGCGCCGCGTTCGTCCTCGCCCTGGCGCTTGCCTGGTGGTTCCATCATCGGCGCAGTCCGGCAGGGCGCGGACTTGGCACCCTGCGCGCGCTGGGCGCCGCGGCCCTGGCCACGGCGGTCTTGCAGCCGGTCATCGCGGTTTCCACGCAGCGCCTTGCCAAGCCGCGTCTGCTCATCCTCCTGGACGCCGGGGTCTCGATGCGCGCTCCGTCCGGGCGGGCGGGCACGCGCTTCGCCCAAGCCGTTTCGTGGCTTCAGGACGCGCGCGCGGAGATTTCGCGGCGCGCGGACGTTTCCGTGGTCCTCGTCTCGGACCGGGCCCGCTTCCTGGGAGGTCTCGACGCCCTGGGCGGTGCGACGCCCTCCTCGGCCCCTTTCTCCGCCGCCGAGGCTTTAGGCGACGCGGCCTCCGCCGCAGCCTCCGCGCCCGCGCGGGTTTGGCTTATCTCGGACGGAGTTACGGAAGGCGGCGCGGAAATGGGCCGGTCCCTCGCAGGGCTGGGAGCTTCCCTTGACACGCTCGGCGTCGGGCCCTCCCGTCGGGAGCATGGGGCCGCCCTCACCGGCCTCAAGACGCCCGACTTCGCTTTCCAGCATGGGAAAATCAGCGTGGAAGCCGCGGTGGAGGCCTCGGGTCTGGCGGGCCGGCGCGTGAGCGTGGCCCTCGCGCGCGCCGATGAGGCCGCGCCGGGAGGCTGGCGCGAGGCCGCGCGCGAGGAGCGGCTGGTGCGCGGCGACCTGGAGGCTTTTGTTTCGAGCTTCACCGTGACGGCGGAGCGCCTGGGCGCCGAGCGCTGGCGATTGGAGACTCGGGCGGCAGGCGCGAGGCGCTTGCGCGAGTTCCGCATCGAGGTGGTGCGTCAGAAATACCGGATCATGTACCTGGCGGGACGGCCCAGCACCGAATATTCCTTCCTGCGGGAGTTCCTGAAGTCGGACCCGAACCACGAACTGGTCTCCTTCGTCATCCTGCGCAATCCCGAGAATCCCACGCCCGCCTCGGACCGCGATCTCTCCCTCATCCAATTTCCGATGGACGATATCTTCGCGCGCACCTTGCCGCAGTTCGACCTCTTCATCCTGGAGAATTTCTCGGCGGCCCGCTTCAATATGCCCCCCGCCTACCTCGAGAACCTGCGCCGCTTCGTCTTTGCTGGGGGAGCTCTCCTCGTCAAAGGAGGCGAGAACGCCTTCGCCTCCGGCGGCTACAAGGGCTCGCCTCTGGAAGACGCCTTGCCCGTGGTCCTCTCGGGGCGCAGTCCCGATTTCATCCCCGGACTCTTCGCGCCGAAGCTTCCTTCCTACGAGCACCCCCTGGTGAAGCTCTTCGAGACGCCCACGCAGTCGCGCCGGGCTTGGGACGCCCTGCCCGATCTCGACGGCTGGGGACGTTTTGCCGGCACGCGTCCCGGCGCGCAGATCGTGGCGTCTCATCCGACACAGGCCGCCGAGGACGGCACGCCGCTGGCGGTCATCGCGGCGCACTCCTACGGCCGGGGCAAGGTCATGCTCATCAGCACCGATTCCACCTGGCGCTGGAAGCTGGGGGCCGTCGGCGACCGCCTGGCCTCCGGCGTCTATGAGCGTTTCTGGACGCGCGCCGTGCAGTACCTGACCGGGACCCTCGACCTCTCTAAGGTGAAGTTCGCGCCTTTGCCCGACCGGATCGTTCCGCGCGAGCCCTTCAGCGTCGGCCTGCGCGTCTTCGACGAGGATTTCTCCCCCGCCCAGTCCGGCGAGACGCGCCTGAGCGTGGTCTGGACGAAGCCCGACGGCAGGTTCGAGGAGGTGGCGGCGAGGGAGACTTCGTCAGGAATCTACGCCGTGGAGCTCACGGGTCTTGAGCCCGGCACGCACCGCCTGCAGGCCGACGCTCGCGTGCGCGGACGCGCCTGGGGCGCCGATGAGAAGCGCTTCGTCTGGGAGCAGGTGGTCGACGCCCCCATGGACCGTGCCTGGCTTTCGAAGACGGCGGAACTGGGCGGCGGAGGGTTCTTCGAGCTCTCCCGGGCCTCGGCCTCCGAGCTCCTCGAGCGCCTGCCGCCGCCGCGAGCCGAGGCCGAGACGGTGCGGCGCCTGCGGCCCTTCTTGTCGCCTCTCTGGCTGGCTCTCTGCGGCATCATCCTCTTAAGCGAGTGGGCCTGGCGCAGGCGCAGCGGCCATATTTGAGTCTCTCAGTTGGGAGGGCTTCAACGGCTCGGGAAGTGGTTGTAGCGGAACTGGAACAGGCCGAGGAGCTCGTAGCCGCTGCGGAACTTGAGGTAGGAGATGTCGAAGTTCATCTTCAAGAAGCGGCCCATCTTGAAGTTCAGCATGTAGGGAGCAGCCGCCGCCCCGTTGAACTTCAGGAACTCAACGCCGATGGGATAGTCGGGCTTGATCAGGTAGAACATGCTGGCGAAGGGCACGGTCCGGGAGTGGACCTCGGTCCCCGCCGGGTTCTTGGCGTAGAACCGCAGGGCTTCGGGCGTCAGAAACTCGGAGAGATTGGCGACGAGATCTCCGATATTGCCCTGCATGACGCCGGCGCTGAAGCGCGTGCCGCGGAAGTTCTTGGAGGCCACGAAATAGGTATCGGTGAGGATCTTCGTCTTCTTGGCGTCGACCTTCAGCGAGACGCCGGGAGCGGTCACGGTGGGCTGGGGAGAGTCGCGGAAGATCAGCATCGCCTGCCCGCCGACGGCGACGGCGGGCCGCCAGCCCGCGTCGGACTGGACCTGCATCTTGCCGTCGGCTGTCAGCGTCCAGAGGCCGATGCGGTCGATGTAGTTCGTCTTGCGCGGGGCGTCCTCGTAGCTGTTCTTCCCGTATAAGCGGCCGATGAAGTAGGCGGCATTCACGTCCAGCCCCAGTCCGGGGTTATTGAATTTGCCGGCGCCCCGGTAGGCCGTGGGGGTCAGGATCAGTCCAGAGACCGCCGAGGGCGGGGTGATGAACAGGGGCTTGAGCGCGGCGGCCTTGGGCTTCTCGGTGACGTCGAAAACCACGCGGACCTGGCTTGTGGAGACGGAGATCGTCGCGTATTCGTCCGGGACCGGCTGTCCCGGAATGGCGTAGACCGCCGGAGAGACGCGGTCAAAGACGCCCATCCCCATCAGAGTCGCCACGTCGCCGGAGAGGTCGGCGCTCGTGTAGATCTGGCCCCGGCGCCCGCGGACTTTGTCGCGCCAGGCGTAGTCGCTGACCACGCGACCGGCGGAGAAGAAAAGGACCTCGCCCAGGGCCCAGGGGCCGCCGGAGACGGAGAGGGCCTGGCCGAGCATGGAGGTGGGGGGTGCCGGGAGCGTGATCGTCGAGACCTCCGGGGGGGAGGGCGCGGGAAGCCAGGGGCCCGGCTGGGCCGCGGCGGGTGCGGCTAGGGCCAGCAGGACGGCGAACGGCAAGTTCCTCAGAGCGACCACCCCCACCTCCCCCAGATCAGCCTCACGGCCAAGTTCGCGACCAGTCCGGCCCCCAGATCGTCGGCGACGACACCGAGCCCGCCCGGTAGACGTTCCAGCCAGCGGTACGGCGGCAACTTCACGCAGTCGAACAGACGGAACGCCACGAACGCCGCGGCCACGACCTGGGTCTCGCGGGGAAGTCCCGCCGCGGCGACCCAGAAGCCGACCACCTCGTCCAGGACGATGCGGGGGTTGTCATGCGTCCCCAGGGCCCGGTCAGCCCTCCCGCAGATCCAGCATGAGGCGACCGAGGCGGCTAAGACGACGACCGCGTACGGCCCCGGCGCCGGGGGAAGAAGGAACCACAGGACGAACCCCTCGATGGCGCCGAGCAGTCCCGCGCCGGTCCACTTGCGCCCCCCCGCCGGTAGCGCAATATAGCTTATCCCCAGCCCGGTCGCCAAGACGACGCAGGCCCGATCGAGCATCAGCCCCAGGACTTTTCCAGCAAGGTCCGATATTGCCTCAGGTAGGCGCCGAGGCTGGACAGGGCGAGGATGGCGCAGAGCACGGTCAGGGGAGAAGCCGAGCGCAGCATCCATGGCGTGGCGATGCCGCAATCCTGCAGGAGGACGACGGCGAGGATGAGCAGGATGGCGGCGAGCTGGACGGCGGTCTTGAGCTTGCCCCATTTGTCGGCGGCCAGGATCTTGCCCTGGGTGGCGGCGATGACGCGCACGCCGCCGATGATGAGCTCCCGGATGACGATGAGAAAAACCGCCCAGAGCGGGATCTCAAGCTCCTTGGTGCGGATCAGCGCGATGAGCGTTCCGATGACGAGGATCTTGTCGGCGATGGGGTCGGCGACCTTCCCGAAGGGACTGACGGTTCCGGTCCGTCGGGCCAGCCATCCGTCGAGCCAGTCCGTGACGATGGCGGCCAGAAACATCGCGAAGGCGACCGCGTGCCGGCGCGTCCCGTCGGCCATCAGCGCGACGAATACGCCGGCCGCCAGGACGACGCGCAACATCGTCAAGCGGTTGGCGAGGGTCATGTTAAAGGAGGTCGAAGCGGTACTCCCCATTTGGCGTCGGCGCCGGCAGGGGCGCCGCGGCAACGTCGAGTGAGCCGGAGAGCGCGGCGATGGAGGTGGCGCGCCGGACCCCGGGGGTCAGTGGCGTCCCGTCCAGCTCAGCCCCCCGCG
>CAYHNV010000157.1:0-5857 GCA_964358065.1 uncultured Elusimicrobia bacterium | reverse complement strand
CGGTGCATCCTCTCCGCGTTCGATCGGCGCGGCCGGCACCTGGTAGTCGCCGAGGTCTTTGATTGGGTCGGGGAGCTGTACGATGTGCCGGTCGAACTCCTGCTTCAGCGCTTCCGCCACCTGAGCGGCGATATCGGCCGTGCCAACGGAGCCGAACAGCTTGCCCTCATCGGACGCCGGCATGGAGAAGCTCAGCTTGACGCCGACCAGCTTCTCGCAGAGGTCCCTGGCGATTTTGACCTCGGCGGTGACGAGTGCCGCGCGCTTCTCCTTGCCCTTCTCCCAGTACTTGACGGCGGAGGGGGTGGCAAGCTCCGCGAGCTTGCGCGGGAGCAGGAAATTGCGGGCATAACCGACGGCGACTTCTTTGATCTCGCCGGCGCGGCCGATGTTGGCGACGGCGTGCTTGAGGATGACTTTCATGACAGACTCCTAGTCGATGTCGCGGGACGAATCAGCGTGAGACGTACGGAAGCAGGGCCAAGTTGCGGCCGCGCTTGATGCAGCGGGTAAGCTGGCGCTGGTGAGAGGCGCAGTTGCCCGTGATACGGGCGGACAGGATCTTGCCCGTGTCCGTGAGGAAAGCGCGAAGGACCTGGATCTGCTTGTAGTCGATGTCGCGGACCTTCTCGGCGCAGAAGCGGCAGACCTTGCGGCGGACGGGATAAGGCGCGCGGCGGCGCGAGTCGGGACGGCGCGCGCCGGCTGGGGCGGAAGACGCGGCGGAGGGCGCCGACGCGGCAGTCTCAGGCGTGGGGGCCGCGGACGAAGCGGCATTGGGGTCGACGGCCATTAGAACGGAACCTCCTCGATGTCTGCACCGGCCAACGCCTCCGGTTCCCCGGCGCCGGACGCAACGGCGGTCGGGGCCTTCTCTAAAATCTGGACGCGACGCGCTTCGACTTCAATGCCGGATCGCTTGTTGCCGTCCTTATCTTGGTAATCATGACTGCGCAGACGGCCCTCCACATGAACGGGGCTGCCCTTCTTGACGGCCTTGCCCACGCGCTCACCCGCCTCGCGCCAAGTGACGACGTTGATGAAAGTCGTGTCGTCCTTCCACTCCCCGCTCTTCGGATCCTTGTAGCGACGGTTGACGGCAAGCCCGAAACGGCACATTGCGGTCCCGCTGGCGGTATACTTCAACTCGGGGTCGCGGGTCAGGCGTCCCGTCAGAAGAACGGTGTTCTGCTCGGGAAGGCGAATCTCAGCCATGGGTCTTACCCCTGGACGGCCGCGACGGCGGGCTTGATCTTCTTGGGCTTCTTCTCGCGCATCTTGCGGTCCCGTGCCACGACGGTCATATCACGGATGACCTCGTCGGAAACGTTGAAATTGTGACTCATTTTTTTGAGGAGAGCGGGCGCGGCCTTGTACTTCAGGTAGACATAGACGCCCTCGCGCGCCTTCCCGATGATATGGGTAAGCTTGCGGCGCCCCCAGATCTCATGGTTGACGAGCTCGCCGCTTTCGCCCGAAATGACCAGCTTGGTCTTCTCGACGAATTCCGCGACCTCGGGATCGGACATGACCGGCTTCAGGATGAGGACCGTCTCATAAATCTGCATGATGTCAGGCACTATAGCAAAAGATATCCGACGATGACAAGACATTTTCCCAGCCCGGGTGCTTGACAGCCGGCGTATTTCGGCTCATACTCGTGTCGCATGGTCTCCGCCGGGTTGATGTTGGGAACGGCTCTCGCCTTCGCCCCGTTGCTTCATGGGGCGGGGAGCCGCGCGGTCCCCCAAGAGAAGGCCTCGCAAGGTGTCGGCGTCGACGAGCATATCGGGACGGCGATTGCGGCGGTGGCCGGCCCTGATCTTTCCCGCCTGCACTCCTACGGAATCGGCGTCGAGGACGGCAAGTTCATCCGGCTGGACCCGCAGACCTTCGAGCCCCTTCAGCCCGTCGACTATGCGACATGGCGGGAGCTGGACGTAATATACGACAAGCTGCGCATGCTGCAAGACCAATTGGCCGATGCCCTCGCCAAACAGCTGGGAGATCGCTCTTACGCGCGCGAATTAGAACTCCAGCCTGAAATCATGGCACGGCTCTCGGCTCGAAAAATGGACGGCGCCGCTCTCCAGCATCTCAGGCGGGCGCTGGACAACACGCGGAAGGGCGGCGGGGAAAAGAACCCCTGGGGCTGGCTATTCGATGTCTCCGACTCCCAGGAGCCGCTCACGGGCGCGACGGCCCCGACGCCGGGCGCGCGCCGCCACATTTTCCAGCCCCCCCTCGCCGACCAATACTTGGCGGCGGCCAATGACGACTCCAAACGTCTGACGGGCGCGCGCCTCTTGGGATACACCGGTTTCTCGGGCGTGCCCAAGCTGTCCCAAGTCGCCGCGGACGACCCCTCGCCCGCGGTGCGCGAGGAGGCCGTTGAACAGCTCGGGCACCTGGGGGGACCGGCCGTCTTCGACACCTTAAAGCGGCTGTACGAGAAAGAAACGGATGCGGAGGTGAAGGCTAGAATACTCTACGCGTTCTCCCGGGGGCGCGACCCCAGAGCCGTCGATTTGGCCTTGGAGGTGTATAGGAAAAATGACCCCCTCCAGTTTCGTCAGCAGGACGCGGCGCTCAATATTTTAGGCGGGAACTTCACCACCTCACGACAGGCGTCGAACAAATTCAGCCCATCGCTGGCGCTTTTCGATCTGCGCCGGAAGGACTCGGGAGACCGGCTCTTGAGCTTCTCGCCGCGGGCGGCGGAGATATTCTCGGTCGTTGGCGCCGCTCACAAAGAGAACTCCCTGAAACACAATTCCGTTGCCTACACACGTCGTATTTTTTTGGACATGATCCAGCAAAGCTACCTCATGAAAAGCGCGGACAAAAAGGCCCAGCAGGAGTTCTTCGCCGCGGTCCAAGATCCCGCGGCCATCTACGCCGCCTTCGCGACCATGAAGCTGCCGGATTCAAGCATCGGCGACGGGTTGTTCTCAAGCCTCCAGGCCGTCTTGGCCAAGAATGGCCAGACCCTCATCGATTGGGCCAAGGAACAGGATCCGCGGGGAACTTACGCCAAGGCCCTCTTCTTTCAACTCTCCGAGATGGGACTTTTGATCCCGGCCATACGTCGGGACCCAAGCCTGGCAAAAGACATCGGGAAAATGGTGCTGGCCCCCGGCGACGGAACGGATCCGTCGCGTGTGGGGATTTTCATGGACTCGGTCGTGAAGAATTGGCCCCCCGCGACGCGCCTGGAACTTCTCAAAGGGATCGTGGAAGCGCGCGCGCCCGAGAACTCCCCGCACGGTCGCGATGATGCCCTGCTGTCCGCGCTTTCGACCTATTACGGCGCCCAGTGGACGCCCGAAGAAAAGCGGCTGATCCGGCAAGTCGTGCCGGACGCGCGTTTTGAACAGAGCGTTCCCGTCCTCACGGCGGGCCGGAATCTGAAAGGAGTCGTGGCCTTCGACAGCTACCAGCAATACAGCGATTTCCTGCTTGTGGCTCGCGCGCACGGCTACCAGGTGGCCTCCACGGGGAAGAACCCGCGCCTCAGCAAGGGCCCTATCGAGTTCGAGTTGTTCGTTGAACCCGCGGAGATCAAGAACGATTACGCGATCATGCTTGCCCGCCTCAACCGGTCCGCGGCACGCGACAGCGCCGTGCTGGACGCGGGCATGCGAGAAAAGAAACGTTCCGAATGGGAAGACATGCTCGCCCGCAAAATGTCGGACGCTCACTTCCTGGTCCTGCGGGGAGAGCCGTGGTTCATGACCCAGGCGACCAGGCTGTTGGCGCATTCGCCCCAAAGCAAGCCCAAGCTGGTGTTCCTGGGCGCGTGCTATTCGGTCGGCAACGCCAGCTGGGTGAAGTCCAGCTGTCCCGACTGCACCGTGATCGCCAACTCGGGGACCGGCCGCTACCTCATCAACAACGAGGTTCTCTTCACGACCTTGGACGCCCTGGCCCAAGGGGCGAAGGACTGGCGGCAGGTGGGCGCGAAGCTGGCGGGAGTCCTGCCTCAGCGCCATCACGAGGTGGTCGGACCCTGGCATTTCGCGTCGTTCTACCAGGATCAATTGAAAGCGTCGCGGCCGGCAGCGACGACGACACGGACGTACTCGGAACGAACGGACTTGGAGTCGTTCATCAGCCATGAACTTCTTCTTGACAATAGATGATAAAAGAAATACAATTTAAGTCTCAAGCGGTACATTCCAACAGCATTCAACGCTGGGCAAACCACCCGTGAAGAAAAAACGCAGGACCCCGAAGAAAACGCTCACCGGGCCGGTGCCCGATGTGATGGACATCAAGGTCCTCGCGCTCTATCTGGGCCTGGGCCGCTCGAAGATTTACGGCCTCATCCGGCAGAAGAATATCCCCGCCTCGCGCATCGGACGCCAGTACCGCTTCTCGAAGGAGCTCGTGGATTCCTGGCTCAAGGAACGGCTCATCATGCCTCACGAGTCGCAGATCGCCCTCTTCGACAAGACCGGGAAGTAGCCCCGACGACGCTCCGACGACCGTCGTCCGACGGATGGGGCTTGCATCTCCGACGGAGGTTATGCTAGCTTCTCGATGAAGCACACTGGGATCCAGCGGCACCGATCCCGACATCCGAACGGAGGTCACGAAAATGGCTGAGAAGGTTCAGAAGGTCGGCGTTGAGCGCGTGCAGGGTTTCCTCTACTACGTGGACAAGCAGGGAGATGTCTCCCGCGCCAAGATGGCTCGCGGCGGCAAGAAGGGCGGCGGCAAGAACGAGAAGGTCGCCAAATGCGGAGTCAAGAAGCAGAAGGGCTACCTCTACTTCCTTGACAAGAAGGGCGATGTCTCCCGCGCCAAGATGGTGAACGCCTAAAAACCGTTCCCGTCGAACGCCGAAGTCGGCCCCCGGTGCGAAAGCGCCGGGGGCCATTTTTGTGGCATAATCCTGGGATGGGAGGCCCCCTGCTCATCGTCGGCCCCGGCGCGATCGGATTGGCCCTGACCGCCGCCCTGCACCGGGCGCGACTGCCGGTCGCCGTGCTCGCCCGCGATGCCGCCGCGGAGCGCCGCCTGGCCCGCGAAGGCTTCTCCATGACGTCCCCCGCCGGCCGGCGCTCCCATGTGAAGGGCTTCATGGGCGCCCGCTCCGTGAAGGTCAAGGCGCGCGCCGTATTCTTCTGCGTCAAATCCGTCGATGCCGCCGGCGCGTCCAGGGCCGCGCGTCGCTGGATCGGGCCGAAGACCGCGGTCGTAGCGCTCCAGAACGGCATCGGCCACGAGAAAATATTCCGTCGCGCTTTCGGAGCGGCCCGGACCGTGGTCGGGGTGTGCTACTTCGCGGCCGACCGCCCGGCCCCGAACGATCTTCACCTTAACGGCGGCGAGGACGTCCTCCTGGCCCGTCACGCGGGCAACGCGGTCGCCCTGGAAGACGCGAAGACGCTGCTCACCCGCGCGGGCTTGCGTGTTCATGTAAAAGAGAGCGAGGACCGGATGCTATGGACCAAGGCCTCCTTCAACGCGGCGGTCAACCCCTTGGGAGCGGCCTGTGCCGTTAAAAGCGGAAGACTCCTGGAGGACCCCGCCCTGAGGGCCCTCTCGCTGACCGCTCTCTGCGAGGCCACGTCCGCCGCGCAAGCGGCGGGACATCGCCTGGACTACCCGGACATGGCCGAGAAGCTGGCTTTAAGCGGCCGCAATGCGCCGCACCAGCGTAATTCCATGCTCCAGGATCTCGCGGCCGGGCGTCGAACTGAAGCCTCCGTCATCCTGGGCCCGCTCCTGAAGGCCGCGCGCCGCGGCAAGGTGCCCACGCCGACGCTGGAGACCCTCGCGGCCGTGCTGGCCCGGCTCGAGGACAGGCTGTCGAAGTGAGCGCCCGCCTCCTCGACGGCAAGGTTTTGGC
>CAYHNV010000156.1:0-5958 GCA_964358065.1 uncultured Elusimicrobia bacterium | reverse complement strand
TTGGATCTCCTCGCTACTCTATAATAAGGACACCAACAATCGTGTCATATTTGTCCATAAATTATGATTATTAACGCATCGCTATACGCACTCGCAACAATCCTGCCATATTCCTGCCATATTTGTCTAGAGGGCTTCCACGCAGGCCGCGATGCCCAGGCCCCCGCCCACGCTGATGGCCGCCGCACCGCGCCGTCCGCCGCGGCGTTTGAGCTCGAGCAGAAGCGAGAGCACCAGCCGCAGTCCCGTCGCCGCGAAGGGATGCCCCAGCGCGATGGCGCCGCCGCGCACGTTGGCTTTCTCCTCGGGGACGGCCAGTTCCGCGCAGTCGAGCAGGACCTGGGCCGCGAAGGTCTCGTTGATCTCCCACAGCTCCACGTCCTTGGCTCTCCAGCGCGCTTTCTCCAGAGCCTTGCGCGCGGCCGGCACCGCGGCATAGGCCATGCGTTCGGGCGGCACGCCCACGAGCCGCGGTGGAGACGAGTCGTCCGAGCGCCCGGCCTTTGGCGGCTTTCGGCGCGGCGAGGACCAATGCCGTGCCGCCGTCCACCACGCCGTGCACGTTGGCATGGGTCATAAGATGAGGAGTGAGGCGGAGGCCGCCGCTGTTCGGTGCGAACGCAGGGCCCAGGCGTCCATAGCCTCGCGCGTCACGCCCTTTTCCAAGGCGCGCGTCTCGGCGGTCTTGGCGATGTGCAGGCCGCAGGAGGTGTCTATGAAGGAAGGAACGAAGACGTCGCGGCGCAGGCGGCTTCCTGAGTATCCGCAGCATCTCGTCATGAACGCGGCCGTTGGTGGCCAGGGTCTGGGCCCCCATGCGCGCCGGGTCGCGCCACGGCCTGCCGCCGAAGTCCGTGACCTTCCCCCCCGCTTCGCTCACCAAGAGCCAGCCCGCGGCCACGTCCCATGGGCTCAGGCCGTATTCCCAGAACCCGTCCGCCCTGCCGGCGGCGATCCAGGCCATGTCGAGCGAAGCCGCGCCGGAGCGGCGCACGTCGTGGCTGCGGATCAGGAAGGACTTGTAGCGGGCGAGGTAGAAATCCGCGCGCTCGGCGCGGTCGTAGGCGAAGCCCGTGACAAGCAATGAATCCTTGACGTGGTGGGTCTTCGTGACGTGTATTCTTCGTCCATTGAGAGTCGTCCCCCGGCTTTTCTCGGCCAGGAAGAGTTCGTCTCGGAAGGGGTCGTAGACTCCTCCCAGCAACGGTCGTCCCCGGCGCAGGATCCCGATGGAGACTCCTGAGGCGGGATAGCCGTGGGCGTAGTTCGTCGTGCCGTCCAGGGGGTCTATGATCCACTCGTGTTCGGCGCCGGTGCCGCGCACGGCGTCCTCCTCGGCGCGGTAGTCGTCTTGCGGGAAAGACCGGCGGATGACCGAGAGGATCTCCTTCTGGCTTTCCAGGTCGGCGACGGTGACCAGGTCGGCGCGCCGCTTCTGACGGTAGGCGACATGCCCGAAATGTTTTTTGAGGACTTTGCCCGCGCGGGACAGGGCCAGCAGCAGCGTCTGGCGCCGGGTCATGACAGGGCCTTGCTCGCGGCGAGGGCGAAGGACTCGGCGTCGGGGTGTTGGGCGACCGCCGCCGGGCGGACGCCGCAGGCCTTCAGCGCCGCGGTCGTGGTGGGGCCGATGGCGACGGCCGCTATCTTGAGGAAGACCGTCTTCATCCGCGCTCGCCCCAAGGCGTTGGCGGCGGACTTCACTGCCGACGGCGAGGCGAAAAGCACGGCGTGCGCCCCGCCTGCGAGCGCGTTCCTGAGGATGCGTCGTCCGCCATGGTCGGAGAGCGTGCGGTAGGCCGTGGCCAGGGTCACGCGCGCGCCCGCTTGGCGCAGGATCCGGGGGAGCGCCTCGCGTCCCCGCTCCGCCCGGGGGATGAGGACGCGGGAGCCCTTGCGAAGTCGGAGCGCCGCCGCCAGGCCTTCCGCGCGGGCGTCTTCAGGGACCACGGAGGGCCTCCAGCCGTACCCATTGAGGGCCTTCTCGGTCGCGGGCCCCACGGCGGCGACGAGAGGCGGCGCCATGGGCCTTTTCCTCAACAGGGTCCTGGCGCGGGTGAAGAAGGCGTCCACGGCATTGGCGCTGGCGAAGACCACCGCGTCATAGCGGCAGAGGCCGCGCAGGGCCGCATCGAGGGCGCGCCAGGACCGGGGAGTCACGGTCTTGATCAGCGGGGCGAAGACGACGCGCGCGCCGCGTGAGCGCAGAGCGGCGGCCAGGCTCCCGGAAAGCGCGCGGGGGCGGGTGACCACGGCGGTCCACCTGGAACGGGGTCGCGTTATGCCGGTCATTCTATCGATCAAGGAGCCATTTCCAGAGCGGGATGAACCGGATATTGACATCGGAGATGGTCTCGTGGCGCTCGACGTCCCGGGTGATGAGGTGCCCGCTTTTCACGCCGAACTCCTTGGCGCAGGCGACCAGGCCTCGGATCTCGCGAAGCTTCGTTTTCTCATCTTCGATCGAGTAACAGACCTGGATGATCTCCCGGACCCTCAGTCCTTCCCGGACGACGAAATCCGCCTCGACGCCGTCTTGATTTTTCCAGTAGTGGATGTCTTGCTGGGGCAGAAGTCTTCGCCGTAGTTCCAAATAGACGGCGTTCTCAAACAGCCTGCCCATGTCGGTTCTGCCGCTCATGGCATAAAGGAACCCGGTATCGCCCATATAGGCCTTGCGCGGATACTGCGTCCGGTCCTTGATCGTATGGGAGAAGATCGGAACGAAAAAGAACAGATAGGCGTCCTGGGAGAATTTCTCAAGCGACAGGAGGCTGGCTTTGCCTATCTTGTGCCCGACGGTTTGGAAGAACTTCAGGCACTTCGACGCCGAGAAATGCGGCGCGTCGATGACGTATTTCCCGAACAGTTCGACCGTCGCAACGCCTGTAGAAGCCATGTCCGCCACGTCGAGGCCTACGATGTCGCGGAAGTAGGAGGCGAGCATGCGGACCTTGTCCGTCTTGTCGCTCACCAGAGAGACTTCCGGGAAGCCTCCATAGACGAGGTATTCTTGCAGCGCCTTCTCCAGCCGTCCGGTCCCAGCGGTCGTGCTGCTCCGCGCATCGATGTTCTTGAAAGCGAGGAACTCAGCAAATGACAGAGGGTAGAACTCATGAGCCAGCATCCGTCCCCGCAACGGCTTGGATGGGATGCTGAGCGTGGCTCGCGAGGAACTCACGATGAGGCGCAGGCGCCCCTTGAGCATTTCGTGGTTGCGCGCCAGCCAGCCTGCCCAGTCCCGCGCTGCCGTGATCTCATCAAGGAGAAGGATTCCGGAGTCCCCGAACCACTTGAGCGCGTCGTCAAGAACGGTGGGAGAGTCCTTTCATCGAAGATGGCATTCATGGACCCCTCCGGCTTTCGGATATCGTTTCCGCAGAGAACAGCATACAACAATATCTGTTCTAGTGGAAAACGATTCCGGAGTGGCACCGCTTGACACCCCCCCCGGGGGGCGTGCGATAATAGCCCGCGACTCGAATATGGCCTGGTTCCAGAAGAAGTCCGCAGCGACTCCCACCCCCGACACGTTCAAGCCGGCTTGCGCGGGCGTGCCCCATGCGCTGAAGATTTCAACGCTCCTCGGTGAAGAGGCCATCCTCTTCCCGCCGGAAGGGCGGGACAAGGCCGCGGTGCTTGAAGCCCTCGTCTCGGCGGTGTGCCGCCGCGCCAATGTTTTTAATGCGTATTCTTTTCTGGCGAAGGTCCTGGAGCGCGAGCAGGGTATCTCGACGACTCTCGATACCGGCCTGAGCCTGCCGCACGCGCGCATGGACGGAATCGACGGCATCCTCGCCGGGATGGCGGTGCTGAAAAAACCGCTGCCGGACTCGAAGCAGCTGGATCTCAGCATCCGCGTCATTTTCTTGTTCTTCTCGCCGAACCGGCAGGACGCCTTCGGACTCCACCTCCAGATCCTGCGCGGCGTCTCCTCGCTCTTCCAGCCGGCCTTGATCGACCAACTTACCGCCGCCTCAGGCCCCGCGGCCGCCCTCGAGCTGATCAAAAAACTTGAAGCCTGAGCCCCGCCCCGGGCGGCGCGTGACCGATGTCGTCGTGCTGAACACGGCAATGCTCACCTTCATCTCCTTCTGGCACGCGGGTGCCATCGTCCTCTGCGACCTGGCCTCGACGGCCTGGTACATCGGGGGCATTGTCGCAACGGCTATCGGCCCCGCCGCACCTTGGTTCATCCTTGCCGTGATGCTCTTCGCGGCCCCCGTGCTGGCTCTTTATATCGAGGGCTCGAGTATGTTCGTGCGCGGGGGCGTCTATAAGGTCGTGCGCGAGGCGATGGGCTCGAGACTGGCGAAGATATCCGTCTCGGCGCTGATGTTCGACTATGTGCTGACCGGAGCCATCAGCTCCGTCTCGGCCGGCCAATATCTGGCGGGGCTGCTCAACTCGGCGCTGCCGCGCCTGAACGTCCATTGGTCGGTGGACCCGAAGCTGTTCTCCGTCGTCTTCGCCTTGGCCGTCGTCGCCTACTTCTGGCGTCAGAACATCCGCGGCATCGAGGAGTCCTCCGATAAGGCGGTCAAGATCATGTCTTTGGTCGGGGTGATGGCGGTGGTGACCTTCGCGTGGTCCGCCTACACGATCACGGTGCGCGGCTTCACCTGGCCCTCCTTCGAGACGAGGTTCACGTCCGAGTCCCTCGGTTGGCTGGCCGCCGGGCAATGGCATACGAGGATCGGGGCGCTGGGCCTGCTGATCGCCTATGGCCATGCTTTCCTGGGCATGAGCGGGCTGGAGACTCTGGCCCAGGTCTACCGGGAGATGGAGGCGCCCAAGCTGGTCAACCTCAAGCGCGCGGCGCTCCTGATCTTCTTCTCCGCGCTGATCCTGACCGGCAGCGTCTGCTTCCTGGCCGAGGGCCTCATCCCCGCGGCCGTCCGCGGAAACTACACGGACAATCTTCTCTCCGGTCTGGCCATGTCTCTGGCCGGACCGCATTGGGCTCTGCTCCTCCTTCAGGCCTTCGTCGTCATGGTCGGGGTGCTGATCCTCTCGGGTGCCGTCAACACCTCCATCATGGGCTCCAACGGGGTGCTCAACCGCCTCGCCGAGGACGGCATTATGCCCGAGGCCCTGCGCCACCTGCATCCGCGCTTCGGCACGACGCACCGGATGATCGACCTCGTCGTCGTCCTTCAGGTTCTGACCATCGTCTTGTGCCGCGGCGACATCTATCTGTTGGGCGAGGCGTACGCCTTCGGCCTGATATGGAGTTTCGTCTTTAACGCCGCTGCCGTGCTGGTCCTGCGTTTCAAGGACCGCTCCCCTCGCCTCTGGCGCTTTCCTCTAAATCTGCGCGTGGCCGGGTTCGACTGGCCGGTCGGCCTCGGGATGCTCTTCCTCGTCCTGCTGTCGGTCGGCCTGGTCAATTTCACCACCAAGAAGGTCGCCACCGTCGCGGGCCTGACGTTCACCGCCTTCTTCTTCGCGCTGTTCACCATCTCCGAGCGCCTCAACCGGCGCGCCGCGGCGCTCGAGGATGAAGGCCATCAGGATAAGTTTAACCTGCGCCAGGCCGATGACCTTGCCGTGATCCGAGCCGAGATCGACAAGCCAAACCGCGTTCTCGTCGCCGTTCGCGATCCCGGGAACCTCTTTCACCTCAACAAGGTCCTGGAGACCCTGGACTCGGAGACAACCGGCCTCGTCGTCTTCACCTCCCGCATCCGCACCGGCCTAGGGCTGGTGGACGAGACGGTTGAGATGGACCATGAGGAGAGGAATCTCTTCACCCGGGTGCTGGAGGCCGCCGAGAGGCACGGCAAGACCGTGACCCCCATGCTGGTGGTCTCCAACGAGCCCTTTTACGCCATCACCCAGGCCGCGCAGGCCGTCGGGGCCTCGGAGGTGGTCTTCGGGGTCTCGGCCAAGCTCTCGACCGACGCCCAGCTCGAGCGCCTGGCGATGACCTGGGGCTCGCTCCAGCAGGACAAGAAG
>CAYHNV010000155.1:0-6043 GCA_964358065.1 uncultured Elusimicrobia bacterium | reverse complement strand
GAAATGATCGCTGCGCTTGACCGGCACGGACCAGGTGCGGAACGACGCCGTCGCCGCGCTCAACGTCTTCGTGGGCGACCCCGCGACCTTGCTCGTCCTGGGCGGGCATGAGACCTTCAATATGCCCGAGGGCGTGGCCGTGGGCGGCGACGGGAATATCTACGTCGCCGACCGCGACAACAACCGCGTCGCCGTCTTCTCCAGCACCGGGGCCTTCCTGGCCTCCTTCGGAGAGCGCGAGCGCGACGAGGACGACGATCATCCGCGCTCTTCGACCGCGACTCTGCGGCTCAAGCGGCCCTCGGCGGTGGCCGTGGACGGAGAAGGGAGCATCTACGTCGCCGACACCGGCCACCATCGCGTGCTCAAGCTCTCGCCCGCCGGAGAGATCCTGCTCGACATCGGCCGCCGCAAGATCGAGCTAGATGACGACGATGCCCGCCCCGAGCTGGGCAAGCCGGTGGGCATCGCCCTGGACTCGGCCGGCAACATCTACCTGGCCGATCCCAAGGGCCGCCGGGCGCTGGCTTTCGACGCGGCCGGCCGCCTGCTCATGACCGTGCCGATCTCCGGGCGCAAGGGCAAAGGCGCCGCGCGGCCGGTCGGCATCGCGGTCTCGCCCTCAGGCGAATGCCTGCTGGTCTCGGACCAGAAGGGCGGACGCATCCTCAAGTACGACTTCCAAGGCAACCTCAACTTGAGCTTCGGCGGCAAGGGAGGCGAGGACGACGAGGACGGTGAGCGCCGCCGGGCTTCGTCCATCAAGCTGCGCAAGCCCTCCGGCCTGGCCCTGGACGCCGCGGGCGCTCTCTACGTGGTCGACCGCAACAACGAGCGCATCAAGAAGTTCAGCCTGCCCGACGGCAGCGCGACCGTCGTCATGCCCCCGCAGGGCCTGGGCGAGGACCACAACGTCGCGCGCGAGGTCATCGACCGCGAGGAGGGCGGGCAAGTCGAGCGCAAGGACCGCGCGGCCGTCAGCATCCCGGCCGCCGCCTTGGCCGAGGACCTGAAGATCTCCGTCACCACGCCGACGGCGACCGTCGCCGCCGAGAGCCGGCGCGGCGCCGACGACAAGAACATGAAGGTCGCCTCGCCGCCGGTCGAGTATCAGCCGCATGGCACCGAGTTCGAGAAGCCCGTCACTTTGACGATTCCTTACAACCCGGAGCTGCTCGCGGCGCAGAAAGCCGACGACGCCGGCCTCAAGGTCCACTATTGGAACCCCAAGAAGAAGGCCTGAGAGGAGCTCGACTCGACGGTCGACAAGCAGAGCCGCGTTGTGCGGGCCAAGACCACCCACTTCTCGCTCTACCAAGTCTTCACGGGCACCGCGACCCCGGCCGCGACCCTGCCCCTGGCCGCCGACGCGAGCTTCGGGCTGAAGGCGGCCTACGCCTTCCCCAACCCGGCGCGCGGCGCGGGCGCGGTCACCATCCGCATCCAGCCGGGCCTGGCCGACTCGGTGCAAGTGAACGTCTACGACGTGTCCGGACGCAAAGTTCACTCCTCCTCCAACTTCCGCGACCTGGGTGCCTTCAACGACGGCAACGGCCTCGGCGCGCAGTTCACCTACGAGCACGTCTGGGACCTCTCCGGCGTCGGCTCGGGGGTCTACACCTTCGTCGTGACGGCCACCAAGGGCGGCGAAAGGGACATCCACCGCAGCGGCAAGATCGGGGTGGTGAAATGAACACGCTCACGAGGCTAGCCGCCGTGTCCCTCCTGCTCGCGCCCGCGGCCGGCGCCGTCGAGACCGCGGCGTTCCTCAACGTCGGAGGCGGCGCCCGGGCCTTAGCGCTGGGCAGCGCCTACACGGCGCTCGGCGCCGACGCCAACTCGCTCTACTGGAACCCGGCCGGCATAGCGGGCCTGGAGAAGCGCCAAGTCACGCTCAGCCACGCCGAACTGACGCAGAAGACGCGACAGCAGTTCTTCGGCTACGCGCATCCCACGTCCAACGGCACCTTCGGGGCCTCGCTGAGCTATCTCAGCCACTCGAAGATCGACGGCCGTGACGCCGCTGGACGGCCGACCAGCGGGTTCGAGGCCTCGGACGCCGTCGTGGGCGTGAGCTACGGCCGCAAGACCGAGCTCGCGGACCTCGGCGCCACGATCAAGTACATACGGACGCACATCGGCTCGGCCGAGGCGCAGACCTTCGCGCTCGACGCCGGCGCGCGCAAGCCGCTCGGCTCATTCATCCTGGGAGCGACCATCCGCAACCTCGGGCCCGGCCTCAAGTTCGACTCGGAGCGCAACGACCTGCCCCTGCGCCTGGCCCTCGGCGCGGCCTACAAGCTGGCCGGCGGCCACGCCGTCGCGGCCGAGATCACGAACGGACCGCGCGGCGCGGGCTCGGACGCGGGCATCGGCGGCGAGTTCCAGGCGGTCAAGAACGTGTTCCTGCGCGGCGGCTACACGACGCTCAGCCGGGTTCCCGGCGGCTCGAGCTTCGACGCCGCCCGGGGACTGACGCTCGGGGTGGGCTTCAACAACCGGCGCTGGAGCCTCGACTACGCCGCGGTCACAATGGGAGAGCTCGGCAGCGCCCACCGCTTCACGTTCGGCGCCCGGTTCTGAAACGGCACTGGCATGGGAGACCGCAAACCAGAGCGCCCCGTGGCACTTAAGGATCGACGACGCTTGCAGGCTGACGCGCTACGTCCTGGCGAGCCCTTTCAAGGGCGTAGGCGCGTTCAATGAGGCGGAGTCGCGATGAACCTTGAGAACCTACGGATAAGACTGGATGGAGCCCATGTCCAAAGTGCAGGACGAAGGTGGGGTAAGTTTGTCTTTGAACACAACGAGGTTGTGGCAGTCGTCGCCGACCGCCGCTGGGGCGATGATTGCCTCGAAGCCAGAACGGCGTGCCTGCCGGGCCAACTCCTGTGTCGGCGTAAAGTCCGACGGACGGGTCAGATCGTCCAAGGTGACGGCCAGCATCGAGCGGTTCGCCGTGTCGGTTATATCCAGGCATTTGGAAAGGTTGACGTCGAAGCGTCCTACCGATTGGGGAGGGAGGTCGGTGGCTCGACCGAGGACTTGTTTGAGCTTCTCGCGCCAGCAACAACCGGGCGAGGCAGAAAGATAGAGGACCCCGAACTCGCCTTTGGGGTTGTAGCGCCATGAATAGAGAACTGCGTGCGCGATTTCGTCGATTTCCGCGACGCATCGCGAGTCGACAATGCGGTAATAACTCGCGCGCAAGGCCTTCGCCCGCGTCAGCAGGCCGGAGAGTGCTCCGAGATTCACGCCGGAAAGCCGCAGCGCAACGACGCGAGCAAGCTCTTCGCCTTCTCGAGTTCCTTGTCGGAACGCAGGCAGAGGATGGGGGGCACATCGTTGAGATACGGATTCGGCGTCGTCAGCCAGTGTCGGACACCGGCCTCGGTCAGGGTCTTGCGTGCTTCGTCGATGAGAACGGCAACGCGTGTCAGTGGAGTCAGGGTATAAGTCCTGACGTAGCCACCACGTGCCGAGCGGATGCGGCTGATCTGGGACTCAGCCATGTCGATGCCGTGGGCCAGGGTGCCGTCATTGACGCCGGCAAACTTCTCAAGCATGATGACCCAGCAACTGGCCTGCATCGCCGGTATCTTCCCGAGGCTTCCCCAAGAGGGAAGGAGATTGCACTGAAGTTGTTTCGTCATTACGTTCATTATAACAGAATATTGACAGTTGTCAATACTTATTTATGAATAACACGAGCCGCTCACGTGTCACGGCGAAGGCAGATATTGTTACACTGAGCCGTCTTACTAATCAGTTCCTGGAGGGACCAATATGACGGCCGCCCGCGGATACGCCGCCCCCAACGCGCATGCGCCCCTCGCGCCCTTCATCTTCGCGCGCCGGGAACCGGGCGAGAAGGATGTCCGCATCGAGATCGCCTACTGCGGCATCTGCCGCTCCGATCTCCATCAGGTCCGCGACGAATGGGGCGGGGCGATATTCCCAATGGTTCCCGGCCACGAGATCGTGGGCCGCGTGACCCTGGTCGGGCGCAAAGTCAAGAAGTTTAGGGTCGGCGACACGGCGGGAGTGGGGTGCCTGGTGGACACCTGCCGCGGCTGCCAGAACTGCCGGCGCGGTCTGGAGCAGCATTGCCTGAAGCACCCCTCCTTCACCTACAACGGCACCGAACAGGACGGGAAGACGCCGACTTTCGGGGGATACTCCGACTCTCCAAGAAAAGAGACGCCGTCCGTCTCGGCGCGACGGACTTCGTCTTGACCGCGGACGCCGCGGCGCTCAAGAAGACGGCGGGCCGTCTTGACCTCATCATCGACACGGTCTGCGCCGCGCACGACATCGACTCCATGCTGAGCCTGCTTAAGACGGAGGGCACGCTGGTGATGGTGGGAGCTTCCCCGGCACCCCTCGCGGTGGGGACCTTCCCGCTCATCGCCGGACGCCGCAATCTCTCGGGTTCGCTCATCGGCGGCATCGCCGAGACCCAGGAGATGCTGGACTTCTGCGCGAAACGGAAGGTCCTCTCGGACGTGGAGGTCATCGCGGCGAAGGACGTGAACACGGCCTACCAAAGAATGATGCGGGGCGACGCGCGCCCCGTTTTGTCATCGACCTGAAGACCCTCTGAATGATAGGATAACGCCCATGGACGACAAGAACACGCCCCTGCAGATCGAGATCGACGACGGAGTCGCGCGCGGCATCTATACGAATCTGGCGCTGCTCACCCACAGCGAGACCGAGTTCATCCTCGATTTCCTCTTCATCCAGCCGCAGACGCCGAAGACGAAGGTGCTCACGCGCCTGGTCAGCTCTCCCGTGCACGCCAAACGCCTGCTCACGGCCCTGGCGGACAACCTCGCCAAGTATGAAGCCCGTTTCGGCACGATCGCCGCCGGCGAACCCGCGGCCTCCTCGCGGCCCGGAGTCTACCAGTAGCCTGCGTGCGCATCCCGAAAGCCGCGCTCATCTGCGTCGGCAGCGAACTCCTCGCGGGCCAAGTGAACACCCACCAGTCCTGGCTCTCCGCGCGCCTGCGCCGCGCGGGCTTCCAGGTCGTCGGCGAGACCTCGGTCCCGGACGAGGTCCCGGCCATCCGCCTGGCCCTGGCGCGCGCGCTGAACGCGGCCGACGCCGTGATCGTCTGCGGCGGGCTTGGACCCACCTTTGACGACCTGACGCGCGAGGCCGCCGCGGCCGCGCTCGGGCGCAAGATGAGCTTTCGCCCCGCGCTTTGGAAGCGCATCCTCCAGCGCTTCGCTCGCTATCACGTCTGCGTGCCGGAGGAGAACAAACGCCAGGCGATGGTCCTCTCGGGCGCGACGGTCCTGGCCAACCGCGCGGGCTCCGCGCCCGGCCAGCTCCTGCGCGCGCGCGGCCGCACTTTGGTCCTGCTGCCGGGCCCGCCTTCCGAGATGTACCCGATGTTCGAAGGCCGGGTCCTCGGCCGCCTCAAGAAAACGCATGCCCGAGGCCTGCATCCGGCCGCTTTCTGCGTGCGCCTGTCCGGCGTGCCTGAGTCGGCCGCCGATGAGCGGCTTGCGCCCGTGCGCGCACGCTGGCCCCAGGCCCGCTTCACCATCCTCGCCTCGGGAGGGGAGGTCTCCTTCCACGCCCTGACAGTCGAATCCTCCGCTCCAGCCGCCCGCCGCGCGCGCGCGCGCCTGCGCCGCGAGATTCTGGACGCAGTGGGGGATTTCGCCCACGGCACGGGCGAAGAGACCCTGGAATACGCGCTCGGCGCGCGCCTCAAGAAGCGCGGCCTGACTTTAGCCGTCGCCGAGTCCTGCACCGCAGGCCTGCTGGGCGGCCGCATCACCGCCGCAGCCGGCTCTTCTTCCTATTTCCTCGGCGGCGTGATCGCCTATGCGAACGCCGTCAAGGTCCGCCGCCTCGGCGTGCCCTCCCGCATCATCTCCCGGCACGGTGCCGTCTCCGCCGAGTGCGCCGCGGCGATGGCGCGCGGCGCGCGCCGCGACGTCGGCGCCGCGGGCGGGGTCGCCCACACCGGGATCGCGGGGCCGGAGGGGGGGGCCGCCGAGAACCCCGGGGGGGCCCTCGTCGTCGC
>CAYHNV010000154.1:0-6133 GCA_964358065.1 uncultured Elusimicrobia bacterium | reverse complement strand
TCCAGGGCGAGCGCCCCAAGTCTTCAGACAACGTGAGCCTGGGCAAGTTCGACCTGGACGGCATCCCGCCGGCCCCGCGCGGCGTCCCGCAGGTCAAGGTGTCCTTCTCCATCGACGCCAACGGCATCCTCAACGTGAAGGCCGAGGACCTGGGCACCAAGAAGGCGCACCACATCACCATCTCGGCGCCGAACAAGCTTGACAAGGCCGAGATCGAGAAGTTCGTCAAGCAGGCCGAGCAGTTCGCCGAGGACGACAAGAAGTTCAAGGAGAAGGTGACGGCCAAGAATGAGGCCGACACGCTCCTCTTTTCCGCTGAAAAGGCCTTGAAGGAGCACGGCGACAAGGTCTCGGCCGAGGACCGCCAGAACATCGATCGCGCCGTCTCCGAGCTGAAGGAAGCGCTGAAGGGCGAGGACCTGGCGGCCATCAATAAGGCCAAGGACGCCCTGATGCAGGCCTCACACAAGCTTGCCGAGGAAATCTACAAGACCGAGTCGGCCAAGGCCGACGCGGCCGCGGCCGCCGCCGAGGGCGCCCCAAAGCCGGGCAACGGCGTGGTGGACGCGGAAGTTGTCGACGAAAATAAAGAGTCGCCTCGCTAGTGGCCGACGACTATTATTCGTTGTTAGGGGTGGCGCGCAACGCGACGGCGGCCGAGATCAAGGCCGCCTACCGCGTGCTTGCCATGAAGCACCACCCGGACCGCAACCCCGGCAGCAAGGACGCGGGGGAGAAGTTCCGCAAGATCAACTCGGCCTACGAGGCCCTTTCCGACGAGAAGAAGCGCCAGCTCTACGACCAATATGGAGAAGCTGGGGTCAGTTCCGCAGGCGCCGGCTTCGGCGGTTCCAGTCAGGGCGCGGATGTCAATGAGGTTTTCGGCGATCTTTTTGAGAACTTCTTCGGCGGCGGCGGTCGCGGCGGGGGGCGACGGGCGGCCCATGGCGCGGACCTGAAATACGAAGTGGCGATTTCCCTGGAAAACGCCTTCCATGGCGCTCAGATGCCTCTGCATTTCACGCGCGCGCAGTCTTGCGTGGTCTGTCGTGGCACGGGCGCCAAGCCGGGTTCCAGCGTCAAGCGTTGTTCCCAATGTCGGGGCCAGGGGCGCGTTCAGTTCTCCCAGGGCTTCTTCTCCATGTCCCAGACCTGCCCAAGCTGTGCGGGTGAGGGCCAGGTCATGGAGAATCCCTGCAAGGATTGCCGCGGCCAGGGCCGCACGCGGGCCGAAGCGGAACTGAAGGTGAAGATCCCGCCCGGCATCTATGACGGCGCGACTCTGCGCATCTCCGGAGAGGGCGAGGCCGCGCCGCGCGGCGGCCAGCCCGGAGACCTTTACGTGCATGTGAAGGTCAAGCCGGACCCGCGCTTCGAGCGTCATGAGGACGACCTATTGGTGACGTCGGGAGTCGACGTGGCCACGGCCGCGCTGGGCGGCACGACCGACGTCCCGACGATCGACGGCGAGCCGGTGAAGGTCAAAATCCCCGCGGGAGTCCAAGGCGGGGCGACCTTCCGCGTGCGCGAGAGGGGCATGCCGAAACTCCACGGACGGGGCCGGGGAGACCTGCTCGTCTCTATCCGCGTGGACGTGCCGCGGGATTTAAGCGCGCGCCAGCGCGAGCTCTTCGAGCAGTTGCAGGGGTCCTTTCACGCTAAACATGCGGCACCTGGGGACCCAGGCGTGTTCGGCCGCATCTTCGGCAGGGAGTGACGCTCTTATGCCCCAGTTCTTCGTCCTTCCCGACAATATCCAGGGAAACTCCTTCCGCCTGACCGGCCCCGAGGCCTTCCATGCGGTCAGGGTCCTGCGTTATGCCAAGGGCCAGTCTCTCTCTCTCTTTGACGGCAAGGGCGGGCGTTTCAAGGGTGTCATCGAGACCATCAACACCGACGGTTCCGTTGCGGGCCCAATCACAGCCACCGTGAAGGCCCACGATGTCCGTGCCCCGGTGCGGCTGCATCTCAATCTGGGTCTGCTGAAGGCCGGCCATTGGGACTATGCCCTGGAGAAGGCAACGGAGCTGGGCGTGGCTTCCTTCGTTCCGGTGCTGACGCCGCGCACGGTGGTCCTTCTTCACGAGGTCGACCGCGTCAGGTCCAAGCAGGAGCGCTGGTCTCGCCTTGTGATGGCGGCGGCCAAGCAGAGCGGCCGCGCCGACCTTCCTCTCGTGCGGGAACCCGTGCAGTTTCGCGACGCGATCCGCGCCTGCAAGGGGCTGACGCTGATGGCCTGGGAAGGCATGAAGGGCTCCATCGCGTCCGAGACCTTGCGTCTGGCCCTGCGCGAAGCCGACTTGAAGCGTGGAGCCGAGTCTCTTGATGTCTACCTCTTCATCGGCCCCGAGGGGGGATTCAGCGAGGAGGAAGTCGAGATGGCCGAAGCCGCGGATGCGGTACTCTTCGGTTTGGGCCCGCGGGTCCTGCGCGCGGAGACGGCGGCCCTCGCGGCCGTCACTCTTGTCTTGTATGAGCTCGGGTCGTTGTGAGCGGAGGCCTCTTGGACATCATAAACATTCTCCTGGTCGATGACGATCCCTTGTTGCTCGGCATGTTGAGCGAGACATTGAGGGCCGCAGATCGGCATATCGTGACCGCCGGAAGCGGTGAGCAAGCCTTGGAGATCCTCGGCGGCACGGAGGTCCATGTCGTGATCAGCGACATCCGGATGCCCGTGATGGATGGTCTTGAACTCTGTCGGCGCGTGCGCGCGATGAAGTCCCGCGGATACATCTACTTTATCCTGATCACCGGGACTGCGATGGACCCCCAGGCCTACGAGGCAGCCGGGCTCGCCGAGGTCGATGATTTCGTTAGCAAGCCGACCTTGGCCGAGCCGCTGCAACTGCGCCTGCGCGCGGCCAAGCGGCTCCTGAACGTGGCCAACCGTTTGCGCGAGCTGGAGGGGATCATCCCCATCTGTTCGCATTGCCGGCGCTTGCGTGACGAGAAGAACTCCTATCAGCAGATGGAGGCCTATTTCGCGAAGCATCACTCTGGATTCATGTTCACCCACGGCATCTGCCCCGACTGTCTTGCCAAGCACTACGGAGAAGGCTATAATCCCCATTGACTTGAGTTCCGACTGCCTGTTCTGCCGAATCGTCCGACGCGAGATCGCCGCCCAGATCGTCCACGAGGACGAGCAAGCGCTTGTCTTTCAGGACGTCAACCCTCAGGCGCCGACGCATGTCTTGGTGGTTCCCAAGAAACACTTGGGCTCCCTGGCTGCGTCGACGGATGAGGATGCGCCTCTCTTAGGGCACCTGCAGCGCTTGGCCTGCCGCGTCGCCGAGAGCGCTTCGCTCTCGGCGTTTCGGCTGGTGATGAACAACGGGCGGGAGGCTGGACAGTCGGTCGAGCATCTGCACTATCATCTTTTGGCTGGTCGCCCAATGGCGTGGCCGCCAGGTTGAGAATCTGCGTTCCGACATCGGAAAGGTGGTGAATCACTAGAATGGTTTTCATCAAACTGCGTGAAGGCGAGGGGCTCGAAGAGGCTCTGCGCCGCTTTAAGCGCGAGTGCGAGCGCAATGGCGTGCTCAAAGAGGTTAAGCGCCGAGAGCACTACATGTCTCCCGCCATGAAGCGCAAGCTGAAGGCCGCCGAGGCCCGCCGCAAGATGCGGCGCGCTAAGCGGCGCCGCGTCCCTTAAATTAGGGTGCTATTCGCCGACGCCGCTCCTTTGAGGGCGGCGTCGGCTTCCCGATTTTTCCCCGTGACCCGATGGCCATGATTCCTTCCGAGACTTTGGAGCTCATTCGGACCCGGCTCGACATCGTCGAGCTGGTGGGGGAGTGCGTCGCGTTGACCCGGGCCGGCCGCAACCTGAAGGCCCGCTGTCCCTTCCACCAGGAGCGCAGCCCCTCGTTCATCGTGAGCCCCGAGCGTCAGACCTTTCACTGCTTCGGCTGCGGCGAGGGCGGCGATGCCTTCTCCTTCGTGATGAAGACCGAAAACCTCACCTTCACCGAAGCCGCCGAGAAACTGGCCGCCCGCGTGGGCGTCGTCATCGAGGCCGATCGCGATCTCGAGCCGCAGGAAAAAGAGCGTCTCAAGATGCGCGAGGCCAATGAATTCGCCGCTCAGCATTATCATAACTTGCTGAAGAAGGATCCGGATGCTGAATCCGCCCGGGCCTATGCGGCGAAGCGCCGTCTCAGCAAGGCTTCTGTCGATGGGTTCCTCCTGGGATATGCTCCCCGCAACGGTACCTTGGTTTCCGCAGCCGTCAAGAATGGTTTTTCATCCGATTTGCTTCTTCGGTGCGGCCTCGCGGCGAATCGCCCTGGCGCCTCGCTTCGCGACTACTTCTTCGACCGTTTCATGTTTCCCATTCGAGATGTGAAAGGAGCATTCGTTGGTTTCGGCGGGCGGACGATGGGCGACGGTGAACCTAAATATCTAAACTCCCCCGAATCCCCCGTGTTCAGCAAGAGCCGCGTGCTGTATGGGCTTTATGAAGGCTTGGCTGAGACACGCAAAACACGCAAGGCCCATTTGATGGAAGGATATATGGACGTGATATCCGCCCATCAGCATGGCCTTAAAAATTCATGCGCGCCTCTCGGCACTGCATTGACGATGGAGCATGCGGCGCTGATTAAGCGCTACGCCGAAAAAATATTCGTTGTTTTTGACGCGGATTCCGCCGGCCAAGCCGCCGCGGTTCGTGGCGCAGAAGCGGCCATCGCCGTCGGCATCAAGGTTCTTGTCGGCGCCGTGCCTGAAGGCAAAGACCCGGATGAGTTGCTTAACTCGAAAGGGTTGGCGGCTCTTGAAGTCGCTCTCGGATCAGGGCTTGAGTCAACCCCCAAGGATTTTGATCCATCTTGGAGATACGAGCGGATCAAAGGCGGGTCGGAGACGAGCCGGGATCTCGTCGACTTCAAGACGGAGTTGCTGATCAAGAAGGCGGGAGAGTTGACTCCCGAGTTAAAGTCGGCCATAGCGAAAGAAATTTTAATCACGATCGCGCAATCCCCGGATGACGTGGTCAAGGACGAGTGGGTGCGGCGTCTTGCCGCGCGTCTGGGGCTTACGGAGGACTCTTTGCGTCGCGCGGGCGGCAAGGCCATTCCGCAAAGCAATCGCCGTCTCGTCGCCGCCGGACTTTCAGCGCAACCCACGGATCATCCGATCTCGGCTGCCGCCCTGCCGCCGTCAGATATCCAATTGCTGGGTGTTTTGTTCAAGATCCCGACTTCCGTGTCAAAACTCCACAGCGATGACCTGGAGTCCGCCTCCGCCCGCGAGATCGTCGCCGCGCTACGCTCGATCCCGCTTGAGGGAACTTGGGGGCCGCGCCTGCTCGACGCGCTCCAGCCGGCCGAGCGCGCCGCCGCCTCGCGTCTTCTTAACGATGAGCTGGGTTATGAAGACCCGGCGAGCGTGCTGTCGGCGATGCTGGACAAGCGCCGTCGGCTCAAGCGGCTCAAGGAGATCGAGCCGCTCGTTCTTTCGATGGGGGCGGGCCGCCCTGTTGACGCCGGCCTGCGCGACGAGTACCAGCGCCTCGTCGTGGAATTGAAGGGCACGAAGCGCGGATAAGACAGGAGACAAGATGGCAATCCAGACGAGCCAGGCGATGAAGAACCTGATTGACCTCGGCAAAGAACACGGTTATCTGACCCTCGAGGAGATCAGCCGCACGGTCTCCGTGGCGAACATGAAGTCCGAGGAAGTGGATGATTTGATGACGGCGCTGGAGGATCTCGGCATCGAGATCGTCGACCGCAAGAAACCCTCCGCCAGCCCCGTCGTGGAGCGGGAGCGCTTCTCCGAGGACTGGGGCGGGTCTTCCGACATCTCCAACTCCATCCGGATGTACCTCTCCGAGATGGGCCGCGTGCCCCTGCTCAACCGCGAGGAGGAAGTCACGCTGGCGCGCAACGTGCGCGAGCGCGAGAAGGAACTGCGCATGTTGGTGTTGGAATCCCCGGTCACCATGCGCGAGATCCGCTCCTGGGAGACGCTCATCGAACAGCAGGAGATGACCCCCAAGGAGCTCATGCCGCGCGGGCGCAAGCCCCCCGCCGAGCTCTCCGGCATGCGCCGCAAGATGAAGTCCGTCGCCCTGTTCATCACTCGGGCCGAGAAGCAGATGCAGGTCGTGCGCGTGAAGCGCGAC
>CAYHNV010000153.1:0-6135 GCA_964358065.1 uncultured Elusimicrobia bacterium | reverse complement strand
GGCGTATTCCATGGTCACGACGCGATAACCTTCCATCGCCGCTTGCAGCGCGCAGATTGGGTCGATCTCGGTGACCCACACTTGCGCCGACAGCGCGCGCATGGCTTGTGCCGAACCTTTGCCCACGTCGCCGTAACCGCAGATCAACGCGACCTTACCCGCGATCATCACGTCCGTCGCGCGCTTGATGCCGTCCACCAGCGATTCGCGGCAGCCGTACAGGTTGTCGAACTTCGACTTCGTACACGAGTCGTTGATGTTGATTGCCGGCGTCAGAAGCGTTCCCGCCGCCGCGCGCTGGATCAGGCGATGCACGCCGGTTGTCGTCTCTTCGGAGAGGCCCGCGATGTCCTTGGCCAGCTTCGGGAACTTGTCGAACACCATGTTCGTCAGGTCGCCGCCGTCGTCCAGAATCATGTTCAGGTACTGACCGTCTGGGAATTTCAGCGTCTGCTCAATGCACCAGTCGAAGTCTTTCTCGGAGAGGCCCTTCCAGGCGAACACCGCGGCCTTACCGGCCTTCGCGATGGCGGCGGCGGCGTGGTCCTGGGTCGAGAAGATGTTGCAGGAGGACCAGCGGACCTCGGCGCCCAACTCGAGAAGCGTCTCGATGAGAACGGCGGTCTGGATGGTCATGTGCAGGCAGCCGGCGATGCGAGCGCCCTTAAGAGGAAGCTTGCCCTTGTATTCGGCGCGCAGGGCCATCAGGCCCGGCATCTCCGACTCCGCGATCGCGATTTCTTTGCGGCCCCAGTCGGCGAGCGAGATATCCTTGACCTTATAGTCGATTTTCATGGCGGTGGCGGTGGGCATGTCTGTCGTTTCTCCTTGGATGGTGGGGACGGCAGGGACATTATACCTGAAACCGGGGTCATCCGTGGGAGTTGGCATCAATGGCACCAACACCCAATGCGCCTGGGCCTTTGACTGGTCCTAGCCAGACCCGCGCGGACTGAGGCATAATATCGCTCATGAACCGATTCGTCTTCCTCCAGCGCGAGTACCTCGGCAACCCCATCTCGTCCTATCTGTGGGCTGTGGCCACCTTCCTGGCCGTGCTCTGGGGCGTGCTCGTCGCGCGCCGCCTGTTTCTCGCGCGCCTGCGCCACCTGGCCGAGAAGACGCAGACCGATCTCGACGACTTCGCCGTGGACATGCTGGAGCAGATCCGCGCGCCCGAGGTCTACATCATCGCGGCTTATATCGCCGCCCGGCCGCTGGACCTGCCGGTCAAGTTCGACAACGCCTTCCACACGGTCCTCGTCATCGTCGTCGCCTACCGCCTCGTGACACTGCTCTCGACGACCGCGGGCTACTTCATCCGCAAGATGGTCCTGGCCGGCGGGCGCGACTCAGCGCACCTCGAGACCGCGGCCACCGCCACCTTCGGGGCCAAGGTCTTGCTCTGGGCCGGGGCCTTCCTCTTCGTGATGGGCAACCTGGGCTTCAACGTCTCTTCCATGCTGGCGGGGCTGGGCATCGGCGGCATCGCCGTCGCTTTAGCCGCCCAAGCGGTCTTGGGAGACCTCTTCTCGGCCATGGCCATCTACCTGGACAAGCCCTTCATGGTGGGAGACGCCATCAAGGTGGGCGACGCCATCGGCACCGTGGAGCATATCGGCATCAAGACCACGCGCGTGCGCGCGCTGTCCGGCGAGATGCTGGTCTTCCCGAACAGTACTCTGACCTCGACGCGCATCCAGAACTTCAAGCACCTAGACGAGAGGCGCGTGGTTCTCAGCTTCGCCGTTCCCCTGGCCACCCCGGTCGAGACCCTGAAGAGGATCCCCGAACAGGTCCGCGCCGTCGTGACCAAGACCCCGACGACCCGTTTCGACCGTTCCCACCTGGCCGTCTTCCGCGAGTCGGGCCTGGAGTTCGAGAGCGTCTTCTATGTGACGAGTTCGGACTACGGCGTGTACATGGACCGCCGGCAGGCGGTCCTGCTGGGCGTGCTGGACGCGTTGCGCGCCGACGCCATCCCGCTGGCCCAGCCCGTGCGCACGCTCGTCATCGAGCGCGAAGCCAAGGCCGCGTGACGCCCTTGGCTTGGGCTGATCGACGCTCGAGCAGGGCGCGCACGCGGCGCGAGAAAGCGCGATAGGTCGCCGCACCTTCCGCGGTCCTCAGTCGGTCGATGTCGGCTTCGATGGCGCGCGCCAATAGGGCTGAGCGCCGGTCACGGCCCTCCCTCGCGGCATCTAGATCCTGCTCCAGCTGGTCGATCACCTCGTCGAGGGAGTCGTCCCCGAGATAGGGGCTTCCCGGCACGGCGGCCTTGATCAGCTCCACGAAGTCGGCGGGGCTCTTGGCCAGGGCGTCTTGAGACTGGCGGGCGAAGGCGTGCGGGGCTGGGGTCAGGCCCAGCTCGGCCATCATCTCCAAGTCCTGCAGGTGGGCCTCGATCTCCAACTCGAGCGCAGAGGCGGGCAGGCCCGCCGCGTGCTGGGCGATATGGGTGAGCTCGTGGACCAAGGTGCCGGCCAGTTCGCCCTCGCGGCCGGGCGCGAAGAGCGCTCGATGCAGGCGCAGGCGGCCGGTCAGGTAGTCGAACTCCCCGAAGTTCCGGCCCAGGTCCCGGACGTCGACGGCTAGGACCCCGCCCGAGGCCGCGACGGCCTTCTCGGCGGCGGCGAAGGCCCGGTGGCCCACGGCCGTACCACGGGCCAGCTCCACGGCGTCGTCGAGAGCGCGCTCCAGGCGCGCGTCGCGGAGGGACAGCCAGGGCGCGGGGCGGGCCCTGCCGGCGCTCGCGGATCCGGGGTCGAAGGCGCGGCCGTCCCATAAGCGGTTAAGGGAAGCGGTGAGATCCCCTTTCGCCGGCTGGGCGGCGCGTGCGAGGGCGGAGAGGGGGGACTGAGGGGCGGGGCCTTCAGCGGGAGCGGCGGTGATGGGAAGGGCGGCAAGAGGAACGGCGGCGGGGGCCAACGACAGAGAGGGCGGAGCAGTTATCAGCACGGCATTCGACTGAGGAAGGATGGTCGTGACGACGGGGAGCACGACCGGGGCGCTGACGACTCGACCCAGGATCGGAGAGATCCCCTGGGCGTGGAGAGACGAGGCGGCGAGGAGCAGCGCGATGATCACGAAGTCCAGTCTATCAAGCGCGACGGAGACACCTCTGGGACTTTCGGGGAACGCCTGCAACGGCAAAAGACCCTACCAGGGGAGGAGGCGGAAGTAGTCGGCCTGCTGGATGTCGTCCTGGGCGGGGTCGCGCAGGCGGGCCAGCATCTCGGGCACGCCCAGGCCGTCCTCGGGCTCGAAGGGATAGGGCAGAACGACAACGGTCGCGGCAACGCCGCGTCGGCGGGCGCTCTCGGGCACGCCGGCCTTATAAAGGACGTGGCCCTGGCCGGCGACGAGGAAGAGGGTATGCCCCGCGGCGACGCGGCGCGCGGCCTGCTCGCCCATGGTTTCGTTCCAGACCGCCATGGCCTGGATGCGGCGCTCGATGACGACGGGGTCCGTGGTCGCGAAGGCCTGGACGTCTATTCCCATTCGCTGCATAAGGGATTCCATCATGGGTCCGTGTGATGAGACCGACTGCAGGACGAAATCACGGTAGCGGGGGTCAGTGCTTTCCTGGACGACGGACGGCAGGCGGGCGCGGTCGGCGTGGGGCAGGCTTGACAGGCCGCCGCGCGCCACGGCCTTGACCAGGGCGGAGGGGGCGTTGAGTGCGTAGAGCGGCAGGCCTTGCTTGCGGGCCTCATCGAAGATCGGTTTATACATCGCGTAGTCGAAGCCCCAGACCTTCTTCCACCAGACGGCGAAATCGGCCTCGGAGGTCCGGCCCGCGGCGAAGTCGTCGAGCTTGGGCTGATCTTCGTAGGAGATCATCTCGAAGCCCACGGCGGTCGCGGGCACGCGCTCAGCCAGCAGGGACAGCAGCTCGGTCTGGACCTGATGGTGCGCGAGGGAGTCGTGCTTCTCTCCGACGGCCACCAGCGTCGCGCCCGCGAGCGCCGCGCCGAGCGCGTCAACCGTGATCAGGCCACCGGCCGGAGCGGCGACGATGGGCGCCGGAGCGGGAGCGGCGCTGGACGCGGGATGGGTCTGCGGGACGCGGGGAGCCGAGGTCATGGGAGGGGTCCAGCCGACGAGGGCGGAGGCGAGAGCCAGGGCGGTGATCTGCATGAGCCGATTCTACATCAATACGGCTTAAATTCGACGAGGACCGGGACGTCGTTGACCACGGCGTTGATCATGTGACCCGAGGCCTCGCCGAAGGCCTCGGTCCTGCCGGCGACGAGACGGACCCACTGCTTGAAGGAATCGCCCGGCCAGGCCAGGATCTCCACCTTCTCGGGGCGGTCGAACTGAGCTTCCAGGTCCTTGCGCAGGCGGGCCGCGTCGCGCTCGGTTTCCTTCATGATGACCAGGCGCGCCCGGGGCATGCGGCGGGTGATCTTGGTGAGCTTGTGCAGCGTGGTCGTGCCGCACTCGACCCAGAGACGGCCTTCGCCGGCGTCGTCGAGGGCCAGCAGGTCGGGGAGGAACTCGTAGTCGGCCAGGGTGGGGGTCTTGACCGAGGCGTCGAGCAAGGGCGCGTAGTCCCAGAAGAGTATGTAGGCCGCGAGCTTATGGGCCAGGTGCGCGTCCAGCTCGTTGGGGCCGCCGACCAGCAGGGTCGAGCGTTCGTCGCCGTTAACGGCGAGGTTGGCGCGGATATTCACGCGGCCTTCCGGAACGGGCGGGCGAGCACGGCGATCAGGTCGTGGATCACCGGACAAGTCTAGCAAACAGGATCCTTGCGCTTTCGATGATATATTCATAAAATCGAATATATGAAGCGAGTCGACCTCCTCTTCAAGGCCTTCGCCGACCGGACCCGTCTTCGCCTCCTGGGGCTCCTGTCGCGCGGGGAGTTGTGCGTCTGCGACCTGATGGCGGTCCTGGGAGTGCCCCAGTCAAAGGTCTCCCAGCACCTGGCGTTTCTGCGCACGGCGGGGTTGGTGACGGCGCGCCGCGAGGGGCGCTGGAAGCATTACGCCCTCGCCAAGCCCGCCGGCCGCATCCACACCCGTCTCGTGGGCTGTCTGGGTGAATGCTTCGTCGAGATCGACGCTTTGAAGCGGGACCAGATCAAGCTTCGGAAAATCATGCGTGCCAAGGAGAATTGCTCATGAAGGGCCTTCCGGCCGTGTTGTTCGTCTGCATCGAGAACTCCTGTCGTTCTCAGATGGCCGAGGGCTTCGCCCGGCGCCACGGCGCGGGCAAGGTCGCGGCTTGGAGCGCGGGGTCGCGGCCGAGCGGGAAGGTCAGCGAGACTGCTACGGCACTCATGGAAGAGAAAGGCATCGACATGAGCGGGCATCGTTCCCAAGGCCTGGACGGACTCCCGACTCAGCGGTGGGATTGGGTGATCACGATGGGCTGCGGCGACGCCTGCCCCTTCGTGGCCGCGCGGGCCAAGGAGGGTTGGGCCATCCCCGATCCCAAGAACATGTCGGTCGACGACTTCCGCAAGGTCCGCGACCTCGTCGAGTCCAAGGTCAAGGACCTGATCGCACGGGCCATCAGGGAGAGAGCATGAACGGCGCGCGACTGTCTTTTCTGGACCGCTATCTGGCGGGCTGGATCTTCGCCGCGATGGCGCTGGGCGTGGGGCTCGGCTTCTTCATCCCGGGCGTGCCGGCCTTCGTCAACCGCTTCCAAGTCGGGACGACGAACATCCCTATCGCCCTCGGCCTCATCTTGATGATGTACCCGCCCCTGGCCAAGGTGCGCTACGAGGAGCTGGGGGAAGTGTTCCGAGACAAGAAGATCCTGGCGCTCTCGCTCGTGCAGAACTGGGTCATCGGCCCCGTCTTGATGTTCCTGCTGGCCGTGACCTTCCTGCGGGGCTATCCCGAATACATGGTGGGACTGATCATGATCGGCCTGGCGCGCTGCATCGCCATGGTCATCGTCTGGAATGAACTGGCCGAGGGCGACACGCAATACGCGGCGGGGCTGGTCGCCTTCAATAGTATTTTCCAGGTGCTCTTCTTCAGCGTCTACGCCTACGTGTTCATCACGGTCCTGCCGCCGAAGTTCGGCCTGGCCGGCGGCGTCGTGAACGTGAGCATGGCCGACATCGCCCGCAGCGTCTTCATCTACCTCGGGGTTCCCTTCCTAGCCGGGATCATC
>CAYHNV010000152.1:0-6219 GCA_964358065.1 uncultured Elusimicrobia bacterium | reverse complement strand
CAGTCCATCCGCGTGCTGTTCAGCGACATCATTCATGAGATGGGGTTCGACGTTCTCAGCGCCGCTCACGGGCAAGAAGGCGTCGATTCCGCGCGCAAGAACTCGCCTGATCTTATCATCCTCGACGTGCAGATGCCGGGACTCAACGGTTTTGAGGCCTGTCGGCTGCTCAAGAAGGACCCGAAGACCAGTCAAATCCCGATCCTGATGATGACCTCGCTGGAACAGATCAAAGACGTCGAGAAAGCTCTGGCCAATGGAGCCGACGACTACGTCGTCAAGCCGGTGGATTTTCCGGTCTTCAAAATAAAGGTCGCCAAGCTCCTCAAGCAAAACCTCCCGCACTAAAGGTCGAGCTTGATGTGGAGGTCCTTGAGCTGACGCTCCCTGACCGGCCCGGGCGCCTCGGAGAGCGGATCGGCGCCCTTCTGGGTTTTGGGGAAGGCGATGACCTCGCGGATGGAGTCCTCGCCGCACAGCAGCGCGCAGAGGCGGTCGAGGCCCACGGCGAAGCCGCCGTGAGGCGGAGCGCCGAAGTCCAGGGCCGAGAGGAGCAGGCCGAACAGGCGCTGCTGCTCCGAATCGTCGAAGCCCATCAGGCCCAGGATCTTTCTTTGCATTTCCCCCCGGTGGTTGCGAATCGATCCCGAGGCCAATTCGACTCCGTTTAAGACGAGGTCGTACTGATGGGACCGGACCGTTCCGGGGTCGCTGTCGAGTTTGGCCGCCTCTTCTTCAAGCGGGGCGGTGAAGGGATTGTGGGCGAAGGTCCAGCGCTTCTCTTCGGGAGCCCACTCGAGGAGCGGGAAGCTCGTGATCCAGCAGAAGTGCCAGGGAGTCGACGACTGGGGCTTCGTCTTCAGGATCAACTCCTTGCGGATGGCGCCCAGCACCGTTGCGGCGGCGATCTCCTTGTCGGCGGCGAAGAAGGTATGCATCCCGGCGCCGGCGCCCGTCTTCGTCTTGATCGCCTTGAGCTCGGCCGGGGTCAGGAACTTTAAGATCGGCGTCTCGGGGCCGGACGCGGTCCACTTGATCCACGCGAGGCCCTTGGCGCCGTGGGTCTTGGCCAGGTCGGTCAGTTTGCCGATCTCGGAACGGGAGCAGGACGTTTCACAGGAAATCGCGCGCACGACGCCGCCCTCGGCGATGGCACCTGCGAACACCTTGAAGCCGCAGGTCTTGAGCTCAGCGGAGAGGTCGACGATCTCCAATCCATAGCGCTGGTCCGGCTTATCCGAGCCGAAGCGGCGCATCGCGTCGAGGTAGTCCAAGCGCGGAAACGGGGTCTTCAGGTCTTGGCCGAGGGCTTCCTTGAAGATGACCTTCATCATGCGTTCCGCCACGGCGTGGACGTCCTCCTCGCGCACGAAGCTCATCTCGACGTCGATTTGGGTGTGCTCGGGCTGGCGGTCGGCGCGCAGGTCCTCGTCGCGGAAGGCGCGGGCGAGCTGGAAGTACTTCTCGACGCCGGCGACCATCAGGATCTGCTTGAAGATCTGCGGAGACTGGGGCAGGGCGTAGAAGCTTCCTGGGTTCAAGCGCGAGGGGACCAGGAAGTCGCGGGCCCCCTCGGGCGTGGCCTTCGTGAGCAGGGGCGTCTCGATCTCGAGGAAGCCCTCGGCCGCCAGGGCGCTGCGCGCGGCCATCGAGACGGCATGGCGCGTGGTGAGGTTGCGCAGCATTCTTGCGCGGCGCAGGTCGAGGAAGCGGTACTTCAGGCGCGTTTCCTCGCAGGCGCTGGAGTGTTCGTCGACCTCAAAGGGCAGGACCTTGCAGGTGTTAAGGACCGTGACCGAATCGGCGGAGATCTCGATGGCGCCCGTGGGCATCTTCGGGTTCTCGCTCCCTTTCGGGCGCAAACCGACGACGCCCTTCACGGAGACGACCCACTCACTGCCGAGTTTTGCCGTGGCCAGGAATGCCTCGGCTTTCTCGGGGTGGACGACCACCTGAACCAGGCCCGAGCGGTCGCGCAGGTCGAAGAAGTAGACGCCGCCGTGGTCGCGGCGGGAGTGGACCCAGCCGGCGAGGCGGACGGCCTGCCCCGTGCTGGACGCGTCAAGGCTGCCTGCGCAATGGGTTCGCATCGGGTGGTCCATCGGGTTTATCGTAGCTTTTGCCCGCCAGGGCTTCAAGGCGGCGGGGCCGCGAAGTGCAGCAGGTCCGGCCGGTCTTCGAGGGCGCCCGAGCGATCCAGGGCCCGGCGAATTGCGGCGGCGACCTCGGCGGAGGCGGGTTGAGGGCGGCCCCAATTGGTGTCGATGGGGACCAGGTCGAGACGGCGCACCCCGTCCTTGGCCAGCGTCGCGCGGACGATGACGCTCGGGCGCGTGCTCGGAGACGGAGAGACGAACAGGAAATTGCCGAGGCTGTAAAACACAGGTTTACCCTTGTATATCTCCACGCCTTGGAGGACATGGGGATGATGGCCCAGGAAGAGATCCGCACCCGCGTCGATGACGGCATGCGCAACCGCTTTTTGGATGTCGTTGGGCTCCTCCGCAAGTTCCGTGCCTCCGTGGAACGATACCACCAACACGTCGCATTCCTTCTTGGCTCGCTTGACGATGTCGCTCAGTCGTCCATAATCGCTGTAGAATACCCCAGGCTTCTTGGCCCGCGCCCATCCTTGCTCAGGGTGCGTGCTGGTCATGCCCAAGAATCCGACCGTCAGTCCCGTGAACTTGATCAGCCGGACCTTCTCGGCCGCAGCGCGGTCACGCCCGCCGCCGATGAAGTCCCATCCGCCGGTCTCCAGCGCCTTGAGGGTGTCGAGAAAGCCCTCCTGGCCGTAGTCCCAGACATGGTTGTTGGCGATGTTGAGGAGGTTGAAGCCGGCGGCCTTGACGATCTTAAGAAGCTTGGGGTCGGCGCGAAAGTTCCAGGTCTTCGTCGTCTTCACGCCGCGCTTGGTCACGGCCGTCTCGAGGTTGCCCAGCACGATGTCCGCATCGAGCAGGTCCTTGACGGCCTTGGAGGGTGCTCCGGCCCCCTCCTGGGCGATGGCGGCGATGGGCCCGTCGAGCCGGATGTCGCCGACGGCGCTGAGCGTGACGGTCGTCTCGGGCGCCGGGGCGGCGGCGGCGCAGGCCGCGAGGAGAAGGGTTAGAACTTCCACGAGGACAGCGCCTGCAGGAACGCGTGGTCGGTGTTGTCGATGAGCAGGGGCGTTATCGAGACCGCCCCATGAGAGACCGTGCCCACGTCGGTGCCCGGCTCGTCGACGCCGCGGACCTGGCCGCCCGCCAGCCAGAAGTATTCCAGACCGCGCGGGTCGCAGCGGCGGCTGATATCGGTCCCGTAGATGCGGCGGCCGAGCTTGGCCGCGGCGGTGGTCTTATAGCCTGCCTTGGGCGGGACCGGGAAGTTCACGTTCAGACAGAGTCCCAGCGGCAGGCCGCGGCGCAGGACCTGGCGGGCCACGCGTTGGGCGACGGCGCCGGCGGGGTTGTAGTCGTCGGCCTCTGCGTTGAGCGAGAAGGCGACGGCGGGGATCTTCAGGAGCGTGGCTTCCATCGCGGCTGCCACGGTCCCGGAGTAGATCACGTCCTCGCCCAGGTTGTAGCCGCGGTTGATGCCGGAGACCACCAGGTCCACCTTTCCCTTCAGGATCTCGAGGATGGCGAAGCGGGCGCAATCCGCGGGACTGCCGTTGAGGGTGTAGACGTCCTCCTTGACCTTCCGGATGCGGATGGGCTTGTGGAGGGTGAGGGAGTGGCTGTCGGCCGAGCGCTCGTGCTCGGGAACCGAGACGCTCACATGCCCCAGTCGCTTCATCGCGCTCACCAGCGCCGACAGGCCGGGACCGTGGATGCCGTCATCGTTGCAGACTAATATCCGTGGTCGTTTCATCGTTGGGCGAGAGTCTCGAGGCGTTGGATGAGGATCTCCGTCGTCTTCTCGGCCGTCGGAAGAGGCATCTTCCCATAGGCCTCGGCCATCGCCGTCCGTTTCGCGTCGGCCTGCGGGGATTTTAGCAATTCCGACAGTACCGAGCCGAGCCGGCTTCCCAGCTCGGCTTCTCGCAGGCGCATGGCCGCGCCGGCGTTTTCGAATACCCGGGCGTTGACGTCCTGGTGGTCGGCCGCGGCATGCGGATAGGGCACGAGCAGAGCGGGCTTGCGCTGCACGCAAAGTTCCGCGAGGGTGCCGGCCCCGGCGCGGCACAGCACGAGGTCGGCCGCGCCGTAGGCCGCGCCCATGTCCTCTAGGTATTCCCGGACTTCGGTCTTGCAGGGGACGCCGCGGTAGGCCTCTCGGACCTCATCGGCCTTTCCCTTCCCCGCCAGCAGGAGGACCTGGAGAGCGGGGAGGTCCAGCGTCTTGAGCGCGGCGGCAAGCGCTGTATTGATCCCTTTGGCGCCTTGGCTGCCGCCGAAGGCAAGCAGGGTCGCGCGCGCGGGGTCCAGTCCCAGTGCCCGGCGGCACTCGGACGGGTCGCGCCGTGTCCAGAGCGCGGGGCGCACCGGCGTGCCGACGACGGTCCCCGTGCCGCCGGGAGGCAGGCCCCATAAGACCGTACAGCCGAGAGCGGAGGCGGCCTTGTTGGCCAGGCCGAGGACGGCGTTGGACTCATGCACGGCGCGGGGCACTCCGCGGCGCCAGGCCGCGTAGGCGAGCGGGAAGGTGAGGTAGCCGCCCATGCCCAGGACCAGGTCTGGGCGGAAGCTGGTGAGCGCGCGGGAGAGCAGTCGCATGCCGACGCCTAGCTTCCAGCTGAAACGGATCAGGTTGAGGTCGGGACGGCGCGGCAGGCCGCTCAGGTCCACGGGCAGAGACGGCAGGCTCTCCGCCTCCAGCCGGGCAAGCGAGGGGTCGCCTTCACGCACGACCAGCAGGGGCTCCCAGCCCCGCGCGCGGAGCGCGCAGGCGATGGCCATGCCGGGATAGGAGTGTCCCCCCGTGCCGCCGGCGGCGATGACCACTCTCTTGGCGCTCACTTGATGACCTCCTCGAGGCTTTGGCGCGAGATGTTGAGCAGGACCCCGACTCCGAGCAGGGTCGCCAGCAGGGACGAGCCTCCGAAAGAGAAAAAGGGCAGCGGGATGCCCTTGGTCGGCAGAAGTCCTAGCGACATGCCCATATTGAAGAATGCCTGGAGCACGATGCTGAAGGTGATGCCGCAGGCCAGGAGGGTGCCGAAGAGGTTGGGGGCGCGCCGCGCGATATGCATGCCGCGCACGAGGAAGGTCACGAACAAGGCCAGGATGAGCAGCGCTCCGAGCAAGCCCAACTCCTCGCAGACCACGGGGAAAATGAAGTCCGTGTGAGGCGTGGGCAGATACATCAACTTGAGCTGGGAGGCGCCGAAGCCCTTGCCAAACCAGCCGCCGGAGCCCACCGCCAGGAGCGCCTGCGAGAGCTGGTAGCCCGCGCCTTGGATGTTCTCGAACGGGGTCAGAAAGCTCAGCAGACGCGCCCGGCGGTAGGGCTTGCGCCAGAGCTCGACGGCCACGATTGGCACGGCGGCCAGCAGGAATCCGATCAACCACCTGACATTGGCGCCGGCGATGAACAGCATCAGGCCCGCGACGGCGAACATGAGGACGGGCGTGCCCAGGTCCGGCTCCAATCCGATGAGCACGAGGAGGACTCCCACGACGCCCATGGGGATGAGCAGACCGTGGATCGGCGAGGAGAGTTTGCTGTGCTTGCGGTCCAGATAGGAGGCGAGGAAGAGCACGGAGGCGAGCTTGGCGAACTCCGCCGGCTGCAGGCCGATGGGTCCGAGCCGGATCCAGCGCCGCACGCCCGCGATCTTGGGGCCGAGGAGAACCGCGACGAGCAGGAGGCCGGTGACGGCGAAGACCGGGAAGACCCACTCGCGCAGGCGGTTGTAGTCGGTGCGCGAGGCGGCGGTCATGGCGGCCAGCCCGACCGCGGCCCAGAGGAGCTGGCGGTGGAAGAAATAGAGGGGACGGTCCAGGTTCTGCTCGGCCCAGATGACGCTGGCCGAATAGACCATGACCACTCCCAGCATGAGCAGGGTGAGTGTCGCGGTGAGCAGGAGGTAGTCGAACGGGGCGCGGCGGCGCGCGCTCTTCCTCACTTGTTTTTAGCCGCCGCGGCGACCAGGGCCTTGAAGCGGAGGCCGCGGTCCTCGTAGTCGGTGAACTGATCGAAGGAAGCGCAGGCGGGCGAGAGGAGCAGCGCGTCGCCTTTGGAGGCGACCTGGAGGGCGGTGGAGCCGAAGTGCGGCATCGAGAGGTCCGTCAG
>CAYHNV010000151.1:0-6227 GCA_964358065.1 uncultured Elusimicrobia bacterium | reverse complement strand
GGTGACCGAGGCGAAGATCCTTCAGCGCGTCTTCGCCGATCTGGAAGGCGGCTTCTTCGCGCCCGGCCCGCCCGGCAAGCCGCGCCCTCATTTTCGGATTGAGCAGGCATCCTGAAGGCTCCCGATGAGATTCGTCGCGATCTCCGACACCCACATGTCCCAGCCCGAGTTGCCCGACGGGGACGTGCTCATTCACGCCGGCGACCTGACCTTCACCGGGTCGATGATCGAAATCAGCAAAGCGGCGCTCTGGCTGAACGAGCAGAAGCAGGAGAAGAGCTACAAGCACGTGATCGTGATCGCCGGGAACCACGACCGCCTGTTCCAGAAAGAGTCCCCGCTGGCGCAGCAAATCATGACGAACCGCAAACTAATCTATCTTGAAGATTCAGGACTGACGCTCGCAGGTTCCGACGCTCTGCTTGGTGAGATATCCCCCGGACCTGGACGCATCACGGTCTACGGCTCGCCCTGGCAGCCGGCCTTCATGAATTGGGCGTTCAATCTTCCCCGCGGCGAGGCGCTCAAGGCGAAGTGGGACATGGTCCCAGCCGGGATCGACATCCTCGTGACTCATGGTCCGCCTTACGGAATCCGCGACGGCGTTCCGACGTTCGACGAATACGCCTATCCGAGCGACGAGTCTCTCACCGTCCGGCACGCCGGCTGCGAAGAGCTTCTCACGGCGGTCGAGAGGGTAAAGCCGAAGGTCCATGTCTTCGGCCACGTCCATTCGGGGCACGGCCGGATCGAGCGCGACGGGACGACGTTCATCAACGCGTCCGTCATGAACGAGAGCTACGATCCAGAGTGGAAGCCTTACGTGTTCGATCTTGCCTGAATACCGGCAGCGCTGTAGAACAGCACAAGAAGGATTTGCCGATTAGATTCTTAAGTCAGGTGGGCGGCGCGACAACCTTGCCCCTGGCGCGCCGCAGGCAAGGTTGTTATACTAACATTGCCTTTGGACTTATTCAGACAAGGTTATGAAACGCGAAGAGCTAACCCCCCAACTGCGTGCGCCGTACGATCCTAAGCGAGGCTGCGGCGTCGCCAAGACTCCCGAAGCAGGGTACGAGAACATCTGGTTCGTCGTTCCCCCTCCGCCTCCACGGACGCCTCCCGCCAAGCTCCCGCTGAAGGCCCTGGCGAAGGCCGCCGAGATCCTCGCGCGGCAGACCGAGTTCTCGGCTATGGGCGGCGTCGACAAGCTCATCGCTTACTATTTCGTCCGGCGCGAGGCGGTGGAATCCTCGCGCATCGAGGGGACGTGGTCCACGATCGATCATGTCCTGACCCCGGGCGAGATCCAGGACGGCGGCGCGTCCCAGGACGCGCGCCAGTCGGTGCGGGGATACGCCCACGCATTGGAGACCCACCTCGCGCTCGCGGCGAGCGAGAAAGAGCGCGTCTTCACCCTCAAGACCATCTTGGACATCCATCGCGAGATCGTGGCAAAGGACCCGAACTTCCGAGGGGAGGCGGGGGTACTGCGCGCCCCGAACCGAATCGGAAGCGTCGTCCAGATCGGCGGCTCCTTCCGCAAGGAGGAATCGACCTACAATCCCGCCCCTCCACGGTTCGTGGCCACGAGCCTTAAGTCCGCGCTCGATTGGCTGTCCGATGAGGAACTCGCCCAGCGCGGCGACGCGGGAGTCAGCGGCTTCACGCTGCCGGTGCGGCTGGCGGTGGCGCACGCGCACTTCGAGGCGGTGCACCCGTTCTCCGACGGCAACGGCCGCGTGGGCCGCGCGCTGTGGCCGCTGCAGATGGCATGCGCCGGCCGCACGCCGCTCTATCTCTCCGGCTTCGTCGAGGCCTATCGCGGCGACTACAGCCGCGCGCTCCAGTCCGCGCAGAAGCGGCTCTCCTACGGCGAGCTCGTCGAGTTCGTCTGCGAGGCGATCTGCCGCAGCGGCGCGGAGGCCTCGGCGTCGCGCGCGGCGATCGAAGGCCTGCCCGCCCGTTGGCGCGCGCGCGCGCGCTTCCGCAGGGCCTCGACGGCGCTGCGCGCGCTCGAATTGTTGCAACGCATGCCGATCGTGACGATCGCCGTGCTGGTGGATGAGCTGCGCGTCACGAAGCAGGCCGCGCGGGTGGCGCTCGAACAGCTTGTGGAGCGCGGCGTGGTCCGCAATCGGGGACGAGCCGGCCGGACGCAGCTCTTCGCGGCCGAGGAGCTGATCTCGCTGCTTTCCCGGCCGTTCGGATCGGATGCCGAGGCCGCGCTCAAGAAAGGCCGCGCGCTGCTCGCCGCTGGGCGTGATATACTCTTTCCAGGACCACAAGGTTGAGTCGCTCGACCGCGTGGCTGCGGGAAGACCTCTCGACGGAGAATTCGAATTTCTCGTCGAGAAAAAGGGGTGAAGCTCATAACCTTGAGGTCGCTGGTTCAAATCCAGCCCCCGCAACCATTTGACGTCACCAAGCTTTTAATAAGTCAAAACAGAGAGGTCCGCCAAGCAATATCGTCTGGAGGAATGCCGCGGAGTGGCGCAAGGACCCAAATAATGTAGGATGACCCCATGTCAGGCCTTACTATTGCTTTTGTCATTTCTCTCCTTCTGACGACGAGCGGGCAGGCTGCGGAGCCGCTGATTCTGGATGTCGAGGAAATCCTGCTCGGGGCCGCCCCCTTTGCCACAAAGGCCGCCATCATTCTCAGGTCGTCCGCCTTCGAAGACGACACGGACGGCCCCTCACGATTTCCCCCGATCGCTCACTGGCAATTCCAGTTCTTCGATTCGGACAACAACAAGGTGGATTTTGTCCAGGGGCGCGGCACGCCCAATTTCAGAAGTTTTCTCTGGCGCGGCATCACGCGCAAGGGGCAGATGCTCAAAGACGGCTTCTATTCGGTGCGTTTCGTATGGAACGATGCCGCAGGCGCGCCCCACAAGACCCGCTTCGTCAAATTAAGCGTTATCACTCCACCGGGCCTGCGCAAAATATTGGATCTGGGCGTGGATTTGGCGTTCCGCGACGCCGATACGATTTTGAGGCTGCCGGAAAGCCTGACATTCGCTCGAGGACAAGCGACGCTCAAGCCGAGTTCGTTTGAGATTTTGACGGCAATCGCAAATTTTCTGCTGCGCAACCCCAACAACCGACTGGGAATCCAGGGCTATACCGACAACACGGGGACCGACGAAGCCAACGAGAGAATATCGACCATGCGCGCGCTGGCCGTCTACGATTTCTTCGCCGACAAAGGTCTGGACACGCGACGAATGACTTATGTCGGGCTTGGCCCGATCAATCCCATCGACAGCAACGTCGCGGAGGCAAGTCGCGCCAAAAATCGCCGCGTCGAAATCGTGGTGAGGAACGCGGATATTTAAAAAATTAGACCTGCACCCGCCAAAAGGCGTCGCGACGCTCATCGCCGTCCAGGTCGAGGCTCATCTGCGCCTTGCGCCGCAACCGGAGGCCCTTGATCCGGGCGGCCAGGCGCCGGGCCTGGTCCATGGTCCCGCGCACGATCCCCAGGAGCTTGGCCAGACGACGGCTCAGCCCGTTGCGCTGAGCCCGCCGCCCCGAACTCGCGTCCCCGACAAAAGCCTTCCGCCTCCGCTGTATTTTCCATTCGCGCAGGTCCTCGGACACCAGTCGATAGAGCTCGATGAGCGTCTCCTCGCCGTATTTCTGCGTGAGCCCGGCCAGAGTGCTCGGGCTGGGAACGCGGTCCTGACAGCCGATTCCGCAGAAGCTGCGCCACTGAATGGAGGCCGAGACCTCGCCCACCAAGGCTTCGTAGCCGAGCCGGTGCTTGCGCCGCAGGTACATCAGCCGCAGGTACGTGGCCACCGGCAAGCCTCTCCTGCCCGTCTTCGCATCGAAGCGGCTCACGAAGGGCGCCATGAAGCGCGCGTCCCGCAGGAGTTCGTCGACGTACGCAAGGTCCTCGGGAAGGGCGCGCGCCTCTTCGGGAATGATGCTATCCCAAAGATCCGGCCCCTTGGACTTCAGCTGCAGCATGGCGCCTCCTGGAAGTACGCGGTATTTTACCATGCGGCGGGCCTGACGACACCCGCCCGGAACGGCTGGAATCCTCCATGGAGCACGTCCGAAAGCCCGACAAATCATGTAGTTTATCCCCCATGAGCGCAAAGCAAGAAAAGAGCTGCCGGGGCCCCGTCGCGATCCTCGTCGCCGTCGTCCTGGGCGTCGTCTTTCTGGCCTGGCGCAGCGCTCAAGACGACGATGTGATGGTCACGACCTACCGGTCCGCGTCTGCGCCGTCCGTTCCCCTCGCGCCGCAGGCCGAGACCCGCCAATCCCTGGACGCCATGGCCGGGAACTATTTCTCCGGGCAACACTACGAGGAGGCTATACCGATCTATCGGAAGATCCTGGCCCGCGATCCGGACGACGCCGCCGTTTACAACGAACTGGGGCTGGCCCTTCACTACAGCGGGAAGTCCGAGGAAGCGGTCGACGCGCTCAAGAAGGCGACGGCCCTGGACCCGCAGCTGCAGAGGGCCTGGCTGAGCTACGGGTTCGTGCTCAACTCGATGGGCAGACGAAAGCAGGCCCGCGCGGCGTTGGAAAAGACCGTCGCGCTGGACCCCGCCACGCCGCAGGGGCTTGAAGCCAAGGCCATGCTCAAGCGCTGAGCGGCTCCCGCCGCACGCGTTCCCGGAGGGCTCAGCCGTGCGTGGGCATCATGAACTGCGCGCCCTGTCGGATGCCGGCCGGCCAGCGCGAGGTCACGGTTTTAGTGCGGGTGTAGAAGCGCACGCCGTCGGTGCCGTGCTGGTTGGCGTCGCCGAAGGCCGAGTTCTTCCACCCGCCGAAGGAGTAGAATGCCAGCGGCACCGGAATGGGAACGTTGACGCCGACCATGCCGGCCTGGACGCGGGAGGCGAACTCGCGGGCGGCGTCGCCGTCGCGCGTGAAGATGGACGCGCCGTTGCCGAATTCGTGCTCGTTGGCAAGGCGCAGGGCCTCCTCGAAGTCCTGGGCGCGCACGATGGACAGGACCGGTCCGAAAATCTCCTCTTTGTAGATGCGCATCGCGGGCGTGACGCGGTCGAACAGGCAGCCGCCGAGGAAAAAGCCTTCCCCGTGTCCCGGCACCTTGAGGTCCCGGCCGTCCACGACGAGCTCGGCGCCCTCCCTCAGGCCCGAGTCGATGTAATCGATCACCTTGGCTCGATGCGCCGAGGTGACGAGCGGCCCCATGTCGGAGTCCTTGTCCGTTGGCAGGCCGACCTTCAGCGTCTTGAGGCGCGTCATGAGGCGCAGGATGAGCGCGTCGGCCGTCTCCGTGCCGACCGGCACGGCCACGGCGACGGCCATGCAGCGCTCGCCCGCCGAGCCGTAGGCGGCGCCCATGAGAGCGTCGGCGGCCTGGTCGAGGTCGGCGTCGGGCATAATGATCATGTGGTTCTTAGCGCCGCCCATGGACTGCACGCGCTTGCCGCGCTCTGCGGCCGTGGAGTAGACGTGCCGGGCGATGGGGGTCGAGCCCACGAAGCTCACGGCCTGGATGCGGGAATCGGTGAGCAAGGTGTCCACCGCCTCCTTGTCGCCGATGACGACATTCAACACGCCGGCGGGCGCACCGGCTTCGAAGAGAAGCTCCGCCAGGCGCAGTGGGCAGGAGGGATCCTTCTCGGACGGCTTCAGGATGAAGGTGTTGCCGCAGGCGATGGCGACCGCCGACATCCACAGCGGGACCATGGCCGGGAAGTTGAACGGGGTAATCCCCGCCACGACGCCCAGGGGCTGGCGCAGGCAGTACATGTCAACGCCGGTGGAGACGCCGCAGGAGAACTCGCCCTTGAGCAGATGCGGGATGCCGCAGGCGAACTCGACGACCTCCGCGCCTCGGATGAGCGAGCCCTTGGCGTCGGCCAGGACCTTGCCGTGCTCCGAGGAGATGAGCGCCGCGATCTCATCGGCATGCGCCTCGAGCAAGGCTTTGTACTTGAACATGACGCGCGCACGCGCGATGGGCGAGGCCGCGGCCCAGGCCGGGAAGGCCGCGGCGGCGCCGGCGATGGCGGCTTCGACCTCGCTCTTGGAGGCATAGGGAGCGCGCGATGCGACAAGGCCGGTCGACGGGTCATAGACGTCGCCGAAACGCCCGCTCTTGCCGGAGACTTTCTTGCCGCCGATGAAATGCCGAAGCTCTTGAGGCATGGATCCTCCCGGAGGAAACGCCCGGCGCATAGCTACCGCCCGGTAATGTACATCCATTCGAGTCGAAGATGTATAATCAA
>CAYHNV010000150.1:0-6251 GCA_964358065.1 uncultured Elusimicrobia bacterium | reverse complement strand
GGCGACGGCGTCGTTCCGCACCTGGTCCGTGCCGGTCAAGCGCAGCGATCATTTCCTGGCTTGTGCTTCCTTAAGTGATTCGCTATAATCATAGGCCGTGAGGAAAGGAGCCCTGCTCGTCATCTCTGCGCCGTCGGGCGCCGGCAAGACCACCATCTGCCGCAAGCTCCTGGTCCGCCGCAAGGATTTGCGCTATTCCGTTTCCTGCACCACGCGCGCCCCGCGCCCCGACGAGAAGAACGGCCGGCATTATTTCTTCCTCAGCCGCGATGAGTTCAAGCGCAAGATCGCGCGCAACGAACTCCTCGAGTGGGCGGTGGTCCATGACGAGTACTACGGCACCCCGCGCCGCTATGTCGAAGACGCCCTCAAGCACGGCTTCGACGTGATCATGGCCATCGACGTCCAAGGGGCGCGTTCCGTGCGCCGCAAGTATCCCTCGGCCGCCCTCGTCTTCGTCCTGCCGCCGTCGTTCGAGACCCTCCAAGCACGTCTAGCGAATCGGCGCGAGGCGCGGGATTCCGCCGCCAAGCGCCTGGCCAATTCGCGCGGTGAGCTGGCCGAGGTCAAGAACTACGATTATGTCGTGGTCAACGAAGATCTGGAGAAGGCCGTCTCGCAGATTTCCAGCATCCTGACGGCCGAGTCGCTTCGCACGGGGCGCCTGGATTCGTCGCATCTTGTCGCCGTGAACGCCTAAGGAGGACGCAATGCCGAAGAAGGAAGCCGCCATGAAGGAAGTCCCCGTCGTCAAGACGACGGAGGAACTGATGCTGAATTTCGGCAAGGGCAAGTATTCCGTGATCCCTCTGGCCGCCCTGTGGGCCAAGGAGCTCAAGAAGCACGAGGTCAACCGCCATCTCACGCCGGCTGAGATCCTGGACGCGGCGCTGCGCGACGTGTTGACCGGCAAGGTGGGCTGGAAGGACCTCGAGAAGGTCTCCGCCGCCGCCGAGAAGAAGGAAGAGTAGACGCCATGGCCAAGACCGTGCGCCGCGTCGCTCTTGGGGTGACCGGCAGCATCGCGGCTTACAAGTCGGCGGTCATCGTCCGGGGCCTGGTCAAGAAGGGGGTCGAGGTCCGCTGTGTGCTGACCCCCAACGCCGCTCATTTCGTCACGCCCCTGACCCTGGCGGCACTCTCCCGCCACCCCGTCGCCGCCGGCGCGCAGGATCCGTCCCTCTGGGAGATGGCGCACCTCTCCTTGGCGAGTTGGGCCGACCTGGTCCTGGTGGCTCCCGCCACCGCCGATTTCATCGCGCGTCTGGCGCAGGGCCGCGCGGAGGGCCTGCTCGACAGCCTGATCCTTTCCACGCGCGCGAGCGTGGCCCTCTGTCCCGCCATGGACGCCGAGATGTGGGAGCATCAAGCGACGCAGGCCAACGTGAAGACCATCGTCGGCTACGGCTACAAGGTTTGGGGCCCCGTTAAAGGAGAGCTGGCCAGCGGCAAGGTCGGCATCGGTCGCCTGCTCGAGCCCGACGAGATCGTCCGTCGCGTCCTGAAACAGCCGTGAGCCCCGCCGCCTTCCGCGGCCGCCGCGTGCTGATCACCTCGGGGCCCACGCGCGAACTCCTCGACCCCGTGCGATTTCTCACCAACGCTTCCAGCGGCGCGATGGGCTTCGCTCTCGCCGCGGCCGCGCGCCGCCTTGGCGCGCGCGTGACGGTCGTAAGCGGCCCCACCGCCCTGCCCGCCCCGCGCGGCGTTGAGGTCGTGCCCGTCGTGACCGCGCTCCAGATGCGGCGCGAGGTCCTGCGGCGCGTGCGCGCCTCGGACTTGGTCGTGGGCGCTGCCGCGGTCTGCGATTGGCGCGTCGCGCGCGTGCCGCGCCACAAGATCAAGCGCGAGCCGGGACGCCTGCGCTTGACCTTGGTCCCCAATCCCGATATCATTAAGGACGCCGCCGGGCGGCGCCGACGGGGACAGATCTTCGTGGGATTTGCCCTTGAGACGCGGCATGCGGCGGCGCATGCGCGCGCGAAGCTGGCGCGCAAGGGGCTGGACCTGGTCGTCGCCAACGGCCCGGCGTCGCTTGCTTCCAGCCGCGCGCGGGTGACTTTAGTCGGAAGGGACGGCGACCGCAGTCTTCCCGAGATGTCGAAAGCCCGCGCGGCGCGGGCCATCCTGGCCGAGGCCGGAAGACTTTTTGAGCAAGGAACTTGAAGAACTGAAGGACCTCACCCGCGCCCTCCGGCGTCGGGTCCAACTCTCCGATCCCTGTGATTGGACGACGGCCTGCGTCCCGAAGAAGCCCTTGTCTCTCGATGAGGTCGTGGGGAAGGTCAAGGCCTGCCGCGCCTGTCCCCTCGGCTCTCAGCGCCTGCAGGCCGTGCCCGGCGTGGGCAGCCCTCGGGCGCAGGTGATGTTCATCGGCGAGGGCCCGGGCTTCGACGAGGATCATCAGGGCGAACCTTTCGTGGGACGCTCCGGCCGGCTCCTTGATAAAATCATGGCCGCCATCGGCCTCTCGCGCGAGAGCGTCTATATCGCCAACATCGTTAAATGTCATCCGATGAAGGACCCCTCGGATCCGGAGCAGCGCGGCAACGACCGCCCCCCCTCCCCCGAGGAGATCGCGGCCTGCCGGGGCTGGCTTGACGCGCAGATCCAAGCCGTCGCTCCCCGCTTCCTGGTGACCTTGGGCGCGGTCCCGGCGCGTGTCCTCCTTGAAGACGCGACTGCGATCACGAAGATCCGCGGTCGCTGGCGCGCCTACGATCCGGGCGGGGGAGCCTCTCCCGTTCGCCTGATGCCGACCTTCCACCCCGCCGCGCTCCTGCGCAACCCAAATCTCAAGCGCGACGTGTGGGACGACATGAAGAATCTCAGAGAGGAGCTTTCCAAACCATGAGCAAGAAAGACCCCGGCCATGACCGCAAGGATCGAGACGTCCTCGACCAGCTGGGCGAGATGATCGGCGAGCAGATCGCGAAGGGCCGCAGGAAGCTCAAGGAGCTCGGCTCCGACGGCAAGAAGAAGGGCGACGACGACAACTTCATGGGCTACATGCGCGTGTTCCTCGACGACAAGGGCGTGGCCGCGGTCACGCCGTCGAGCAAATACCTCGTTGGGCGAGTGGTCAAGGCCATGGACCTGGAGCACTCTAAGGTCATCGTCGAGTACGGCGCGGCCGAGGGTGTGATGACGCGGCGCATTCTCGCCAAGATGCGCCCTGATGCGAGGCTCATCGCCATCGAGTTCAATAAGAAACTTTATGACGAGCTCGTCGCGACCGTCTCGGACCCCCGGATGGTGGCCGTGCACGGCGACGTGCGCGAGATCGACAAGATCCTGGCCGCGCACGGCGTGACCCAAGCCGACGTCATCATCTCCGGCGTGCCCTTCGCCTTCTTCACCGGGCGCGGGCGTCACGAGCTGTTGAGCAAGACCGCCGAGCTCCTGCGCCCCGGAGGACGCTTCGTGCCCTATCAGGTCACCACGCACCTCATCCCTCTGCTCAAGGATTATTTCACCGATGTGGATACCCAGTTCGAGGTGCTGAACATCCCGCCCCACTTCGTCTTTACCGCGATCAAATAGTGCGCATCGCCGAGGTCGTCTTCCCGGTCCCCCTTCTCAAGGGCTACTCCTACCGCGTCCCCGACGGGATGACGGTGGCCCCGGGGACTCGCGTGCGCGCCTCTTTCGGCCCGCGCCGCGCGGCGGGGGTGGTCATGTCCGTCTTCGAGGGCGAGCCGGAGCGCCCCCTGAAGCCCCTCGACGGGACTATTGATTCCGCGCCCGCGTTGGGCGCGGAAGGCGTGTCCTGCGCGCGCTTGATGTCGCGGCGCTTCGGCGCGGCCATCGGCGAGTGCGTGAAGGCCCTGCTCCCGCCGTACGTCAAATCTCTCGACGAGTCCGCACTCTTCGCCGCCGTCCCCGCGCACGCGGCTGCGGCCCCCGCCTTCGTGCTCACCCCCGGACAGGCCGCCTCGCTGGCGCGGCTTGAGCATCTGCTCGCCGAGCGCCGCCACGCGCGCGTGGTGCTCTACGGCGTGCCCGCCTCCGGCAAGACCGAGGTCTATCTGCGCCTCATCCGCCGGGCCGTTCAAGACGGCGGCCAGGTCCTGTTCCTCCTGCCCGAGATCGGCCTGACCCGGCCTTTCTTCGATGAGTTCTCCGCGGGTCTCGGCGTGCCCGTGGCCTTGTGGCACAGCGGCCTGACCCAGCGCGAGAGGCGCCGGACCTGGCTCGGCGTGCGGCGCGCCCAGGTGAAGGTCGTTGTCGGGGCGCGCTCGGCCTGTCTGCTCCCCTTCTGCGACCTGCGCCTGGCGGTCCTCGACGAGGAGCAGGATGAATCCTTCAAGCAGGACTCCAACGCTCCTTACTACCACGCCCGCGATGTGGCCCTCGAACGCGCCCGCTCCTTCGGCGCGCTGGCGGTGCTGGGCTCGGCCACGCCCTCCATCGAGGCCTGGGACCTGGCGCGTCGCGGCGAGGCGGAACTCCTCGAGATGCCGGAACGCGTTTCGCGCCTGGAGCGCCCGAGGGTGCGCGTGATCCCTCTGCCCGGCTTCGGGGAGGTCCTCTCCGAGGAACTCCTCAGCAAGATGAAGGAGCGCCTGGCGCGCAGAGAGCAAGTGATCCTCCTCGTCAACCGTCGCGGCTTTTCGACGCTGACGACCTGCATGAAGTGCCGCTGGATCGACCGGTGCCTCGACTGCGGTGTGGCCAAGATCTCGCACCAAGCCCCGGCCGGAGCGGACGGGCGCGCGCGCTGGACTTTGATTTGTCACCACTGCGGCAAGACCTGGGATCCTCCGATGCGCTGCGGCAAATGCGGAGACCCGTCGGTGCGTGTCTGCGGCGTGGGCACGCAGAAGGTCGCGGCCGAGGTCAAACGCCTCCTGCCCGGCTGCCGCGTCCTGCGCATGGACCGCGACACCCTCTCCAAGGAGCATAGGCAGGAACAGCGAATCTACGACCAGTTCCGGGAGCGCAAGGCCGACGTGCTCGTGGGCACCAAGCTGGTCGCCAAGAGCTTCCACTTCCCGGACGTGACCTTGGTCGGCGTCGTGGACGCCGATACCATGCTCCACATGCCCGACTTCCGCTCCTCGGAGCGCACCATGCAGATGCTGGCCCAGGTCGCCGGCCGCTCGGGCCGGGCGGATAAGCCCGGAGAGGTCCTCCTGCAGACCCTGTCGCCCGAGCACGAGGCCATCCGGGGTGCCGCCGCGGGCGACTATGCGGCCTGGGCCGACGCGGAACTGACCACGCGCCGGGACCTGCGCTATCCTCCGGCGGCCACGCTCCTGCGCGCCGTCCTCGCGGGCAAGGACGAGGCCCGCACGGTCTCGGCGGCGCGGGCGCTGGGCGACTCTCTGCGCGCCGAGTTGGGCGAACGCGCCGAGGTCGTCGGCCCGGCCCCGGCCCTGCTCCGGGAAGTGCGCGGCAAGTTCCGCCACCATCTGCTCATCAAGCTCGCTTCCGGGGAAGTCGAAGCGGCCCTGGCCGCAGCCCGGTCCTGCCGCATCCCCTCCGCGGTCCGGCTGACCCTGGACGTCGATCCCTACGACATGTTCTAATTCCCATCGTGGACCTGAACTCGCAGATCGCCCTGCTCAAGCGGGGCTGCGCCGGCCTCGTCAGCGAAGCCGAGCTCGCCAAGAAGCTCTCCTCCGGCCGCACCCTGCGCGTCAAGCTGGGCGTGGACCCGACCTCGGCCGACCTCCACCTCGGCCACGCGGTCGTCTTGACCCGACTGCGCCGCTTCCAGGACCTGGGCCACACCGCCGTGCTTATCATCGGCGACTTCACCGCCCAGGTCGGCGACCCCTCGGGCCGCGACTCGACCAGACCAACACTGACCTCATCCGAGGTCCGTGCCAATGCGCAGACCTATCGGGATCAGGCGTTCAAGATCCTCGACCCGGACAAGACCGAACTGCATTTCAACTCCGAGTGGCTGACGCCGTTCATGCGGGATTGCCTGCTCGACACGCTCAAGCGCCACACCGTCCAGCAGCTCCTCTCGCGCGAGGATTTCAAGAACCGTCTCGCGGAGAACTCCCCCCTGACTTTACTTGAGATCCTCTATCCTCTTCTTCAGGGCTACGACTCCGTCGCGGTCAAGGCGGACATCGAGCTGGGCGGCAACGACCAACTCACCAACCTGCTGATGGGCCGCAAGATGCAGGCCGACGCGGGCCAGGAAGCCCAGGTCGCGCTGACGGAGCCGCTCCTCGTCGGCCTCGACGGCGACAAGAAGATGTCGAAGTCCAACGGCAACGCGATCTCCCTCAACC
>CAYHNV010000149.1:0-6297 GCA_964358065.1 uncultured Elusimicrobia bacterium | reverse complement strand
CAGTTTCGAAGGCAGTTTTTCAGCCATGAATGTTCTCCTTGAGCAGCGCATCGCGATCGAGCTTCCCATTCGGCGTACGCGGGAGCTCGCGCACCATCACATAGTCCTCGGGAACCATGTAACTTGGCAGGCTTTGCTCCATGTGCCGGCGCAGATCTCGCCGGCTCGGCGGGTTTTCTTGTGAAGGCGAAAAGAAGGCCACCAGTTGCGCCCTCCCAGGCCTCTCTTGGCGAATCAGGGCCACCGCTTCCCCGACAAATGGGTGGCTTCGCAGCACGGCCTCGATCTCGCCCAACTCGATCCGGATGCCGCGGAGCTTGACCTGGCTGTCTTGCCGTCCCAAAAACTCGATATGACCGTCGGTCCGCCAACGGGCCAGGTCTCCTGTTCTGTACATCCGGGCTCCTGAACGCCCGATAAAGGGATCCGCGAGGAAGCGCTCCTGGTCAAGCTCGGGCCGGTTCAGGTAGCCCCGAGCCGTCTGGATGCCGCCGATAAACACCTCCCCGGGCTCCCCCACGGGAACCGGCTGTCGATCGGAACCGAGGAGATAGAGGCGAACGTTTTGAATGGGCTTGCCGATCGGCGGACCCTGAACCGCGTACTCGCCCTCCGGTTGGGTCTCGAAAAAGGAAACGGTGATGGTCGCTTCGGCAGGCCCATAGCCGTTGATCAGCCGGCGGCCCTTGGCCCAGCGCCTGACCACCTCGTTCGGCAGCCGCTCCCCGACCGAGATCACGGCCCTCAGGTCGGTCAGGCTCTCCGGCGACATCAGGGTCATCAGCGAGGGCGGGAGCAAAGCGACCGTAATACGCCTTTGGCGAAGCACCTGCTCAAGCATGGCGGCCAGAAAGCGGTCCACGGACCCGGGCAGCACCAGGGTCGCCCCGGAACTCAAGGCCATAAACGTCTCCCAAACAAAAACATCGAAACTCAGGGCCGCAAACTGCAGCAACCGGTCGCCCGGGCCAAGACCCAGCAGCTGATTGGAAACATGGACCAGATTGCAGAGCCCGCGATGCTGGAGCAATATGCCCTTCGGCCTGCCGGTGGAGCCGGAGGTGAAGATGATATACGCCAGATGATCCGGGAAGCCGCTGCCGCTGGGCCCGGCGGCGCTCGTGCCGCCGTCGGCAAGCTCGACCAGGGTTTTTTCCAACGGCACGAGTTCCGCTCCGAAGGAGGGCAGGCGATCCTTGTAGGCGTCGGAGACGATCAGCACCCGGGCGCGCAGATCTTCCCATATCTGCAGCAACCGCTCCTGAGGATAACAAGGGTCAAGACACAGGTAGCAGCCCCCGGCCTTGAGCACCGCCAGGATCGCCACGAACAGCTCGGGGGTTCTATCCGCCAAAATCCCGGCTCGAAACTCGGGGCCCAAACCGGCTTTCTTTAAGCGCTCCGCCAGGGCCCCGGCCTTGCGATCGAGTTCGCCGTAGCTCAGGGATCGATCCGAAGACTCGATCGCTATCGCCTCCGGATTTCGGCTTGCTTGCCTCTCAAAGAGTTCCTGGATGCAGCAGGAGTCCGGATAGCGGCCGTCGCTGCCGCTCCACCGGCTTGGAGGAAGGCCTTTCATGGCCCGCCCGTCCCGAGATTTCCCGCGGCTCCGGTCACCATCTGGGTTATCTGATCGAAGAGCGTGGGTATGTAATTTTTAAACAACATCCCCGCGACGAACACGACGCCCACGACCACGGTCAGCATCAGCAGATACTCCACCGTATTTTGTCCCCGGCAGCCGCGCATGCCGGACAGTGTAGATGTTTGGTCCACGAAATGCCAGTAACTTTTCGGTAAAAACGCCTCAGTGGTTGCAGGAGAAAACGCCGCCGCCAAAGAACTTCGTCTGCCCGCCTACGCCCTTATTGCGATATTCGGCAAGCAGGCTGTTGATGGGGTCGTTCGCATGAAGGAAAAAGCGCTTCGTGGGCAGTCCCTTCTTTTGCGGGGTCAGGACGATGCTCAGCGAGAACTCGCAGCATAGCTCCATCTCCGAGCACTTCGTCCTCTCCTCCAGAAAGCTCTCTTCATCTTCCTGGATCTCGACGAAGCCCGCAAGACGCAGCGCCCCCACGTCGCCGGGACCATAGATCTTCGACTTGCAGTCTTCAGTGGTCGGCCAGCGGATGCCTCCCTTTTTCTTCCCCTGGATGATCTTAAGAAGCGTCTGAAGTTCGAGCTGTTTGGCGAGAGCTTTCTCTTGCTTCTTCTTCGGCAGGTTCTTGAGATCAAGATCGAGGAAGGCGTTGGCCAGCTTGGGGTCCATGTCGGACGTCGGCGTGCGCAACGCGTAATCCACGATCTGTCGCGCGGTCGCGTCGTCCGGGGCGGCGGCGATGGGGACCGAGAAAGCGATGCCGGCAGCCAAGATGAGCGTGGTCATCGGAGGTAGTCTATCATCCTCGGGGGTGGTGTTTGGCATGCGCCGTCTTGAGCGCCGAGGCGTCGAGGTGCGTGTAGATCTGCGTGCTGGAGAGGTCGGAGTGCCCCAGCATCTCCTGGAGAGACCGCAGGTCCGCGCCGCCTGCCAGCATGTGCGTCGCGAAGGTGTGGCGCAACAGATGAGGATAGAGCGGGGTGCCAATCCCAGCGCGGCGCCCGAGGCCGCGCAGCACGCGCCAGAACTGCACGCGCGAAAGGCGGCGCCCGGCGCGCCCAAGGAACAGCTCAGGGGCCGGCGACTTAAATCGCCTCTCGCGCAAGGCGAGGTAGACCTTGAGCGCGGCCACCGCCCGCGCGTGCGCGGGTACCAGCCGCTCCTTAACACCCTTGCCCAGCACGCGGACCCAGCCCTCCTGCAGATTGACCGACTCGGGGCGCAGCGTCAGGAGTTCGGTGACGCGCAGGCCGCAGGCGTAGAGCAGTTCGAGCATCGCGCGCTCGCGCACGTCCCCATAGGAGGTCCCATCGGGCGCGGCCAGCAATCGCGCCGCGTCGGAGTGCGAGAGATATTTCGGCAGGCGCTTCGCCCCGCGCGGGCCCTTGAGCCCCTCGGCCGGGTTCGCGGGCAGACGCCCCTCGATGGCCTGGTAGGCATAGAACGACTTGAGCGCCGAAACCAGCCGAGAAAGGGAGGCGGCCTTCAACCCGCGCCGGCGCTCGTCCCAAAGAAAGTCGTCGAGCACGGCTTTGGGCGCACCGCTCGTGTCGAGGCCGCGCTGTTCGGCCCAGGCCAGGAAACGCTCGGCGTCCGCGCAATAGGCCTCCACGGTCCGCGGGGACAGGCCCCGCTCCAGTCTGAGATAGCGGTTGAACTCCAGGGTGGCGGCGCGGGGCATCCCTCTATTCTACCTTGGAAAAGAGCGGGGCCGCCGTCCCCCGAAGGAGCGGCGGCCCCGCCCGCGGGCGGTGATTATTTCTTGCCCGACTTGGTCGCGATCTTCTCCGCGGTCGCCTTGTCCGAGGCGGCGTTCTCCGCGACGGTCTCCGCGGTCTGAGCCTCGGTCGCGACCGGCATCACGAGATACTTGTCGCGCAGGGCCTTCTCCAGCTTCACGCCGGTCTCGGTGTGGTGCTTGAGGTAAGCCTTGGCGTTCTCGCGTCCCTGGCCGAGGCGCTCTCCTTCATAGAGGAACCAGGAACCGGACTTCTCCACGATGCCGCCCTCCACGCCGAGGTCGACCAGGCACCCCTCCCTGGAAACCCCGAAGCCATGGATCATCTCGAACTCCGCCGTGCGGTAGGGCGCTGCGACCTTGTTCTTGACGACCTTGACCCGGGCACGCGCGCCGACGACGACATCGCCTTCCTTGATGTTCTCGATGCGCCGAATCTCCAGGCGCATGGTCGCGTAGAACTTAAGCGCCAGGCCGCCGGTCGTCGTCTCGGGATTGCCGAACATGACGCCGATCTTGTTGCGGATCTGGTTGATGAAGATGAGGGTCGTCTTGCTTTGGGCCACGACCGCGGTGAGCTTGCGCAGGGCCTGGCTCATCAGCCGGGCCTGCAGGCCCATGTGGGAGTCGCCCATCTCGCCTTCGATCTCGGCCTTGGGGACCAGGGCCGCCACGGAATCGATGACGATCACGTCGATGGCCGAGGAGCGCACCAGCTTCTCGGTGATCTCAAGAGCCTCTTCGCCGCAGTCGGGCTGGGCGATGAGGAGATTGTCGATGTCCACGCCGAGCGCCTTCGCGTACGCGGGGTCCATCGCATGCTCCGCGTCGATGTAGGCGGCGCTGCCCCCCAGCTTCTGGGCCTGGGCCACGGCCATCAGCGCCAAGGTGGTCTTGCCCGAGGACTCGGGCCCGTAGATCTCGATGATGCGTCCGCGCGGAAAGCCCCCCACGCCGAGCGCCAAGTCGAGGGACAACACGCCGGTGGAAATCGCATCGATCTTGATCTTGGCGGCGCGGTCTCCCAACTTCATGACCGCCTCCTTGCCGTAAGCCTTCTCGATCTGAGCCAGCGCCAGCTCCAGCGACTTCGTCTTCCCCGTTTCCATGTTCGCCATTGAGTGATTTCTCCCTCCTCGAGCAACCCTGACCTCGGGCTCCCAAGGGTGTCAGTATAGCAGATGATTGAATCGAACGCAAGTTCGATTTTTGTTCGAACCTTGTTCGATTCGCGTTCGAAGCCCTTTTCAGGGGGCTATATTGATACGGCGAGGGGGTCGAAAAAGTTCCCCTCAGCGTCGGCGACGACGGGGCGCCTGCGCGTAGTAGCGCGGCCCCGCGTAGTTGGCGAAGGTCACATGAGCGAGCTTCGTGATCAAGGTCTTAGCCTGGGAATAGGACTGGTTCTGGCCGGTCAGCACGGTCATCGCGTAGTCGCCGTTGGGCGTGAAGAAGATGGCCGAGTCGTGGCAGGCCTGGCGCAGCAGGCCGGTCTTGTGCGCGATCTCCCAACCGGCGGGCAGGCCCTTGGCCAGGCGCGAGGGCACGGCCTTGGGGCGCTTGAGGACCTCCAGCATGAACTCGCTGGAAGGCTTATCCACGGCTTCTCCCTTGTAGATCTTCTCCAGCAACATCGTCATCTCGCGCGCGGTCGTGTAGTTCTCGTGCGCCACGCGCCCGCCCTTGATGCTCATGCCCTCTTCGTAGATGCCCGTATAAAGGAGGCCGATGCGCGGGAACTGCTGCTGCACATACCCCAGGCCCATGCGATCCAGGATCATTTTGGTCGCGGTGTTGTCGGACTCATTGATCATGTATACCAGCAGGTCGCGCACCGCGAGTTTCGTGCCGTCGGGACGCCACTTGAGAGAACCTGAACCCCCCACGCGGTTGCGCCGGGAGATCGCCAGCCTCTCATCCAAGGAGAGCTGGCCGTCCTTCATCTTGTAGCAGGCCGCGATCATGATCGGAACCTTGATAAGGCTGGCCGCCGGGAAGAGATCGTCCGGGTGATGCATCCAGGTCTTGCCCGTGCGCAAGTCGCGCAGGAAAATGGAGACGCGGCCCGAGTAGCGCGACGAGATGTTGTCGAGCTCGGCGGTCATCTTGTCCCAGGCGGCGGCGCGCGCGTCGGGCTTGATCTCCGACGCTGGAGGAGGGGACATCTCCACGATGGGGGGCAGCCGGAGCGCGCTCGCAGCCGGAGCGGGAACCTCGGCAACCTCGATGTCGTCTTCGGGGCGGCCGTTCTCCTGCGACCAGTCCAGGCGATAGCCCAAACCGTAGGACAGCCCCACCACGACGAGGGTGGCAACCAGCAGAAGATCGGCCCCCTGCGAATGCAGGGCGGCCCAACGAATGTCGCGCGCAACGCCGATTCGGGTCATTCAGTGCGACTTGACGGGCGGATTCTTGGAAAAGGCGAGCTTTTCACCGTCGGCATCCACCTCGACATAGATCGTCGCGCCCGGCTCGAATTTCTTCATCAGGAGCTCCTCGGAGAGCGGGTCCTCGACCGCGCGCTGGATCGTGCGCGCCAGCGGGCGGGCGCCGTAGTTGACGTCGAAGCCGTTCTTGATGAGGTGCTTCTCGGTCTCCTCGGAGAAGTGGACCTTGTAGCCCTGCGCCTCGATTTTCGTCCTCACGCGCCCGAGCATCAGCGTGAGGATCTTCGCCATCTCCGTCTCGTTGAGCGGATGAAAGACGATGATGTCATTGACGCGGTTGATGAACTCAGGGCTGAAGACGCGCTTGACCTCTTCCATCACGGTGTCCTTCATCTTCTTGTAGTCGCGATCGTTCTGGTCCGCGGCGTCGGCGGCGGCAAAACCAAGGGACTTGCCCTTGGAGATCAGGCGCGCGCCAACGTTGGAGGTCATCAGGATGATGGTGTTCTTGAAGGAGACCTTGTGGCCCAGGTTGTCGTTGAGGATGCCGTCCTCCATGACCTGCAGGAGGA
>CAYHNV010000148.1:524-6313 GCA_964358065.1 uncultured Elusimicrobia bacterium | reverse complement strand
GGTTCCGGCATGGGGCGCGCGGCGGTCGTGCGCGTCGCGCGGGAGGGCGCGCGCGGCGTGGCCGCCGATGTGGATCTGGCCGCGGTCAAGGAGTCCGTCGCGTTATCCGAGACCGCGGGGGGCAAGGCGCTGGCGGTGCGCATGGACGTGTCCAAGGAGGCCGAGGTGCGCGACGGCATCAAGGCCGGGGTAAAGGCGTACGGCAAGATCGATGTCTTGTACAACAACGCGGGGATATTCCCGGCGGCCGATCATTCAGTCGTGGACACGGAAGAAGCCGTGTGGGATAAAGTGTTTGCGGTCAATGTCAAAGGGATTTATCTCGTCTGCAAGCACGGCATCCCCGAACTCCTCGCCGCGGGCGGCGGCTCGGTCATCAACGTGGCCAGCTTCGTGGCCCTGGTCGGCTGCTCGGTGCCGCAGGACGCCTACACCGCGTCGAAGGGCGCGGTGCTGGCGCTGACGAAGTCCCTGGCGGTCCAGTTCGGGCCCAAGGGCATCCGCTCCAACGCGATCTGCCCCGGCCCGATCGAGACGCCGCTCCTGAGCGCGTGGCTCTTCAAGGAGCCGGCCGAGAAGGCCAAGCGCCTCAACCGCATTCCGATGGGACGCTTCGGCAAGTCCGAGGACGTCGTCAACATGGCGCTGTTCCTGGCCAGCGACGAATCCTCCTGGACCAACGGCGCCGCCCTGGTCGTCGACGGCGGCATCACCGCGAACTACTTTTAATAAACGTCCTCGGAGTCTCCATGCTCACCAAAATGTGGATCGCCGGCAAGCCGGTCTCGTCATTCTCCGGTCGCGCCTTCCCGGTCGTCAATCCCGCCGACGGCAAGGTCCTGGCTCAGGTCGCTGAAGGCGGCGTGACCGACGTGGACCTGGCGGTAAAGACCGCGGTCGCGGCCGCTGCGGGGCCGTGGGGCAAGATGAGCCCGCGCGAGCGCGCCCGCAAGCTCTTCGCCGTCGCCCGCATCGTGCGCGAGCGCCTGGAGGAGTTCGCGCTCATCGAGACACGCAATACGGGAAAGCCCCTGGCCGATTCCCGTGACGAAGCCAATGTCGTGGCCGACTGCTTCGAGTTCTACGCCGGGGCCGTCAGCAAGCACCATGGCGAGACCATACCTGTAGGAACTCCGGGGTTAGACTTTACTATGCGCGAGCCGGTCGGGGTCTGTGCCCTTATCGTGCCGTGGAACTTCCCGATGATGATCGCGGCCTGGAAGCTGGCGCCCGCTCTTGCCTGCGGCAATACCGTGGTCCTGAAGCCCGCCAGCTACACGCCGCTGACGGCGCTGTTGCTGGGGCAGGTCTGTACCGAGGCCGGCATCCCCGACGGCGTGGTCAACGTGATTACCGGTCCCGGCGGCGTGGTGGGCTCGGCCCTGGCCTCCCACCCCGGAGTGCGCAAGATCTCCTTCACCGGCGAGACGACGACGGGCGCTCACATCACGAAGGTCGCCGCCGACAGCATCAAGCGCGTCTCGCTCGAATTGGGGGGGAAGTCCCCGAACATCATCTTCGATGACGCCGATCTCGATCTCTGTGTCGAGAAATCCGTCTGGTCCGTCTTCGGCAACACCGGCCAGGACTGCTGCGCGCGCTCGCGCGCGATCGTGCACCGCAAGGTCTACGACAAGTTCCTCGACAAGTTCGTGGCGCGGACGAAGAAGATCGTCATCGGCCATCCCGAGAAGAAGGGCGTTCAGATGGGCCCTATGATATCGGCCAAGCAGAGAGAGAGTGTTTGCAAATATATCGACGCCGGCAGGGCCGAGGGCGCCAAGCTCCTCTGCGGCGGCACGCGTCCGGGCGGGTCACTCGCCAAGGGCTACTACCTGACCCCCGCGGTCTTCGCCGATTGCGGCACGAAGATGAAGATCGTCCAGGAAGAGATCTTCGGGCCCGTGCTCACCGTTCTTTCCTTCAAGGACGAGGATGAGGCCATTCGCCTGGCCAACGACTCCCCTTACGGTCTGTCAGGCTCTCTGTGGACCCGTGATGTCGGCCGCGTGCTGCGCGTGACCCGCGCGATGCAGACCGGCGTCATCTCGGTCAACACCTCGACGAGCGTTCACCTCGAAGCGCCCTTCGGCGGCTATAAGACCTCGGGCCTGGGCCGCGAGTTGGGCTTAAAGTCCCTCGACCTCTACTCCGAGGTCAAGAACGTCTTCATATCCTCGCTCTAAAATCAGGCTGACCAGTTGAAAAGGTCCGCGGCATTGGCGCTGGTGACACGAGCGACTTCGTCGGTGGGGATGCCCCAGACCTCGGCCAGTTTGGCCGCGATCTCGGAGATGGACTTGGGCTCGTTGCGCTTGCCGCGAGAGCTCTGCGGCGGCAGGTAGGGGCAGTCCGTTTCCAGCACCGCGGTCCCGGGCCCGGCGCGGCGGAAGGCCTCGCGCAAGGGGTCGTTCTTCCTGTAGGTCACCGGGCCGTCGGCGCCCAGCGCGAAGCCGAGCGCCGCGCAGGCCATGGCCTCCTCCGGCGTCCCCGAGAAGCAATGCACGACGCCCCAGAACCGGCGGCCCTGCGGCGGCGAGGGGAATCTCTCTCGCAGCATCAAGATCAAGTCCGCGTAGGCGTCGCGGCAATGGATCACGAGCGGCACGTCCCATTCGCGCCCGGCTTCGAGCAGGGCGGCGAAGGCAAGCCGCTGGACTTTAGGGGAGACCTGAGCCTTGGCGTAATCGAGGCCGACCTCGCCGATGGCGACCGCCTCGGGCGCTGCGGCGAGGGCGGCCTTCAGACGGGCGATGAATCCCAGATCGAATCGGTCGGCGTAGTAGGGATGAAGGCCGAGCGAGCAGCGCATGAGGTCCGGGTGGGCTCGGGCCAGTGCGCCGGCGCGGGTCCACTCCTGGGGGTTGGGGGCTATCTCCACGATGCGGCCGACGCCGGCGGCGGCCGCGCTCTTCAGCACGGCCTCACGGTCGATATCGAACTGCGAATCACCGAGATGGGTATGGGTATCGACGAGGCTGTTCATCGTCCGTGTTTGGAGAAGCGGCGCACGAAGGCCAGGGCCTCGGGGTCCGTCTCCTCGGCCAGGAAGCGCGCGCGCAGTTTGGCGGCCTCGGGCTGGGCCGAGAAGTAATGCTCCAGGACCATCACCAAAGCATAGGCGCGGACCGCCGGCACGGGATCGCGCAGGGCCGTGGCCACCAGCGGCAGGGCATTCCTGCCGTCCAGGTCGGCGAAGAGGTTCAGGGCGCGGATGCGCACTAGGGGCTGAGGGCTGTTCAGCCACGCGTCGCGGCGGACGCGCACGGCGTCCGGCTCCTTCTGCGCGATTTTAAAGAGGGCGTAGTCGGCGCTGCGGCGCACGATTTCGGCATCGTCGTCCAGGAGCTCGCCCAGGACATCGATCCAGCGCGGGTCGGCGTAGGAGGCCGCGCGCAGGCAGGCTTCGGCGCGCAGCGAGGCGTCGTCGAGCTTGAATCTTCCGCCCAGTCCCGACACAGGGGCGTCTTTGAGCAGGTTCTCCCGGCGCGTGTCCAGGGTCTCGCGGATGCGGCGCTCGACGGGGCCGTCATCGTCGTAATCGGGGTTCTGGCGGTAGAGCGCCAGGTAATAAGGGAGAGCGCTCTCGGGGTCGGCGCGCCTCTTGTCGTAGATCTGGGCGAGCTTCGAGGCGCTGTAGAGGTCGTTGGGGTTGCGGTCCCAGGCGGCCGTCAGCCAGCGCCGTGCCGCGTCGAGGTCGCGGTCCTTGAGCGCGATCATGCCGAAGATTCGGGCCGCGCCCGCGTGATGGGGGCGCTTGCGCAAGGCCTCGCTGGCCAGAGCATGGGCGCGGGCGACGTCGCCCCGAGTGAAGGCGGCGCCGGCCAGGGCGGCGAGTTTTTCGGGATTGCTCGTGTCTTGCGCGTAAAGCTCCTCGAGCGCGGCGAGAGCCAGACGGGAGCTATCGCCGCCGGTCCGGTTCTCGTCGCCTATCGCCATCCGAGAGAGTTGGTCGAGGCAATCGCGGCCTTCGGGGCTCGAGGGATACTCGCGGGCTGTCTGCGCGTGGATGGGCACGGCGAGCGCCGGGTCGGCCAGTCCTTTCAGGCGTGCGCGGATGGCGGCGGCGGGTCCGCCCGCGCCCAGGACGACCTCGGCGTGAGCGTGAGAGAAATCCGCCGTCGTAAAAAGATGGCGGGCCGCGTAGAAGACATAGAAAGAGTCCACGGGACGTCCGGACTTCCAGAGCGCTTCGGACAGGCGAAGGTGGGCGCGGCAGTCGAGGAGCCGGGCGCGGAACTCCTTGCGCGTCTCGTCAAGCTGCGCTTGGCGGGCGGCCTCGCGCGGCGCGGGGTCCAGGGACCGCGCAGAGGCGGAGAACCAACGCATGACCAAGGTCGCATAGACCGCGAAGGCGACCGCGATCATGAGCAGGGCCGCCAGGATGACCAGGTTGGTCCGCCGGTTCTCGTGCATCAGCCCGCCGACGCGGCGGCTATTTCGAGAAGTACTTCCAGCGGCGTTCGCAGTCCCGACCGCCGCGAGCGAGGAGATGCTCCTCGACCTGGTTCCAGGTCTCGTCTCCACACGGGAGCGCGGTCATGAGTTGCCAGGCGTGTTCGCTCTGTTCGCAACGCTGAGAGATCTGTTCAAGGGACGCCGCTTCTTCGGGGGACAGTTCAAGGGTGGCCGCCTTCTTGGCCGAGCGGACCTTCTTTTTCATTCGGGAAACCTCCGGGCCCTCCTGCGTGAACTCGGCATGGCCGCGGGGGCTTCTTGAGTGTAACGGGTGTTCCCGGTTTGCGCAAGGGGTCAGTTTTCGGAATGGGCGTCGCGCAGGCTGAGGACGATGTCGCGCCAGATGTCGTCTTCTTGCCCGCCGTAGAAGAAATAGAGGTCGTTCTGGCCCAGGAGGTAGGCCTCGACGCGCGGGAAGGGGGACTGGATATTGACCAGCACCCCGGGCAGGGTGCCGACTGAGAAGTCCTTCAGGACGAATTTCTCCCCATGGGAGGCCGTCTTGCGGTTGACGGCGCCGGTCATGCCGGCCACGCCCGCGGGGTTGGCGGGGAAAGGGCTGGGGGTCACCTCAAGCCGGACGATCTCCATCTGGCCGAAAAGCCCTTCATTGAGGAAGTTCGTCGGATCGGTTCCACGCTTGCAGAAATGGACGACCTGGTGGGTCTTCCCCTTGTCCTTGAACGCCGACATCCCGACGTACTCCCTAGGCAGGCGCACCACCCAGCCGCGGTGTCCGACATAGCCCGACTCGCTGGAGGCCGATTCGGGCCCGCTCGCTTGTTCGAGGGGAGGGGTCTGAGAAGAAAGTGCCAGCAACCCGGCGCCGACGATGAGGACAAGAGCGATGACGAGGAGGGTCTTCGAGGAGTTCTTCTTGGGAGCACGCAGGGCCTGGGCCAGACAGTCCTCGAAATCAAGCTCCGAGACGCCTTCCTCGTGCAATTGCCGACGCAGAGAATCAATGGGGAACTTTGGGAGGTTCAAGCGCAGGTACTCGACGACCTCCGCACGCGCGGTCATCGCTTAGCGAGTCCCTTCGGCCGCCACGCGCAGGAGGTACTGGCCGTACTCGTTCTTCGCCATCGGCTCAGCCAAAGAGCGCAGTTGCGCGACGCTGATGTATCCCATATTCAACGCGATCTCCTCGAGGCAGGCGATTTTGAGGGCTTGGCGCTCCTCGATGACCTGGATGAAGGTGGACGCCTGGAGCAGGGCCTCGTGCGTGCCCGTGTCGAGCCAGGCGATGCCGCGGCCCATGCGCTCGACATGCAGGTTCTTCTCGCGCAGGTAGATCTTGTTGACGTCGGTGATCTCAAGCTCCCCGCGCG
>CAYHNV010000148.1:0-514 GCA_964358065.1 uncultured Elusimicrobia bacterium | reverse complement strand
AGTACAGGCAGGGTACGGCGTAGTTGGACTTCGGCTGGGCGGGCTTCTCCTCCAGGCTCTTGGCTTTGCCGTCGGCGTCGAACTCCACCACGCCGTAGCGCTGGGGGTCGCGGACCTGGTAGGCGAAGACCGTGGCACCCTTCTCGCGCGCGGCCGCGGCCTGCAGCAACGGAGTCAGGCCTTGCCCGTAGAAGATGTTGTCGCCCAGCACCAGGGCCACGCGGTCGGCCCCGACGAACTTGCGGCCGATGATGAACGCCTGGGCCAGGCCCTCGGGCTTGGGCTGGGCCGCGTAGGACAGATGCAAACCGATGCCCGAGCCGTCGCCCAGCAGGCGCTGGAAGCTTTCCTGGTCCTCGGGCGTGGTGATGACCAGGATGTCGCGCACGCCCGCCAGCATCAGCGTGGACAAGGGATAGTAGATCATCGGCTTGTCGTACACGGGCACCAATTGTTTGCTGATGGCGCGCGTGACGGGGTACAGGCGCGTGCCCGACCCGCCGGCGAGGATGAT
>CAYHNV010000147.1:0-6315 GCA_964358065.1 uncultured Elusimicrobia bacterium | reverse complement strand
CTTCGTCATCGGCGCGGCCTTCCAGGGGTTGGCCGGCCTGGCGATCATCATGCCGCTCGTGCGCAAGTTCCTCGGCCTTGAAACGATCATCACCGAGGCCCACTTGGGCGCCCTCAAGAAGTTCCTGATCGCCATGTGCTGCTTCTGGGCCTATTTCACGTTCACGGAGCTGCTGACCGCCTACTACGGCCAGCACGCCGCGGAGGCCGTCCTGCTCCATTCCAAGTTCACGGGGCAGTACGCGCCGCTCTTTTGGGGGATGCTGACCTTGTGCCTGTTTATCCCGCTTCCCCTTCTGGTCTTCGGCCGGGGCGACATCGGCCGGGTCCTTTTCTGGACCGGTATTTCGGTCAACATCGGGATGTGGCTGGAGCGCTTCGACATCGTCGTGCCCAGCGCGGCCCTGACCTTGCTCGGTTGGCGCGAGTTCCACTATTACCCCAGTTGGGTCGAGGTGTCGCAGACGGTCGGCTGGCTGGCCGGCTTCGTCCTGCTGCTGGTGCTGCTGCTGCGGTATTTGCCCATTTTGACCGTTTGGGAGATGGAAGAAGAGGAAAGAGGCATTGATTCGGCCCCGCCAGCGCTCAAACACTGGGGTGCGCAGTGGCAGAAGAGAGATTAAACACGCATCTTCTTGCCATGCTCTGTCTTGCTCTTGCGGAAAGTCCCGTTGCATGGTATGCTGTGACGATGTCGCGCAAAGCCTTCGGTCTCATCCTCGCCGCGGCCCTGTCCTTCTCCTGGGCGGTCCCCCTGCGCGCCATGTCCGCCGGACCGAGCCATGCCTGCTGCGCGGGCGGCAAGGCTCCGATGCCGATGCCCGCGGGCCAGGACGTCCCGGCCTGCTGCCGCGCTCCCGAGGCCATGCCGCCGGTCGTTTCCGCGGCCGCCCAGGCTCCCGCGCCGGCGCTCCTGGCTTGCGTCGTGATCGTCGCCGACGCGCCCCGCGTTATTTGGGCCGCTCCGGCGCCCAACGTTGCCGCCTCTCCCCAGGCGCCGCCCGGGACCCACTCCGGGCTGTCGCCGCCTTCCTCCGGACTGTAAGGTCCGCCGCTCGCCCGCGTCCACAGGGCGAAGCCGTCCGATGACGTTTCCGGAGGAACCGTGTTCCAACTTCTAGCAGCCTTGCTTCTATCCGTGCTCGCCGTTTCGTCCCGCGCCCAGGCGCCCGTCGCGGCCTCGTCAGGCACTCTCAGCCTGGCGCAGGCCCTGGACGCGGCCCGCCGCGGCAACCCGGACATCCGGGTTGCCTTGAAGCGCTGGGACGCGGCGCGTAAACGGGTCGCCTCCGAAGCGACGCCCGACAAGCCCCGTCTCGACATCGAGCGGATGTACGCTCCCGCCGGGAAGACTCCGTTGAGCGGGGCGGAGGAGAAGGCGGTCTCCTTGACCCAGGAGTTCCCGTTTCCCAGCACGCTGTACCTGCGGGGCAGCCGCGCCTCCAAGGCGGCCGAGGTTTCGGAGCAGGCGTATCGCGCCAAGCTCCGCGAGGTACTGGCGAAGACCCGGACCTCCTACGCGATGCTGTACCTTTCCTTTAAGAGCCGCAGCCTCTTGGACGAGAACATCGAGCTCATGCGCCGCTTCGCCAAGGTCGCGGAATCCAAGTTCGCGGGGGGCTCGGCGAGCCAGTCGGACGCCCTGAAAGCACAGGTGGAGTTGACGAAGATGCTGAACATGGGCGTGGCCGTGGACCAGGAGCGGGAGCTGGCGAGTGCTATGCTCAACGCCTTAATGGGGCGCGCGGCGTGGGAAAGCCTCGGGACTCCCCGTGACCTCGAGCCGGGCCGTTTGGAGAAAGCTCGCGAGGAGCTCGAAGCCGTGGCGTTCGCGCGTCGGCCGGAGCTGCGTCAGGCGGTGCTGGCCGCCGAACTCGCCGGAACCTCTTTGTCGCTGGCAAGGTCGGAGTTCCTGCCCGACATCATGCTGTCCTACCGCCGCCGCAGCGACCCGATGCGCGGCCGCACCAGCGACGGCGTTCTAGGTCTGTCCTTGCCCCTGTGGTTCTGGAAGCCGGCGGCCATGGTTGCGCAGGCCTCGGCGGAGAAAGAGATGGCGGAGGCGGAGCTCGAGTCGGCGAGGCTCATGACCGCCGCCGATCTCAGGACGGCCTTCGTGCGGGTGATGGCGGCGCAGAGGCTGGCCGAGAGCTACAAGACGAGCCTCTTGCCCCAGGCCGAATCGGCTCTGACGGTGGCCGAGTCCGGCTACCAGGCGGGACGGTCAAGCTTCCTGGACCTGCTCGACGCCCAACGTTCTCTTTTGAACTTCAAGCTCGAGTATTACCAATACCTTGCGGACTATGAGCAGCGCGCCGCGGAGCTCGAACGCGTGATCGGGGAGGAGTTGTGAATTTTATGAATAAAAAAATCGTCTTGATCGCGAGCCTCGTCGTCCTGGGGGGGGGCACCGGGTATATTCTTTATACACGAAGCCATTCGTCTCATAAAGCGCAGCAGACGGCGGGCTACCAATGCCCGATGCACCCCAGCTACACATCGGATAAGCCGGGCGACTGTCCTATCTGCGGCATGAAACTTGTCCCTATAGAACCCGCCGATGAGGCGGCCATCTCCACGATGACGACGGGCAAGCAGATGTGCGTCCTGCACAAGTGCACGATGGCGAACTGCAAGATGGAACTGCCCCTGAAGCCGGGTGAAACGGTGACCTGCCCCGTCTGCGGCACGCACACGGCACCCGCCGCCGACGCGGCCGGCAAGCTCCTCTACTATCGAAACCCCATGAATCCGGCGGTGACCTCGCCCGTGGCCATGAAAGACTCGATGGGCATGGACTATGTGCCGGTCTATGCGGAAGATGTCTCCGAGTCGTCCGTCTCGGGCCAGGCCTCCACGGTCATCTCCGCGCAGAAAAGACAGCTCATCGGCATGAAAACCGAGGCGGTCGCGCGGCGGCGCCTCAAGTTCACCGTGCGGGCTTCGGGCAACGTGGCCTACGATCCCGAGCTCTACAACGCCATCATGGAGCACCACAGCGCCATGATCGCGAGAGACAAGGTCAAGGACAGCCCCTGGCCCGACGTCCATGAGAGGGCGGACGCGCTGGTGCGCTCGGCGGCCTTACGTCTTCGACAGCTCGGTCTCTCCCAAGCCCAGATCGGAGCGTTCACCGGCAGGGAGTCCGCACCGGAAAACCTTCTTCTCGGCGGTCCGGGCGGCTCCGTCTGGGTCTACGCGCAGATATACGAGTACGAGATCTCCTCGGTCCGCCCCGGCCTCGAGGCCGAGATCACCACGCCCGCCTACCCCGGGCGCGTCTTTCGCGGCACGGTCAAGGCGATCGATCCAAACCTCTCCGCCGAAACCCGGTCGCTGCGGGTACGCATCGAGGTTCCCAACCCGGGGGGGCTGCTCAAACTCGAGATGTACGTCAACGCCGCCATCAAGGCGGATCTCGGGGTGGCGCTCGCCCTGCCCGAGGGGGCGCTCCTGGACAGCGGCGCGCGCAAGCTCGTCTTCGTCGACCTCGGAGAAGGCCGCATCGAGCCGCGTGAAGTTCGCGTGGGCCGCGAGGCCGACGGCTACTATGAGCTGCTATCGGGCGTGCGTGAAGGCGAAAAGGTGGTGACGACGGCAAACTTCCTCATTGACTCCGAATCGAAGCTGAAGTCTCTGGTCGCGCCCTCGAAGGAGAAGCGCTGAGGCCTTTATGATCAAGAAAATCATCGGCTGGTCGGCGCACAACAAGTTCCTGGTCCTGGCCCTGACGGGCGTGGCCATGTCGCTGGGCTGGTACTGCATGAAGAACATCGCGCTCGACGCGATCCCCGACCTCTCGGACACCCAGGTCATCGTCTACTCGCGCTGGGACCGCTCGCCGGACATCATCGAGGACCAGGTCACTTATCCGATCGTCACAGCACTCCTGGGTGCTCCCAACGTCAAGGCCGTGCGCGGCTTCTCGGACTTCGGCTTCTCCTACGTCTACGTCATCTTCGAGGATGGCACCGACATCTACTGGGCGCGCTCACGGGTGCTGGAGTACCTGAGCAAGATCCTGCCGCAGTTGCCCGAGGGCGTGCGCACCGAACTGGGGCCTGACGCCACCGGTGTCGGCTGGGGCTACCAGTACGCCCTGGTCGACAAGACGGGACGGCACAGCCTCGCCGATCTGCGGTCCTTCCAGGATTGGAATCTGCGCTTTCATCTGCAGGCGGTCCCGGGTGTCGCCGAGGTCGCCTCCATCGGCGGCTTTCAAAAGCAGTACCAGGTCCAGGTCGACCCCAACGCGTTGTCGGCCTATCGCATACCGCTCGCCAAGGTCGTCGACGCCATCCGCGACGGCAACAACGACGTGGGCGGACGCCTCGTCGAGTTCGGGGGCACCGAGTACATGATCCGCGGCCGCGGCTATGCCAAGTCGGTGGAGGATATCGAGCAGATCGTCGTCGGCCGCGACATGAAAGGCACCCCCGTCCTCGTCAAGAGCGTGGCCAAGGTGGCCCTGGGCCCGGAGATGCGGCGCGGTGTGGCCGATCTCGACGGCGAGGGCGACACGGTCGGCGGGATCGTCGTGATGCGCCACGGCCAGAACGCCCTCGACGTCATCGAGCGGGTCAAGGCCCGCATCGCGGAGATCAAGCCCTCGCTGCCCGAGGGTGTTGAGATCGTCGAGACCTATGACCGTTCCGTGCTCATCAAGGGTGCGATCGCAACCCTCAAGCACGAACTCTTCACGCAGATGTTTCTGGTCAGCCTCGTCCTGCTTGTCTTCCTCTGGCACATCCCGTCGGCGATCGTGCCGATCGTGACGATCCCGGTCTCGACTTTGCTGGCCTTCATCCCGCTGTACTTCATGGGCATCAGCGCCAACATCATGTCGATCGCCGGGATCATGCTCTCCGTCGGCGTGCTGGTGGACGGCTCCATGGTGGAGGTGGAGAACGCGTATAAAAAGCTCCAGCTCTGGGACGCGGGCGGGCGCAAGGGCGACTACCACGCCGTGCGCCTGGAGGCGATGCAAGAAGTCGGACCTTCGGTGTTCTACTCCCTCCTGGTCGTGGCCGTGGCCTTCTTCCCGATCTTCGCGCTCGTCGACCAGGAGGGGCGACTCTTCAAGCCTCTGGCCTACACGAAGAACCTGACGATGTTCCTCGCGGCGTTCCTCGCCGTGACCTTTGACCCGGCGGTGCGCATGATGTTCACGCGCATGGATTTCATGGTATTCAAGCCCAAGTGGCTGGCCTGGACGGTCAACCAGGTCGTCGTCGGACGCTACTACGCGGAAGAGAAGCATCCGATCAGCAAGGGCCTCTTCCGCGTCTACGACCCCGTCTGCCGCTGGGTGCTGGAGCGGCCGTGGAAGGTGATTGGTGCCGCCGCGCTCGCCACGCTGGCGACCGTTCCGATCTATCTGAAGCTGGGCTCCGAGTTCATGCCTCCTCTCAATGAAGGGACGATCCTCTTCATGCCGACGACCTTGCCGGGCATCTCCGTCACGCAGGCCGCGGACCTGCTTCAGAAGCAGGACGAGGTGCTCAAGGGCTTCCCCGAGGTGGAGCGCGTCTTCGGCAAGGCGGGGCGCGCGGAGACCTCGACCGACCCGGCCCCGTTCTCGATGATGGAGACCACGGTGCTCCTCAAACCCATGGAGGATTGGCGCAAAAAGGAGCGCTGGCACTCAGGCCTGCCCGAGTTCCTCCAGAGCCCCTTGCGGCGCGTCTGGTGGGATCGGATCACCTGGGAGGAGCTGGTGACGGAGATGGACCAGCACATGAAGTTCCCGGGTGTCACCAACGCCTGGACCATGCCCATCAAGGCGCGCATCGACATGCTGACCACCGGGGTGCGCACCCCGATCGGCATCAAGGTTCAGGGGGCGGACCTGTCTGAGATTGAGGCTCTCGGCATGAAAGTCGAGGCGGCCCTGCAGGGCGTGCGCGGCACGCGCTCGGTCTACGCCGAGCGCACGGCCGGGGGCTACTTCGTCGATTTCAAGCTCAAGCGCGACCAGCTGGCGCGCTACGGCCTGTCCGTGAAGGAAGTGGAGATGGTGATCATGTCGGCCATCGGCGGCGAGCCGGTGACGACCACGGTCGAGGGGCGCGAGCGCTACGGCGTCAGCGTCCGCTATCCACGCGAGCTCCGGGACAACCTGCCGAAGCTGCGGCGCGTGCTCGTCTCCACGATGGACGGCGCCCAGATCCCCTTGGCACAGCTGGCCGACATCGAGCTGACGATGGGCCCGGCGATGATCCGCAACGAGAACGGCCTGCTCACCGGCTACGTCTACGTGGACGTCGCCGGCCGCGACATCGGCGGCTACGTCGACGAGGCCAAGAAGAAGGTCGCC
>CAYHNV010000146.1:0-6373 GCA_964358065.1 uncultured Elusimicrobia bacterium | reverse complement strand
ACCATTCGATTCTGCTGACCGCCGCCTCGTTTGGTTGGACAGTTGAAGCGGCGGCAGCAGATCGTCTGCGTTGAGCCCTATGGGCCGCAGAGCCGCAGAGTTGTCTCTTGACATGAACAGATACACATGTTATACACAGTATAGGGGGGGATATAACATGACCAGAGTCCAGATTCTCTTAGAGAGGAAAGAGGTTTTGGCGCTTCGCCGGGAGGCGGCCGAATCTGGGAAGAGCTATTCCCAGCTCGTTAGGGAGGCCATTGATAGTTCCTATACATCACGCTTTGCGGATGGCGAGATTGAGCGAATGGCAACTGATGCAAAGCGAGGCAAGGGTACCAGGAAATTTAAGGACTCTGCGGCATTCCTTAAACATCTTTGGAGCCTTTGATTGAGGTATCTCCTTAGCGGAGGATTCGAAAGAATCCTTAGGCGCCGCCATCCAGCGGAGCGCATGGAAATTCAGAGGAATATTGATGCGCTCGTCCGGGCCTTTGATGCCAGAAATCTTCCGGTGGGTTTCGGAATAAAAAAACTGGGAGGATCGGTCTGGGAATTCCGGATAGACCTGGCCACTCGCATCTTATTCCAGTGGGACAAACAGACCGTTACATTCCTATTTGTCGGAAACCACAACGAAGTGCGACAGTTTTTAAAGCACTATTTATAAGGAATCCTCGGAATGATGCGCCCCATCGTCCTGCTGACCGACTTCGGCCACCGCGACCCCTTCGTCGGCATCATGAAGGGAGTGATCCTCTCCCTCGCCCCGAAGGCGACCGTCCTCGACTTGTCGCACGGCATCCCACCGGGGGATGTCGAGGCCGCCGCCTTGGCCCTCCGTCAGGCGGTGCCGTACTTCCCGAAGCGATCCATCTTCGCGGTGGTGGTGGACCCTGGAGTGGGGTCGAAACGGCGAGTGGTCTGGGGCCGTTCTCGGAAGCACGACTTTCTCGCCCCGGATAATGGTGTTCTGACCTGGCTCCAGAAAGAGGACGAAGTGAAGCAATGGCGTGAAGTCACGAACACCAAACTCTTCTTGGCCCCCACGAGTTCTACCTTTCATGGCCGAGACATCTTCTCCCCGGTCGCGGCCTCGCTCGCCAACGGCCTGTCGCCCGAGAAGCTCGGCCCCAAGATTCCGGACCCCGTCCGTCTGGCGTGGCCAGAACCCAAGCGTATCAGTCATGGCCTGGAAGGTGTCATACTCTCTTGCGACCATTTCGGCAACGTGGTCACCAACATCCCCGTGAACCAAGTCCCGCCCAAAGCGCGCATCTTTCATCGCCACCGCGACCTCGGTCCGCTTCGCACTCATTATGCCGCCGTCCCGCCCGGCCGCCCCCTGGCCGTTACCGGCTCCGCCGGCCTTATCGAGATTTCGACCCGCGACGGAGATTACTCAGTTCGCAGCCGCGCGCGTCGGGGAGACCCTGTCTATGTCCGATATCGCGCTTAAACCCAAGGCCCTCGCCCGCGTCATCCTCAACCCCACCCAGGAGAAGCGCCTCCTCGCCGGCCACAACTGGGTTTTTTCCAACGAGATCAAAGAGGTTTTGGCCCACAGCGAACCCCAGCCCGGCGACATCGCCCTGGTCGTCACCGCCGGCGGCCAGGAACTGGGACTGGCCTTCTATCACCCCAACAGCCTCATCGCCGCCCGCATGCTCACCCGCAGCCCCAAGGACGTCATCGACGCGGCCTTTTTCAAGAAACGCTTGGCCGAGGCCATAGCCTACCGCGCCAAGGTCTGCCCCGAAGAGAACGCCTACCGGCTGTGCTTCGGCGAATCCGACGGCCTGCCCGGCCTCGTCATCGACCGCTACGGCTCCGTCCTGGTCCTCCAGATCCTCTGCGCCGGCATCGAGAAGAGACTTGACATCATCGCCGAGGTCCTCAACGACCTGCTCAAGCCCACCGGCATCTACCTCAAGAACGACCACCGCACAAGGGCGCTCGAAGGACTGCCCCTGGAGTGCCGCACCTTCAGCGGGACCGTTCCGGAGAAGGTCGCCATCATGGAGGGTGGGCTGCGCTTTTGCGCGGACATCGGCGAGGGCCAGAAGACCGGCCATTACTTCGACCAGCGTGACAACCGCGCCTTCCTGCGTCCTTACTTCAAGGGCCGCAATGTCCTGGACCTCTACTGTTACACCGGCGGCTTTGCGATCAACGCGGCCAAGGCCGGGGCCAAGAGCGTGCTCGCCATCGACAGCTCCGCCGCGGCCCTGGCGCTCGCGAAGGAGAACGCCAGGCTCAACGGCGTGGAGGGGGCCGTTTCTTTCGACGAGGGCGACGCGGAGAAATCACTCGACACCTTCGCCCTGCTCCAGCAGCCCTTCAAGCCGGACTTCATCGTGCTCGACCCGCCCAGCCTGGCGCCGGTCAAGAAGCACCTCGGCAAGGCTCTGCGCCTGTATTCCAAATTAAACGCGCACGCTATGCGCGCGCTGCCTCGCGGCGGCTATCTTGCCACCTCCACCTGTTCCCACCATGTCTGCCGCGAGGACTTCATCCTGATGTTGAGGAACGCCCAGGCCAAGGCCCAGCGTGCCCTGCGCCTCGTCGGCCTGCGCGGGCAGTCGGCCGACCATCCCATCCTTCTGGCCATGCCCGAGACCGAATACCTCCACTTCGCCCTGCTGGAGGTCCTCTAAGAGATGGAGGAGGACCGCTCAGCCAAGTTCTCGCCGTCGAAGCTGGACGTCTACAAGAACTGCCCGCGCAGATATCAATATCGCTATGTGGACGGCATCTCCCGTAGGCGAAAAACGCCTGAGACGACCCTGGGTACGGCCGTCCATTCGGCCTTTGAAGAACTCTACACGCTCGTCACGGGAGGCCGAATGCCGTCGTTGGTCGAGGTCTCGGCCTTTTTTGACAAGGCTTTCAATGAAGGCTGGGACGATTGCGTCAAGATCAAAGATTCGCGGTTCACCAGGGATGATTGGCGCAAAGTCGGGCACGACTGCGTTCGGCTTTACTACCAGAGCCACCAGCCCTTCACGGAGGACCGGACGGTTTCGGTCGAGAAACGCGTCGGGTTCCCATTGCTGGTGGAAGGTCGCCAATACCGCATCGAAGGGTTCGTCGATCGGCTGTCCGAGTCAGGCGACGGGGAATTCGAGATTCATGATTACAAGACCTCCAAGTCCCTGCCCTCCCAGGAGCATGCGGATTCGGATTGGCAGTTGGCCCTCTATGAGTTGGCCATCCGTGACGAGTGGCCCCACTTGAAGTCCGTGAAGCTCAAGTGGCACTACGTCCGGCACGGCCAGACCCTGACCTCCGTACGCGACGAGGCCGCCCGCGAGAAGCTGCGCTTGGACGCGGCGGCCTTGGTCGCACAGATCAAGCATGACCACTCTTTTGAGCCTCGGCAGGGGCCGCTCTGCGACTGGTGTGAATACAAAGATATGTGTCCGCTCTTCGCCCACCCCGAGAAGATATCCGCCCTCCCTCCGGCCGAGCGCCGCAAGGACGGCGGCGTGAAGCTGGTCGATTGCCTGGCGGAGCTGGAAGAGAAGCGCCGCCGTCTTAAGGAAGAGCTCAAGGGCCTGGACCGGGAGAAGGAGGATATCGACGCCCGGCTCGCCGAGTGGGCCCAGGTCGCCGGCGTCAGCGTGGTCGCGGGGTCCCAGGCCCAGGCCGCGGTGGCCGCGAAGGATGAGGTCCACCTGCCCACGAAGAGCCACGAGCCCGAGAAGCACGCGGAGTTGGAGGCGGAGGCGCGCAAGTCGCCGCTCTGGGGGGAAATCGCGCGCCTGGACGCGCATGCGCTGACGGACGGCGTGAAGGCGAAGCGCTGGAGCGGGGCTCTCTTGACCGCGGCCGAGAGCCTGCTCGAACGCTACGGCCGCCGCGTCAAGGCGTACGCAGTGCGCTTGCGGCGCCGACGCGGGGCTGAGGAAGAGTAGGTCTCAGGGGAACGCCGTCTTCTGTCGCCCGCCGACGCCGAGCTGGGCGGCCAGGCTCATCCAGTCGGATTTAATGCGGTCGTGCTGATGCTCGAGCTCCTGCCAGCCGCGGTCGAGCTCGAGAGGCTTGTCGTCCCTGCCCTTGCGTCCCGGCGCCCGCAATCGAGATGATTTCGAAGAGGTTTTCTTCATGGCATCCTCGCGTTGGAACTTGTCCCTCAATGGCAGTATAGCCCCGGTCCTCGATTTCGTCAACGGGAGAATGGACCTAAGGGCCTAAAAATATCAGGCGTTCAAGGCCTAATATGACTAGGCCTTTCGGCCCACCATTTGCTAGATTCCAGCGGTAACGGACAAGGGGGGCAATATGAAGCAGTTCTGTGCCGTGCTCGTGCTCACGCTTCTGGCGGCGGTTCCGGCGGCGGCTTCGGCCAAGCGCTATCTCGTCGGCTTCCGCGAGGGGACGACGCCCGCTCAGCAGGCGGCCGCGCTCAAGATTCTTGGCGCGACCGAGGTGGACGACATCGCTGAGATCGGCGCCATCGTGGCCGAGATTTCGGGGGGAGCCCAGTCGTTCCAGGCCTTCGAGGCCCAGGCGCAGTTCCTGCCCGAGGTTCTGGAGGTCCAGGAAGATATATATAGGAAGTGGCTGCTGGACAGCCCCTCCTTCCAGACGACCCCTTTCCCATCCCTCGGCGCGATCCGCGCAGCTCTGCCTCGGTTCCCCAAGGCCGCGGCGCGGCCCGTGTATCCGCTCCCCGACGGCGTCGACGCCGCCGAGGTCCCGTGGGGCATCGCCCGGGTCGACGCGCCCGCCGCTTGGGCCGTGACGAAGGGTGAGGGGGTCAAGGTCGCGGTCATCGACACCGGCATCGACTGCAGTCATCCGGACCTGAAGGCCAACTGCGCGGGCGGCTACAACGCCCTTGACGCCTCCAAGCCTCCCATGGACGATAACGAGCACGGCACGCATGTCGCGGGCACCATCGCGGGAGCGCTCGACGCCCAGGGCGTGGTCGGAGTCGCGCCCAAGGCCCGGCTCTATGCGGTCAAGGTCCTGGACAAGGACGGCGGGGGGGGCTTGAGCTCCATCATCAAGGGGCTGATTTGGGCCGGCAAAAATAAGATGGACGTGGCCAATATGAGCCTGGGCGCGCCCATGGGCACCATCTTCATGCGCGGCGCCCTTAAGTACGCGCAGTTGAAAGGCGTGACCGTGATCGCGGCCGCGGGCAACAACGGAGGCGCGGTCAGCTATCCCGCGGCGTATCCCGAGGCCATAGCGGTTTCGGCCCTAGACAAGGATGAGACGATCGCCAAGTTCTCAAGCCGCGGGCGCAAAGTCGAGTTCATCGCTCCAGGCGTGGACGTGAAGTCTTCGGTCCCCGGCGGCGGCTATCGGAATTTCGCCGGCACGTCCATGGCGACGCCGCACATGACGGGCCTGGCGGCGTTGGCCGTCGCGCGCGGCGCGCACGGCCTTGACCAGGTGCGCTCGGCGCTGCGGCGCGCGGCCAAGCCCATTGCCGGGCTCAAGGCCGAGGAGCAAGGCAGCGGTGTGGTGGACGCGGCGGTGCTCGTCCGCTGATATAGGCCTTTAGTCCTATCCGCATCTAGGCCTTATGCTCCAGGCGGAGTCTGGGCCTTACGACTAACATCCTTCAGACTTTCGGTCCCGCGCCGGACCCTTCTTTGGGCGGGAAGGAGAAAAGGAAAAAAATGAAACTCTTGATTCGAATCGTCCTCGCGATCTTCGTGGCCGCTCCGGCGATGGGCAGCCCGATGCCCGCGCTCAAGAACGGCCGGCAACGCTGGATCGTGACCTTCAAGGCGAAGGTCAAGCAGACCGGCCGCGAGAAGGCCTTGGCCTCTCTCGGGGTGAAGGCCGTGGCGCATGTGGCCACGGACGGTGACTCGGCCAACGAGTTCTCCGCCGCGCTCGTTGACCTCCCCGCCGCCAAGACCCTCAGCAAGTCGATGTCCCTTTACGGCATCGGCTTCGGCGACAAGTCCGAGGACGACATCGTCTCCATCGAGAAGGATGTCCGGGTCAGGTGGATCGAACGGGCCCAGGTCTCCTTCCAGGGGTTGCAGCTGCCGGACTTCGGCGCCGTCATGGGGGGCTTCAACTTTCCCAAGAACGGCCAGTTCGTCCAGAATCCGCTGGCGGCCGCCATGCTCGCCAACCGTCCCGAGCTGACTTGGGGCATCAGCCGCGTCCACGCTCCGGCGGCGTGGGACACGACCGAGGGCAAGGGCGTGAAGGTGGCCGTCATCGACACCGGCATCGACATGACCCACCCCGACCTGCAGGGGAAAGTGGACGGCGGCTACTCAGCCATCAAGAAGACCGAGAACCCGTAGGACTACACGGACGACAACGGCCACGGCACGCACGTTTCCTGCACCATCGCCGCGCTGCGCAACGGCAAGGGAGTGGGCGGAGTGGCTCCGAA
>CAYHNV010000145.1:0-6385 GCA_964358065.1 uncultured Elusimicrobia bacterium | reverse complement strand
CGCGTGGTGACCCCCGGCTTCGTGGACGCGCACACCCATCCCGTCTTCGCTCAGCCCCGTCTAGACGATTTCGAGGCCCGCGTCGCAGGCGCCGGCTATCAGGACCTCGCGTCCCGGGGCGGCGGCATCCTCTGGACGGTCAACGGGGTGCGCGGCTCCACCGAGGCGGACCTGGCCGCGGGCTTGAGCCGACGGGCCTTCGACTTCCTCGCCTGCGGCACCACCACCATCGAGGCAAAATCGGGCTACGGCCTGGACCTCGACAACGAGCTTAAGCTCCTGCGCGCGATCAAGACCGTCGCCGCGCGCGGGCCCCTTGAGATCGTGCCGACTTTGCTCGGCGCCCACGCCGTGCCGCCCGAGATGAAGGGCCGCAAGGACGAGTACGTCGCGCGCGTCTGCTCCGAGATGATCCCGCGCGCCGCGGCCGAGGGACTGGCCCGCTTTGTCGACCTCTTCTGCGAGGAGGGCTATTTCGATCTCGCGGATCTCGAAAAGATCGCGCTGGCCGGGGCCGCGGCCGGGCTGGGGCTGAAGGTCCACGCCGAACAACTCACCCGCATGGGGAGCCTGCCTCCGGCCGTCAAGCACAAGGCCGTCTCCGTCGATCATCTCGACCACGCGAGCGAGAGCGATTTCTCCGTCCTGGCTGCCGGCCGTACCGTGGCCTGTTTGGTCCCCGGTTCGAACTATTTTCTCGGCAAGCCCTACCCCCCGGCGCGGCGCTTGCTCGACGCGGGCGCGGCCGTGGCCCTGGCGACGGACTTCAACCCGGGGACCTGCCCCTGCTGGGACATGCGCGCGATCATGTCCATCGCGTGCACGCAGATGAAGATGACCCCGGCCGAGGCGCTGGTCGCCGCCACGATCAATGGCGCATGCGCCATTGGTCTTGGGAGGACTCACGGGACTCTCGAGCCGGGCAAGGTCGCCGACCTTGTCTGCCACGACGCCGAGGACTGGCGCGAGCTTGCCTATTATTTCAGCGCCCCCCGCGCGCGCTGGGTCATGAAGAAGGGAGAAGTCGTCGCCCGCCCCGCGTGAAAGTCCTCCTCTTCGACATCGACGGCACGCTGATCCGCGCGGGAGGCTCGGGGCGTAAGGCACTCAATCGCGCGGCGTATCTTCTGTACGGCCGCAAGAAAGCCTGCTCCGAGCTCACGCTGGCCGGTCGGACGGATCTCTACAACTTCAGCGAGGCCTATCGAGCCGCAACGGGCAAAAAGCCCGCGCGCGCGGCCATCAAAGCCCTCCACCAAGAATATCTCAAGCATCTGCCGTACTATGTCCGGTCGTCGATCCGCAACGGGAATTATCGCATCCCACCGGGGCTGAAGGCCTTGCTCAAACAGCTCAGTCGAGACCCCAATATCCTTTTGGGTCTCGGCACCGGCAACATGGAAAAGGGCGCGCGCATCAAGCTGGAGCCCTCCGGCTTTAATGTTTATTTCCTTTTTGGCGGGTATGGTTCAGATTCTTTTCACCGGCCTTCCCTCCTGAAGAAAGCCGTCCTCCGCGCCCGGAAGCTGGCTCGCGGGCCGTTGCGTCCCGATGATGTCTATGTGATCGGCGACACGCCTTTGGACGTCGCCGCCGGCAAGAAGGCGGGCTTCAAGACCGTCGCCGTCGGCACCGGCTTCGCCGAGTGGAAGGACCTCGTCGCGTCCAAGCCGGACCACCTGGCCCGGGACTACCGGAATCTGAAGAAGTGGTTGTCGTGGTTCTCATCATGAGGAGAAGAATATGAAGCTCGTCGAATGCGTCCCCAATTTCTCGGAAGGCCGCGACAAGGCCAAGGTCTCGCAGGTGGTCGACGCCGCCAAGTCGGCGGGCGTGACCATCCTTGATGTGGAGACCGATCATGATCATAATCGCTGCGTGCTGTCGTTTGTCGGCGCGCCGGAGGCATGCGTGGAGGCGTGCTTCCGTGTCGCCAAAAAATCCATCGAACTCATCGACCTGAACGCCCATAAAGGCGCTCATCCTCGAATGGGTGCTGTCGATGTGATCCCTTTCATCCCGGTCAAAGGCGTGACCATCGCCGAGTGCGTCAAGCTCGCGGAGAAGCTGGGGGAGAGGATCGGCGCGGAGCTCTCGATCCCGGTGTATCTGTATGACCACGCGGCGAGAAAGCCGGAGCGCAAGGATCTGGCGAACGTGCGCAAAGGGCAGTTCGAGGCATTGAGAGATATCATCGGCAAGGACGAAACCCGCGCGCCGGATTTCGGCCCGAACAAGATCCATCCCACGGCCGGAGCCGTGGCCGTCGGGGCGCGGCGGCAGATCGTGAACTTCAATCTCAATCTCGACACCTCGGACATGGCGGCCGGCAAGGATATCGCCAAGCGCCTGCGCGCCTCCGGAGGCGGGCTTGCCGCCGTGCGCGGCAAGGAGATCGCCCTCGAGGCGCGCAAGCAGGTTCAGATCTCGACCGTTCTGACGGACTACAAGACGACCTCGATGAGGAAGGTCCTCGACGAGACGAGCCGGCTTGCGGCGGAGCGCGGGGCCAAGGTCAAGACGACCGAGATCGTGGGCCTGCTGCCGCGTGATGCCCTGGTCGACTTCGCGCTGGATTCGTTGAAGCTGGAGAACTTCGACCCCAAGGTCCAGATACTTGAGAACCGTTTGGAGGCGGTCGGCGCTCTCGAAGCGCCGCCGGACTGGAAGAAGGCGGGCAGCATCGTCGCGCAATGCCTCGCCAACACCGACGCGACGCCGGGCGGGGGCTCCGCGGCCGCGGTCGTGGCGGCGATGGCCTGCGGCCTGGGGGAGATGGCCGTCGGCATCACTCTTAAGTCCAAGAAGCTCGACGAGGCCAAGCGCCGTCCCCTGGGCCAGGCCCTGCTCGGTCTGGGCGAGATGCGGGCGCGCTTCGAGGCGCTGGCCGCCGACGACGCGGCCGCCTTCGACAAGTTCATGGCGGTCCTGTCGCTGCCCAAGGACGACCCGGCCCGCCCGGCGCGGATGCAGGAGGCCCTCGTTCACGCGGCCCAGGTGCCTCTGCGCACGGCCCAGCTCGCGGCGGGCTCGCTTGCCATCGCCAAGGCGGCCGCGCCCCTGGCCGACGCGGCCGTTGCCTCGGATATCAACTGCGCGATGCACTTGCTGCGCGCCGCGACCCTATGCGCGGGGGAGAACGTGCGCATCAACCTGGGCGGGATCAAGGACGCCTCCGTCGCCCGGGAGCTTCAGGTCATGCTCGACAAGACGCTGGCCTGCGCGTGATGCCGCGTCCCGCGCGTTCAGGGGGGGGTCCTAGGGCCGCCCCTCAGGAACGACACGCCAACGTCCGTGCTGGCTGAAATGGCGGTCGAAGGAGAATACGGTCCGCAGTCCAAGGCGCTCCATCACGGCGAAGCTCACCGCATCCGCGTAGGAATAGGTCTTGTCCCGACCGCCCCGCAGAATCTCCAGCGCTCGGCGCTCGTCGCGCCCCATTGCCCGCACGACTCGGAAGGCGGGAGGGCTCAGCAGGTGATCGACATACTCCAGAGCGACGGTCGGAGTCCGGCAGAAGTAGGCGTGGATCTCCGAAACCAGATAATTGGTCAGGACGAATTGCGCGGCGTGATGGGCCTCGAAAGCCTCTAAGGCTTGCGTGTGGTGCCGGTCGCCGGAGTCCTTGAGTGCGACCAGGGCGCTGGTGTCGACAAATATTCTCTTCATCGACCGCGGTAAATATAATCGTCGTGCGACTCGGCCCCGTCTTTGCGGCCCGTGGAGAAGCCGTCCTGGAGGAACTCCGCGAGGCGATCCTTACGCTTTGGGGACGGTCGCCGGGGGGGCGCGCTCGGCGCGGGCAAACCCATATACTGCGCCAGGGCCTCCTGTACCAGCGAAGAATAGCCGCGCAGCCCGCGCTTGCCGGCCATGGCCAGCAAAGCAGAACGCTGCTCGTCGGTCAGTTCGATCGTAGTCCGCATTTGAATATTGTAATACTTGAATGTTATAAAATCAAGACCCCCCCGGCCAAACTGAAGTTCTGCCATAAGACCCCGGATTAGGACAGCGACTTCTTGAGCAGCGGCGGGGCGACGAAGGTGGTCACGATGACCATCGCCACCACGGCGGCGTAGAGCGCGGGCTCCACGATCCTCGACGCCAGCCCGATCTGCGCGAAGATGAGGCCGACCTCCCCGCGCGGGATCATGCCGAAGCCGACGGCCCAGCGATTGAGCCCCTTGTCGCGCACCGCCAGGGCGCTGACGACCTTGCCGACGACGGCCGCTATGATCAGGAGCGCGGCCAGGCCCAGCATGGCCCGGTTCGCCGCGATGAAGGGATTGAAGCCCGCGAGGTCGACCTTGGCGCCCACCATGACGAAAAAGACCGGGGCGAAGACGTCCACGACGGGGCGGATGGTCTCGTCGATGTCCTCTTTCTTGTCGGTGCGTGCCAGCAAGAGGCCCGCGGTGAAGGCGCCCACGATCATGGCCGTGCCCAGGGCGCGCGCCGCCAGGGCCAGAGAGAAGGCGAAGCAGACGGCCGCGCCCACCAGGACGCCGCGCACGCGCATGCGATGGACGATCTTGACGAGGGCGTTGGACAGGGCCGGTCCCAGCCAGAGTGCCGCCGCCAGGAACCCGACCGAGAGCAGGATCGTCTTGCCCACGGCGGCCCACCCCAGGGAGCCTGAGAGCGCGATGCCTTGCACGGCGGAGAGGATCACGATGCCCATCACGTCGTCGATCACGGCCGCTCCCAGGATGATCTGAGCCTCCGGGGCGGAGAGCTTGCCCATGTCGGAGAGCACTCGAGCGGTGATGCCGACGCTGGTGGCGGTGAGCGCTGCGCCCACGAACACGGCCTCCATGCCGGGCTTGCCCAGCGCCGTCATCAGGCCCCAGCCCAGCGCGAAGGGCGCGGCCACTCCGACCGTGGCGACGGCCATGGAGGTCGGTCCCGCCTTGAGGAGCTGGCCCAGGTCGCTGTGGATGCCGGTCTCGAAGAGAAGGAGGATGATGCCGACCTCGCTCATCAGCCCGAGGATGGGGTCGTTGGGCTTGAAGAAGGAGATCAGGCCCGTGCCCAGGATCACCCCGCCCACCAGTTCTCCCAGGACCGAGGGCTGGCCCAGCCGCTCCGCGATCTCTCCGAAGATCTTGGCGGAGAGGAGGATGAGCAGGAGCTGAGCGAGGAAGCGGACGATCTCGGCGTCGTGCATCAGGCCGCGACTTTGCCCAACAGGCGTTCTTTGAGGGACTCGAACTGCCGCCACATCTCAACTGGCATGTGCGAGCCGAACTTCATAAAGAAGGCCTTCACGCCGTCGAGCTCCTGGGTCCACTCCTCGTTCTTGACCTCGAGGAGCTTGTCCAGGGTCCCGGCGGGCAGGTCCAGCCCGTTCAGGTCGAGGGCGTCCTTGGTCGGCAGCCAGCCGATGGCGGTCTTGCGGGCCTTGCCCTCGCCGCGGGCTCTAGCCAGGATCCACTCCAGCACGCGGAGGTTCTCGCCGTAGCCGGGCCACATGAACTTGCCGTCCTCGCCTTTGCGGAACCAGTTGACGTGGAAGATCTTCGGCGGGCGGGAGATCTTCGCGCCCATGTCGATCCAGTGCCCGAAGTAGTCTCCCATGTTATAGCCGCAGAACGGGAGCATCGCCATCGGGTCGCGCCGGACCTCTCCGACGGTTCCGGCGGCTGCGGCCGTGCGCTCGGAGGCGACCGTCGCACCCAGGTAGACGCCATGGTTCCAGTCGAGCGATTCGAAGACCAGGGGGGCCAGGCGCTCGCGCCTGCCGCCGAAGATGATCGCCGAGATGGGAACCCCTTCGTGGTTTTCCCAATAGGGGGAGATGGTCGGGCACTGCCCGGCCGGGGCGGTGAAGCGGCTGTTCGGGTGCGCGGCGAGGATGGGCTTTCCGATCTCGTCCTTCATGCCCGGCCGCCAGACCTTGGCTTCCCAGGAGGTGCCCAATGCGGGCGGCGCGCCGTCGCCGTCCTCCCACCACACGGAGAGGTCGTCGCCGAGGAGCACGTTCGTGAAGATGGTGTTCTTCTTCATCGCGGCCATCGCGTTCGGGTTGGTCTTGGAGTTGGTGCCTGGGGCCACGCCGAAGAAGCCGGCCTCGGGGTTGCAGGCCCACAGGCGGCCGTCGGAGCCGACGCGCAGCCAGGCGATGTCGTCGCCCACGGTCCAGATCTTGTAGCCCTTAGCCTTCAGGCCTTCGGGAGGGATCAGCATGGCCAGGTTCGTCTTGCCGCAGGCCGATGGGAAGGCTGCCGTCACGTACTCGACCTTGCCGTCGGGACTCTCGACGCCCAGGATCAGCATGTGCTCGGCCAGCCAGCTCTCCTTACGCGCCTGCCAGGAGGCGATGCGCAGGGCCAGGCACTTCTTGCCCAGCAGGGCGTTGCCGCCGTAGGCCGAGCCGACGGACCAG
>CAYHNV010000144.1:0-6417 GCA_964358065.1 uncultured Elusimicrobia bacterium | reverse complement strand
GGCGGGGGGCCGCCCCCGCGGGCGGGGCGGCGGCCCCCCCCCCGGGGGGGGGGGCGCCCCGCACGATGGCCGGAACTCGCACCGGTGCGAGTTTCGGTCCGTCCGCTCGACAGGCCGGCGTGACGGGAATGCTAGAATAACGGCCATGCTCCGTTTCCTCCTGAGCGCCGTGTTCGCCGTCGGCGCGTTGCCGTCCGCGGCACTTGCCGCAGCCAAAAATCCGGACACCTTCATCTACCTCACCATCGCCGACGCGGACAGCCTCGATCCGGCCTGGGCCTACGACACCGCCAGCAGCCTCGTCATCCTCAACATCTACGAGCCCCTTTTTCAGTTCGACAGGACCTCGACCGAGAAGCTCCTGCCGCTCATCGCGGAGAAAGTCCCCTCGCGCGACAACGGGCTCATCTCGCCCGACGGGCGGACCTACACGATCCCCATCCGCCAGGGGATCAAGTTCCATGACGGCTCCCCGATGACCGCCGAGGACGCGCACTGGTCGCTCTTGCGCTTCCTGCTGGTCGACCGCGCGGCCGGACCCTCATCTCTGCTCCTCGAGCCGCTGGTGGGCTACCCCTCCACACGCGGCGACGACGGCAATATCCTCGCGCATGTTTGGAGCGACGTCAACCGCGCCGTCACGCTCCGTGGCAACGACATCATCCTGCGCCTGCCGCGGCCCTATGCCCCGCTTCTCAGCATACTCGCCACCTGGGCGCCGATCCTCCCTATGAACTGGGCCCGGAAAAATGGCGATTGGGACGGCCGCGAGGCCACCTGGCATAAGTTCAACGATCCCAGCAAGGAGTCCACGAGGTTCTTCGACAAGGCCAACGGCACGGGCCCCTTCAAGCTGGAACGCTGGGACCGCAAGATCAAGGAGTTCATCCTGATGAGAAACGACCGGTACTGGAGGGCTCCCGCCAAGCTCAAGACCGTGGTCATCAAGGGCGTCAATGAGTTCGGAACCCGCAAGCTGATGCTCCAGGCGGGAGATGCCGATACCATCTACGCCGACCGCCCTCTCATCTCCCAGCTTCAGAACCTCCCCGGGATCAATATCCTCGACGACCAGCCGACGTTGGAGATGAATCCCGTGGTCTTCTTCACCTATCGCATCAACTTGCTCGCCAATGCCTTCGTCGGCTCGGCTCGCCTCGACGGCGCCGGCATCCCCCTGGACTTCTTCTCCGACAAGGACGTGCGCAAGGGCTTCGCCTACGCCTTCGACTACAAGAGCTTCCTCGCCGACGTGATGCGCGGCAAAGGCACGCAGGCCACGGGCGCCATCCCGAAGAGCCTGCCCGGCCATGACCCGGACGGGAAGACCTACCAGTTCGACCCCCAAAAGGCGGAGGAGCATTTCCGCAAGGCCTGGGGCGGCCAGGTGTGGGAGAAAGGCTTCAAGTTCACCATCGCCTTCAACTCCGGCAACCTCCCGCGCCAGACGGTCTGCCAGATCCTCAAGCGCAACATCGAGGCTCTGAACCCGAAGTTCAAGATCGACGTGCGCGCCGTGGAGTGGCCGACCTTCCTCGACGCCTATCGGGTCTCAAAGCTCCCGGTCTTCGTCATGGGCTGGAACGCGGACTATCCGGACCCGCACAACTTCGCGTTCCCGCTTCTGCACTCGAAGGGGGATTACCCCGCCACCCAGAAGTTCAAGGACCCGGAGTTCGACCGGCTCATCGACGCGGCCAACGCCGAGACGGAGCCCTCCAGGCGCAAGCAGATCTATACCCAGCTCCAGAGGCTGGAGTTCGAGGAAGTGCCGCATCTCGTGATCGTCGACGCGGTGCGCTACCGCACTCAGCGCGCCTGGGTCAAGGGCTGGTTCAACAACCCCATTTTCCCGGACTCCCCCTACGGGAGCTACTTCTACCCGCTCTCAAAGAACTAGTGTTCAGATACATCCTCAGGCGTCTCGCCTTCCTGCCGGTGGTGATGTTCGGCGTCACGGCACTCCTCTTTCTGTGCCTGCAGTATCTGACGCCCGAGATGCGGGCCTCGCTCTACATCAAGGACCCGCGCCAGCTCTCGCAGATCGAGTCCGTCATCGAGAAGTATGGCCTGCGCAAGCCCATGCCCGTGCAGTACGCCCTCTGGCTCAAGGAGGTCGCGCACGGCGAGTTGGGCTATTCCGAAACGGCGAAGATGCCGGTCGCCGAAGCCATCCGAGCCTTCTTCCCGGCGACCTTCGAGCTGACGATCCTCGCCTTCATCCCCATTATGATCACGGGCATCTACTTCGGCGTGCTCTCCGCGGTCCATCGCGACAAGTTCATCGACCACTTCACGCGCTTCGTGGCCATCACGGGCTACTCCCTGCCGAGCTTCGTGCTGGGCCTGCTGCTGATGATGGTCTTCTACGGCAAGCTCCACTGGCTGCCTCCGGGCCGCTACACGCTGGAGACGGACATGCTGGTCCACGCCGAGGGCTTCCGCCATTGGACGGGCCTGCTGAGCTTCGACTGCCTGCTCAACGGCGAGTGGACCGCCTACGTGGACGTCGTCAAACACATGCTCCTGCCGGCGGCCACACTCCTCTACATCTCGGTCGCCCTCCTCCTGCGCATCACCCGCTCCTCCATGCTCGAGGAACTCTCCAAGGACTACGTGCGCACCGCGCGCGCCAAGGGCCTGAGCGAGAACGTGGTCATCTGCAAGCACGCCCTGGCCAACGCCCTGATCCCGGTGGTCACGCTCTCAAGCCTGCTCTTCATCGGGCTGCTCGGAGGCGTGGTCATCACGGAAACCGTCTTCGACTTCCCGGGCATCGGACGCTGGGGCGTGCAGGCCGCCCAGCAGTTGGACGTGCCCGGCGTGCTTGGCTCGACGATGCTGGCCGCGTTCCTGTTCGTGATGGCCAACCTTGCCAGCGACATCCTCTACGCCGTCGTCGACCCCCGCATCCGGGTGGGGGACTGAGATGGACCGCCTGCACTGGCTGTGGAAGATACTCCGCCGGCGGCCGATGTCGCTCTTGGGCTTCGCGCTCATCGGATCGTTTTTCACCGTCGCCGTGCTGGCTCCCGTGATCGCTCGCCCGCAAGCCAACGCCCGCGACCCTTACCTCATCCCGCAGTCCGGCTACAGCCCCGACCCCGTCCGCCCATCAAAGGAACACCCCTTCGGCACGACCGAACAGCAGTATGACCTCTTCTACGGGATGGTCTGGGGCACGCGCACGGCCTTCAAGGTGGCCCTCATGGTCGTGGCCTCGGCGGTCACCATCGGCATCCTCCTCGGCGGAACGGCCGGATTCTACGGCGGCTGGATCGACGAGGTCTTGATGCGATTTACGGACGTCATTCTCGCGTTCCCGGACCTGGTCCTGGCCGTCGTCATCGTCGCGGTCACGGGCCCAAGCCTGGAGCATGTGATGTACGCCGTCATGGCCGTCTCCTGGCCCTCCTACGCGCGCCTCATGCGCGGCGACGTCCTCTCAGTCAAGGAGCGTGACTTCGTGACCGCGGCCCGCGCCCTGGGCGCCTGCGACGCCCGCATCCTCCTGCGCCATATCGTGCCCAACGCCATCTATCCCGTCCTCGTCGTCGCCTCACTCTCCATGGGCCGCATCGTGATCACGGCGGCCGCGCTCTCCTTCCTGGGCCTGGGCTCGCCGGTGGGCTACGCGGATTGGGGCCAACTCATCAGCCTTTCGCGCAACTGGATCCTGGGCTCCTCCGGCAATCCCTTCGAATACTGGCACACCGTCGCGATCCCCGGAGCCGCCATCTTCCTGTTCGTGCTGGGTTGGAACCTGCTCGGCGACGGCGTCCGAGACATCCTCGATCCGCGCCAAAAATAAAACAATGACAACATTAAATGCCCTCCTCGACCGTTCCGCCCAGGAAGGCGGTGAACGCGCGGCGCTCGTTCTGGGCGCAAGTTCGATCACGTTCACCGCCCTGCGCCGCGAGGTCCTCTCCGTGGCGGAAGGCCTGCGCCAGGCGCAAGTCGCCCCGGGCGAGCGCGTCGCCATCATCCACCGCAACGCGCCCGAGTTCGTCATCGCCTACTTCGCGCTGGTCCGCCTCGGGGCCATCGCCGTGCCCATCAACTTCATGGTCTCCAAGCCCGACGAGCTGGCCTACATGCTCAACGACTGCGGGGCCGTCGCAGTCGTGACGCAAAAGGAGTTCCTGCCGGGACTCACCCTCGCCGCGGCCAAGTGCCCGGCCATGAAGACCCTCTGGACGACGGACTTTGATGCCGGGCAAGCGCAATCCAGTATCGTGCGCGCCTACGCCGAGCTGCGCAAGACGCCTCCAGAGGAGTTTCCGCGCGACTGCGTCGTCGAAGCGAACGTGGCGGCCATCCTCTACACCTCGGGAACGACCGGTTTTCCCAAGGGCGTCATGCTCACGCACCGCAACCTCGTGACGAACTGCGAGAGCGCCCTCTTGCGCCTGAAACTTCGCAGGGGGGGGGTGACTCTGTGCATCCTGCCGATGTTCCACAGCTTCGCCTGGACCGCGATCGTGCTGACCTCGCTGCGCCTGACTCTGACGTGCGTGATTGCCGCGTCGATCGCGCCCGCCAAGCCGTGGCTGAAAGCCATGGGGCGCCACGGCGTCACCCTCTTCGCCGCGGTCCCGCAGGTCTACGCGGCGCTCGCCCATGAAACGAAGAACTGGAAGACGCGCCTCTTTCTGCGCCTCTGGGCGTTCCGGCGCGTCGCCGTCGCCGTCTCGGGAGCGGCACCCCTCTCCATCGCGGTCGCCGCGGCCTTTGAGGAGGGCATCGGCATCGGCATCCTCGAAGGCTGGGGGCTGACCGAGACGTCCCCCGTGGCCACGGTCAACCCGCCGGAAGACATCCGCATCGGCACCGTCGGCACCGCGATTTCCGGCGTGCGCCTCAAGGTCGTCGATGATGTGGAGAAGACTCTGCCGATGGGCAGCGAAGGGGAGATCTGCGTCAAAGGCGATAACGTGATGAAGGGCTATTGGAACAAACCCGAAGAGACGCGCGCGACATTCACGGACGACGGCTGGCTGAAGACCGGCGACATCGGCGTGCTCGACGCCCGAGGCTATCTCACCATCCGAGACCGCAAGAAGGACATGATCATCATCAAAGGCCTCAAGGTCTTCTCCGCCCAGGTGGAAGCCGTCATCGCCGAGCACCCGGACGTCTTGGAATGCGCCATCGTCGGCATGCCCGACGAACTCGGCGATGAGACGATCAAGGCCTTCGTCGTTCTCAAGGCAGGCGCCGAGACCGGTAAGGCGGAACTCCTCAAGTTCTTCCGCGAGCGGTTGGACGGATACAAGCGCCCTCGCGACCTCGAAATCATCGCCTCGCTGCCCAAAAATGCTCTCCAGAAGGTCCTCAAACGGGAGCTGCGCGAACGGGAGATCGCCAAGCGCGCGGGCACGGCCGTCAAGGCCTGAACGTGCCGACCCCAACCCGTGTCCGCCTGCCGCCGGAGGTCCACGCGGCCCTGCGCCGCGCGGCGGGGCTGCGTCCGGCTCCCGTCTGGCTCGTCGGCGGCGCTATTCGCGACGCGGCGCTCGGTCGAGCCGTGGCCGACATCGACCTGGCAACCGTAGGCGCGCGGAGCCTGGCCGCGCTGATTGCCCGCGCCTTCAAAGGAACACTCGTCACCCTTGACGCGGAGAACGAGGTCTACCGGCTGGTCCTGCCCCCGACAAGGGACAGCTCGCTCAAGCAGATCGACGTGGCCGAGATCCTGGGACGCGACATCGGCGCGGACCTCTCGCGCCGTGACTTCACGGTCAACGCCGTCGCCCTCGAACTCCGGACCGACCTGCCTCTCTGCATCCAACGCAAGGACTTCCTTGACCCGTGCGGCGGTCTGCCGGACCTGGCTCGCGGCGTGCTGCGCTGCGAGGATGCGCGCCCGCTCACGGAAGACCCCCTGCGCCTGCTGCGCGCCTTCCGCATCGCCGCGCAGGTCGGCCTCAAGATCGACACGAAGACCCTGGAACTCATCCGCAAACACCGCCGCCTCGCCCGAGATCCCGCGGGGGAACGCGTCTCGGCCGAACTCCTGGCCCTGCTGGCCCTGCCCGGTGCGTCATCGTGGCTGGCGACAATGGACGAATGGGGCCTGCTCACAGCCCTCTTTACGGAGCTGGAGCCCGCGCGCCGTTGCGCTGAGGAGTACTACGGACCCGGCGGCGTGCTCAAGCACTCCCTGATGGTCTGCGCCCGGGTGGACTTCCTGCTGACGCACCTGCGCAAGATCTACCCGAAGCTGGCCAAGCCGATGGAAGAGTATTTCGCCGCGCGCGCGGCGGGAGGCGCACCCTACCGCGCCATCCTGATGCTCACGGCCCTTCTGCACGCCGTGTCCAAGCCCGAGCCGGCGCGCAGCATCGACGGGCGCCTGCGGTTCTTCGAACACGCCGCCAAAGGGGCCGTCCGCGCGGAGCACTTCCTGCGCGG
>CAYHNV010000143.1:4503-6476 GCA_964358065.1 uncultured Elusimicrobia bacterium | reverse complement strand
TTTTGCGCGTTCGTGCGCCTGCGCTGCGTGAACTTCGACGTCCCCGTCGATCGCATCATCCGCGTCCTCATTCAAACCGCAGGAGCAGAGAAATGAAAGCCCATCCCGCCTTCCCCGCGATCCTGGCGATCGGCGTTTTGATGCCGGCGATCTTGCCCCCCGTGGGCGCCGCCATCGGCATCGCCAGTCCCTTCGGCGAAGTCGTGGTCAAGAACGCCACGGTCGGCATGGAGTTCAATTTGCGCAGCTATGCCGGCATCCCTTATCGCGTGATCAACACGAGCCTGACCGCTGAACCCATCGAGATTCTGGTGCTCAACGGCGCGTCTTCAGAACTGCGCAAGGGCTACGATCCGATTCCCGATCCTTCCTGGGTGCGTTTGGGCAAGTCCGAGTTCGAGCTGGGCCCTGGAGGCGAAGGCGTCACGGATGTTTTCATCTCGATTCCCAAGGAGAATCGATATCTCGGCAAGAAATACCAGGTGACTCTCTGGGCGCGCACGAAGGCGCAGGCAGGCGGGCGCCTCTTCGGGACGGGTGTCCAAAGCCGCCTTCTGATCCAGACGGCATACGACTTCAAGACGCCCGAGGAGATCAAAAAAACATCCGAGCTCACGGCCAGTCTTGAATTTTATTTCAAGCCCGCGGAGATCAAGCTCGTGGATTTCCCCCTGGGCAAGGAGATCCACGCGAAAAAGGTTTTCGGCAAAAGCTTCAAGATCGTCAATTTCCATGATCAGGCCATCAAGATGCTCCTGCGCGAAATTGACGCCTCTCGAAGCTACGCTCTTTTGCCGTCGGGGTTCAAGGTCGCGCCCTCGGACTGGCTCCGCCTCGAGCGCGGCGAATTGAACGTCGAACCGGACTCCATCGGAGAGATCAATTTCCTCATCAAGATTCCCGATCTGCCCGAGAACCGCGGGCAGAAATATTATTTCATCGTCGAAGGCGTGCTCCAGGGTTATGAAGTCCCCCTCTCGGCCTACGGCCGCGTCTCTCTAGAAACCGCGAAGTAAGTCCCCCCCCTCCGTCGCCCTCCAGCCGGCCACCCGAACGACACGGCGTCGGGCGCCCAACTAACGATAACCACTCGCACCGGTGCGAGTTTGTTCGTGTGGCTGCCTCCCCCAAAAGAAGCATCGTCTCGCCCGAATCCTGTTTCTGAGACAAGGAGGGATAGCAGTATTTGTCAAAAGATGGCATTTAATGTAAGTCCATATATTAGTTTATATCGCTATTTAACACCGTTTGTGATTATCCTGGTTGCGAAATTGGTGCGAATTTTTCTTCCCAAACGCCTTCCAAGACTGTCGGGCAGATTCGTCTGCGAACCCCTACACTCCCCTAATACGCGCGCGCGAGTCGGAAAAGCGCGAACTGAAACAGGGAGAAAACACATGAAAACGAAAATGGCGGGGCTGTTGGCGTTGGCGCTGTCGGTCGGACTGTCGGCTCGGGCGTGGGCATTGACGTCGGACGACGTGGCGCTGTCGGTCACCTTGTCCAACGCGGTGAGCGTGCTGCTGCCGACGGCGACGTACGACTTCGGGCCGGTGGCCTTAAGCGGGGTGAGCATCAACACCTCGGCGATACCGGTCAACAACGACAGCGGCGGCATCAGCGAGACCTACTCGCTGTCGATGGTGGACGCGGCGGCGGGCTGGACGGCGGCGACGCGGGCTTCGGGCGCGGCGGGCGTGGACATCTACGCGGTGCAGGCGATGTTCAAGAGCCTGCAGCCGGGGCACGTCGACTTCGCGGCCAACGACAACCTGGGCGGCGGGGAAGCCGTCGTGCCGGCGAGCGCGGCGGACTTCGCGCTGGATGCGGGCGCAGTCGGCGAGAAGGGCTACTCGGTGACGGACACCGCGGGCACGCATGAGCGCACGCTGTGGCTGCGCCTGCAGATGCCGACGACGGTGACGACGACGCAGGCCAATCCCTTCGCCACCATCTGGGTGAGCGCGGCGGCG
>CAYHNV010000143.1:0-4403 GCA_964358065.1 uncultured Elusimicrobia bacterium | reverse complement strand
GGTGACGACGACGCAGGCCAATCCCTTCGCCACCATCTGGGTGAGCGCGGCGGCGGGATGAGTCGGTTGAGCGACATGGGAGAAAACACATGAAAACGAAAATGGCGGGGCTGTTGGCGTTGGCGCTGTCGGTCGGACTGTCGGCTCGGGCGTGGGCATTGACGTCGGACGACGTGGCGCTGTCGGTCACCTTGTCCAACGCGGTGAGCGTGCTGCTGCCGACGGCGACGTACGACTTCGGGCCGGTGGCCTTAAGCGGGGTGAGCATCAACACCTCGGCGATACCGGTCAACAACGACAGCGGCGGCATCAGCGAGACCTACTCGCTGTCGATGGTGGACGCGGCGGCGGGCTGGACGGCGGCGACGCGGGCTTCGGGCGCGGCGGGCGTGGACATCTACGCGGTGCAGGCGATGTTCAAGAGCCTGCAGCCGGGGCACGTCGACTTCGCGGCCAACGACAACCTGGGCGGCGGGGAAGCCGTCGTGCCGGCGAGCGCGGCGGACTTCGCGCTGGATGCGGGCGCAGTCGGCGAGAAGGGCTACTCGGTGACGGACACCGCGGGCACGCATGAGCGCACGCTGTGGCTGCGCCTGCAGATGCCGACGACGGTGACGACGACGCAGGCCAATCCCTTCGCCACCATCTGGGTGAGCGCGGCGGCGACATGATGAGCTGAAGGACTCGCAGGACTGAGGATCGAATGAACGCAGCGCGCAAGCGCTGTCGGGGCCCATCGATAAGGGGGCTCATGGGGTTGTGCCCATGGGCTACGTGGCTCTTTGATGGATGAACGCCTGACAGCTGGACGGTCGCGGTCTCGGGGGCTCTTGGTCATGAGCCTCTGCGGCTTGCTTCTGCCCGCTTCTTGGGCAGGGGCCGCTTCCGCGTCCTCTGCGGCGGTCGGCCTCTCGGCGCGCGCCAATACCGGAGCGCCCGCTCCCGTGATCGATCTTGCCGCCGCTTCCACGCTGGAGGGACAAGTCGATCTGACTTGGACCGCTCCCGATGAGAACGAGTTCTTTGCGACGGGCTATCCGGTGACTTCGTACATCGTTCGTCGAGCGACATTCAGCGTCGACTCACTTCTGGGCGATACCACGGTTTGGTGGAACGCCGCCCAATATCACCTCTCCTTCGGTCCCGGACGCGTTCCCGGAACACAAGAGTCGATCGCTGTCGGGGGCCTTGATCCCGGGGCCACCTACTATTTTGCCGCGCGTTCCCTCGATGAGCTCGATCTTCTTTCTAAAATCGATGTCAAAGCGGAGACTTCCGGACAGCAGGCGTCGGCACGGATATTCGATCTCGCCCCCTCATCTCCCACCGGCGTGGCGGCGGTCGCGCTGGGCAGTTCCACCGTCAGCCTGACCTGGAACGCCGTTCCAGCCTTCGACCTGGACTTCTACCGCATCGCGGTGGACTCCTCCCCCCCCTATGATTTTGCCGATCAATATTTTATTGCGGTCGATTCGAGCGCGACCTCCCTCCTGCATGCGGGCCTGACGGCGCCCGCCACTTACGCCTACAGGATCATCGCGGTGGATCAAGGCGCGCCCTTTTTCGCAGGGGCGGCCTTGGAAAGCGTTTTCTCAAGCGCAGCCGCGGTCTCCACGAGCCTCATCGCCCCGGCCGCTCCCTCCGGCCTGACCGCCACGGCCGGCGTGCTGGCGGTGAGCGTGAGCTGGAACGCACTGCCTCCCGCGGAGCAGGGCGCGGGACTGCTCTTCTACCGTGTCTTGCGCTCTCTTAATGCGGCCTCGGGTTTCGTGAGTCTTGCCACCACCACGGCCACCTCGTTCGTGGACAAGCCGCTCGCCGCGGGCGTGACCTATTACTATGCCCTGGGCGCCCGGGACGTCGTGGGGACGGACGGTCCCATCTCGTCCGCCGTGGGCGCTGTGCCGTTCACGCTCCTGCCCATGGAGCCCATCGGCGTCAAGGTGGCGCCCGCGCCCGCGTCCGTGACCATCTCCTGGTCGCCGACCACCCGCTTCTTCAACGGCACGCCGTTCGTGAGCACCGGCGCCCCCGCGGCCGACGAGCTCCTCGGCTACTCGGTTTACCGCTCCACGAACATCTGTGCTCCGGACTACGTCAACATCTCGACGCTGCCGGTCAACACGAACAGCCTGATGGACTCGACGGGCGGCCTCAACTACTTCTACCGTTTGTTCTCCTATAATTCGCTGGGCGTGTCCACCAACGCGGTCACGCTCTCGGCGCTGGGCGAGCGCAGCTACTTCCTCGATGACTGCGCCGGCCGCGTCGTGCTCGACGACGCGACCGCCGTTGCCCTCAACGGCGACGTCAACGGCCTGGGAGATATCCGCATCCAGGGCGCTCGTCGCCCGCAAGACGTGGGCAACGGGATATTCCAGTCCGCCGAATGGAGGGCCGAGCTCAACGGCGTGAGCCTGCTCAAGAACTTCGTCCTGCCCAAGCCGGCGCGCGTGGTCCTCCACTTCGACGTCTCCGGGGGCAAACCGGTGCCCAGCACGATGACGGTCAACGGCTTCTCGCCGCCCGCCTCCGCCTCCCTGGCCGCCGCGGGCTCGGTCAATGACCTGGGCGTGTTCTGGTACAATGGCGCGGAGTTCAAGAAGATGTACGGCCGCATCGATCCCGCCGCCCAGACCGTCACCGTGGAGTCGCCGAACCTGGGCGTCTACCAGATCCGCGCCTTGGCCCGCTTGGCCGGCGCGGTCTTCGACCTCTCCAATCTGTCGGGCCGCGTGATCACGCCCAACGGCGACAGCCTCAACGACATCGCCATCTTCTCCTACGACCCGGGCCCCAAGAACATCTCGGCCGCGGGACGCATCTTCGACCTGCGCGGGGCCGCCGTCGCCGAGATGGCCCCGGGCCTGGTCCCGAACACCCTGACCTGGGACGGCCGCATGAACGGCCGGCCCGCGACCAGCGGCGTCTACGTCTATCGCATCACCGGCGACGGCAAGACCTTCACCGGCACCATCGTGGTGGCTCGCTGACATGGAGAACGAAATGAAAAACCGAATGAAGCCGACCCTGATCGCGACGCTCGCGTCGTTGCTGGCGGCGGCGGCGCTGGCCCAGAGTTCGTCCTTTTCTTTTGCGGGGCCGGTTTCCCGGGTCATCACGCCGAACGGAGATCTCAACAACGACACCGCCTTCATCCGTTTCTGCAACCCGGCGGATTCCGACGTCTCGGGGCGGATATACACGCTCCTGGGCGCCGAAGTGGCGGTCCTGGGACCTCGGCTGACAGGTCTGGACGCCTGCCCCGCGGGCTCCCCCCCAAATTACTTCGGGTATCTGACCTGGGACGGCCGCTCCAACGGCACTGTGGTGGGCAGCGGGATCTATGTCTACCGCATCCAGGCTGAAAGCAGGATCTATTCCGGGACCATCCTGGTGGTGAGATAAGCCGTGAACGAGCCCATAATTCGCATGAAACTCGCAACAAAGGCGGGCGCTTCTTTTCCTTATAGAGCATACTCTTCCCAGGACGCCATGAGGACCCAAAATCGACTTTTTACCGTCGCCGCGACGCTGGCCGCCCTGCTTATTTTGCCATACGTTTCGCACGCGGCTTATGAGGACGTGGGCGTGGGCGCTCGGGTCACGGGCCTGGGGCGGGCCTACACCGCGGTGGCCGACGATGTCTACTCGATCTACTACAACCCCGCCGGCCTGGCCACCCTCGAGCGGAAGGAGTTCGGCACCGCTTATTCCAGACTGCTGACCGGCCTCTCCGACGGTTCCAACCTGCAGAACTCCTTTCTTGGCTACGCCCACCCCTTAGACGACGGCCGCAATGGAACGCTCGGCATGGCCTGGAACTATTTCACTCTGGACAGCCTGTATCGCGAGTCGAGCTTCTTCACCTCTTACGGCCGCCGCGTGACCCGCGAGGATCGCCCGGACCCCATTTTCTTCGGCGCCAGCTTCAAATTGCTCAACCGTTCCGTGGGCGGAACCGCGGCGGCGGCCAACGCGATCGGCAACACCGGCCAGGCGACCGGCAGGCCCGACCCGGTCCTCCAGAAGAGTTCCAAGATGAACTACGACACGGACCTGGGCCTGTTGTGGCGCCCGCGTCCGCGCTGGACTTTGGGCGTCTCTATCCAGCACATGCTGGAGCCCAACATCGCGTTGGCCGGCGGCGACTCCGACAAGCTCGGCAGAAACATTAAGTTCGGCGGCGCGTATAAGACCCCGTTCTCGACTCTGAGCGGCGACCTCGACCTGATCTCTGCTGCGGACCATTCACTGGACAAGGTCCTGGCCATTGGCATCGAGAAATGGCTGCCGACCCTCCTGCACGGCTCCTTCGGGGTGCGCGGAGCGCTCTCCATGGGAACTCGGGACCATCGGGAGCTCTCGATGGGCCTGTCCTACAAGATCCACCGCATGCAGGT
>CAYHNV010000142.1:0-6525 GCA_964358065.1 uncultured Elusimicrobia bacterium | reverse complement strand
CGGCGACGTGGCGCGTTTCCGCGTCAACGCCTACCGCCAGCGCACGAAGCTCTGCCTGGCCATGCGCTTCATCAGCACCTCGATCCCGACTCTCCTGGACCTGCGTCTGCCGGTCGCGACACTCAAGAAGATCGCCGACAGCAACCGAGGGCTTGTTCTCATCACCGGCATCACGGGGGCCGGGAAATCTTCGACATTGGCCGCGATGATGGACTACATCAACGACACCCGCGCCGAGCATATCCTCACCCTCGAGGACCCCATCGAGTTCGTGCATAAGGACAAGAAGGCCGTCATCTCGCAGCGCGAGATCGGCGAGGACACGCAGACTTACGCCGAGGGCCTCAAGATGGCCATGCGCCAGGACCCGGATGTCATCCTCATCGGTGAGATGCGCGACGCGGAGACGACCTCCGCGGCGATCACGGCGGCGCTGACCGGCCATTTGGTCTTCGCCACGTTGCACACCATCGACGCCATCCAGACCATCGCCCGCGTCGTGGATCTCTATGAGCCTCACCAGCAGAGCCTGGTCCGAGTTCAATTGGCCGAGTGCCTGAAAGCCATCGTCAGCCAGCGCCTGCTGTCGGGCAGCAAGGGGGGGCGCGTGCCTGCCGTTGAGATCCTCATCAACACGCCTCACGTGCGCAAGCAGATCGAGGAGAATAAGTCCCAGGAGATCCTGGCGGCCCTGACGAAAGGCCAGTTCTACGGCATGCTGACGTTCAATCAGTCGCTGGTCAAGCTTTTTAAAGACGGCCTGGCATCGGAGACGGAAGTCCTTTCAGCCGCCACAAGTCCCGAGGACCTGAAGCTGGCGTTGCGGGGCATCGAGCAGGAGATCAGGCCAGCCTGACGACTTAATTTCCGGAGGAGTCAACATGTTCGCGGAAGGCTACATCGGCATCGCGGGAACCATCGGGGTCGGCAAGTCCACCCTCACCACGGGTCTGGCGAACGCTCTTAACTTCGAGCCCATCCTGGAAGAGGTGGACGGCAACCCCTATCTGGAATGTTTTTACAAGGACATGAAGACCTACGGGACCATGATGCAGGTCTGGCTGCTCAATCACCGCTTCCGCCAGCACCGGGAGTTCGTGAGCCGCATCAGCTTGGGCAGGATTGGCGGCGTGGTGCAGGATCGCACCATCTGGGAGGACACCATCTTCGCGCGCATGCTCAATGAGCACCCCGACAAGCTCATCACCGACCTCGACTACAACACCTACCTGGACCTCTTCGACAACATGGTCCTGCGTGAGCTGGTCTTCCCTCAGCTCCTGATCTATCTCGACTGCCAGCCCGAGACCGCGATCAAGCGCATCAACTCCCGCGGCCGCGTGATGGAGCAGACCATCGGCTTGGACTACCTGCGCATGCTCAAGTCGAACTACGACCAGTTCGTCGGCGAGATGGAGCAGGCCGGCGTGCGCATCCTGCGCATCAAGTGGGAGAGCTTCCAGCCCCTCAGCGAGGTCGTGCGCCTCGTCCATGAATATTCCTTGCGCCCGTCGAGCTTCACGAAGTGGGTGCGCCCGATGCGCAAGCTCCCGGAGATGCGGCCCAAGCCCCTGATCCCCGATCATGCCGCCGTCTAGCGTATGGCCTTCATGACCCCGCCGCGCCGCGCCCTGCGCGACATCTTCCCCTACCAGCCCGGAAAGTCCATCGCGTCCGTTCGGCGCGAGCTGGGCCTGCGCTCCGTGATCAAGCTGGCCTCCAACGAGAACCCACTCGGACCTTCTCCGAAGGCGATGGCCGAGTGCCGCCGCGCCCAGAGCCAGAACGCGCTCTATCCCGAGGGTGCCAGCCCCGAATTACGCAACGCCTTGGCCGCCTTCCATAAGACGCGTCCGGAGTCCGTCATCGTGGGCAACGGTTCCGACGAGATCATTCGTCTTCTCTGCGAGGCCTTCATCGATCCCGAAGACGAGGTGGTGGTCTCCCAGCACGGCTTCATCCGCTTCAAGCAGCAGGCGTCGATGATGGGTGCGCGCGTTATCGAGGTCCCGATGACGGACTGGACCCACGACTTGGAGTTGATGGCTCAGGCGACGAGCCCGCGCACCAAGCTCGTCTTCGTGGCCAACCCTAACAATCCCACCGGCACCCACAACACGCAAGTCGAGATCGAGGCCCTGCTCAAGGCCGTGTCCAAGACCACGCTTGTGGTCCTCGACGAGGCTTACTTCCAGTTCGCCGAGGCCATCCCGGGTTACCCGCGAAGCATCCCGGATCTTGTGCGTCGGCACGGCAATCTCGTCGTCATGCGCACATTCTCCAAGGCCTACGGCCTGGCGGGACTGCGGGTCGGCTACGCGGTCGGTGAGCCGGAACTGGTGGGCTGGCTTGATCGCATCCGCATGCCTTTCAACGTGAACCTTCCGGCCCAGCGGGCGTGCGTGGAAGCGCTCAAGGATGCGGCTTTCGTCAAGCGCACGGTGGCGGCCAATGCGGTCCAACGCGCTCATGTGGCCACGGCTCTTGGCGACTTGGGCTTCGGAGTGGGGGACTCGGCGACCAACTTCGTCTTCGTCCGCTCGCCTCTTCCTGGACGCGAGCTTTTTAAGGCACTTCTGAACTTGGGCGTGATCATCCGCCCTCTCGACGAGTACGGCCTGCCTCACCATGTGCGCATTTCCATCGGCACGCCCGCGCAGAACAAGGTTCTCCTTAAGGCGATGCGCAAGGTCCTTGCGACGTCTTTGGCGGTGCTTGCGTGAACCGGCGGCGGCGCGGCATGGTCATCGCCATGGACGGACCGGCCGGAGTGGGCAAGTCCACCGTGGGCGGCCTTGTCGCCAAGCGGCTCGGCTGCAAGTTCATCAATACGGGCGAAATGTATCGGGCGCTGACCTGGAAGGCTCTCGAGGAGGGCGTCGACCTCGATGACGACCAGGCCGTTCTGGATCTGGCTAAGAGCCTGCGGTGGGAGTTTAAGCCGGTCGAGGAGGGGGGCACGATCCTGAAGACCTTCCTTGACGGCAAGGGCGTGACCCTCCAGATCCGAGAAGAGCGAGTGAGCGTCAACTCCTCGCGCATCGCCGCCAATCCCGGAGTGCGCAAGTTCCTTTCGAAGCTTCAGCGCAAACTGGGCCGGGACGGTTTCATCGTGATGGAAGGTCGGGACATCACCACGCATGTTTTCCCCGATGCGGACGCCAAAATCTACCTTGATGCCAGTCCCGAAGAGCGCGCCTCGCGCCGCACTCGCCAGCTCAAGGCCGCCGGGCAGGACGTCGACCGGAGCGCTGTTTTGGCCGCCATCCTTAAGCGTGATCTCAATGATCTCAAGCGCGAGATCAACCCCCTTAAGCAGGCGCCCGACGCTCTCGTCATCGACTCGACACAGCTCACCATGCATCAGGTCGCCGACAAGATCCTCCGTCACGTGCGCCGCGGGGCGAAGAATGCCCAATGAGCGACTTCGACTCGTCTCTGCGGCGATGCGTCGAATCCTTTGTGAACTCGACTTTGGGAGCGCTCTGGGGCGTCAAGGTGACTGGGCTGGACTTCGTGCCGCGTTCGGGGCCGCTGATCGCGGCCTTCAATCATTCCAGCCTGCTCGACGGGCCGCTGCTGGGCGCGGCCATGGCGCCGGCGCGGCGGCCCTGCTTCCTGGGCAAGAAGGAACTTTATCGATATCCGCCGCTGGACTGGCTTCTGCGGAACATCGGTTCGATCCCGCTGGATCGCGGGACGGCGGACCACGCCGCGATGCGCGCAGCACTGGAGCTCTTGGAGCGCGGGGGCGCGATCGCCTTGTCGCCGGAAGGCACGCGCGTCAAACCCGGCCAGGTCCGGCCGCCGAAATTAGGCGTCTCTTTTTTGGCGGCGAAGACGGGAGCTCGGGTCCTGCCCGTCCGTCTGGTGGGGACCGCGGAGTTCCCGCGGCGGTTCCCGCTTGAAGTGCGGGTTGGCGTGCCGTTGGCCGCGCCGACCGAGGGACGCGAGGCCGCGTTGTCGTTCGCGCGGGTCGTGATGGACGCGATTTACGCCTTGTGACGATTTGATTCGACATTGGAGGAAGTGATCATGGAGCAGCCGAAGACCGACTTGAACGCCGAAGCTTGGGAGAATGCGGATCCCGAGACGGGGGACGCCGACAGCGGGTCCTCCCATGAGGGTGAGACCATGGAGTCTTTGCTCGCCCAGCAGGCCGCCACGACCGCGAAACTGGCCGGCCATCAGGTGGCCTGGGTGAAGGTGATTTCAGTGACCAAGGACTCCGTCCTGGTGGATGTCGGCGAGAAGAACGAGGGGGCCATCCCGCTCATTGAGTTCGTGTCCGACCTCGCTTCTCCGAAATGCCCGGCTCCCGCACCCGGCCAGCGCGTGCCCGCGGTCAAGGTCGGCGCTCGCAAGGGTGGAGGCATTGCCCTCTCGCATTTGAAAGCCAAGGCCGAATTGGGGTGGGAGCTTGCCTTGAAGGCTCATGCGGAAAAGCAGCGTGTGCGCGGCCTCGTGACGTCCGCGGTCAAGGGAGGCTTCATCGTCGACGTCCAGGGCGTGCAGGCCTTCCTTCCGGCGTCCCTGGCGGACCTGCGCCCCGTGCGCGACCCAAAGAAGATGATCGCCACCGGCGTGCGCTGCTACATCATCGAGGTCAATTCGTCCAAGCGCCAGATGGTGCTTTCGCGCAAGGCCGTCCTCGAGGAAGAGGCCGGCAAGCGCAAAGTGAAGATCGCCGCGGAACTGCGCCCCGGCGAGGTCCGCATCGGCCGCATCGTGCGCGTGAGCCCCGACAGCATCATCGTCGACATCGGCGGCCTGGAAGGGTCCGTGCGCGCCGCGGACATGGCTTGGGGCAAGCCGGATGCCGCGGCCTTCGCGCGGGGCCAGAAGCTCAAGGTCAAGGTCCTCGCCAAGCCTGAGAAAGCCGGCGACCCGTTATTTCTCGGCATCAAGCAGCTCCAGGCCAACCCCGCCGACGCCCTCAAGCGCCGCTTCACGCCGAAGGCGACGATTACGGGAAGGATCACCGAAGTAAGCGCCAACGGCGTGCGCTTCGAGGTCGACCCCAAGACCTTCGCTTTCGTGCCGGCCTCGGAGTGCGACACGGACATCGTCTACAAGATCGGCGAGCCGATCAAGGCGATCGTGCTGGGCGTAGACCTCGCGAACTTCGAGCTTCGCGCCTCGACGCTTAAGTTCAGCGAGATCCACGACCGCAAACGCGCGGCACAGTATATGAAGGCCCCGCCGCCGCTGACGCTGGGCCAACTGCTGTCTCCGGAGAAAGAGGGTTGACGTCCCGGGTCGCTGAAGAGTCTCGCCTGAAGCCCGTGCGCGCCCCGTGGAGGTTCGGGTGGGACTGGCTCAATGGGCGCGCGTTCGCGGGGCTGGCGGGATTCTCCATCGCGGTGCTCTTCGGGGCATTGTGGTGGATGCTGCGCGACACCCCGATGCCGAGGCGGCGCATGGACTTCCCTCCGCCGCCGCAGTTGCTTGCGCAGATCGCGGGGGCTCAGGACCGGCTTCAAGCAAACCCGCAGGACATCGCGGCCCTCGTCGAGTTGGGCACGCTCCTCTTTGATAAGGGCAGCGACTCCTATGTGGAGTCCATCGGCGCCCTCGAGGAGGCGCGCGACCTGGGTGCGCTCGATCCCAGGATCTTTTACTGTCTCGGGATCATGTATCAGGAAGAAGGTCTCTTCCCGTTCGCTCTGACCGAGTACAAGCGCTTCCTGCGCCATTATCCCGAGGATAGGGAGGTCCGGCTGCTGGCGGCCAAGCTCTACTACCGCTTGGGGATGTTCCCGGAGGCCCTGAGCGAGTACGAGCGGCTGAAGTTCCTGGACCCTCAAGACCCGATTGTCGAGGAGAACATGGGCCTGAGCCTGTGGGGGGCCAAGAACATGGACCGGGCTTTGGCCTCCTTCGGCCAATTGAAGACCTATGGTGGGGACTTTGCGCGTCGCGCCGAGTTCTACCTCGGGCAGATCGCGTTGGAGGCGGGCAAGTATCAGGACGCGGCGGATCATTTTGCGCTTTGCGGCGCCGTTAACGCGGAATTGTCCGGCATTGCGCTCCAGCGCGTGCACACGGGGCTGGCCACGGCTTTCCAAAAGCTCGGGCGCTGGGAGGAGGCAAAAGCCTCTTGGGAGATCGTGCTGAAGGCCGACCCGAAGGACCCCAAGGCCCCGTCCGCCCTGCGCGAGGCCGCCCGCCGCGCGGCGGCCGCCAAGAAGACGGCGGTGAAGAAGAAGTGATGGACCTGGGGGGCGTGTCCGCGCGCTCTCTGGCTCGGCGCTACGGCACGCCGCTCTTCGTCTATTCCGCCGCGATCGCGCGAGACCGCCTGTCGGCCCTGCGCCGGGCCTTCACGAGGAGAGAGGTCCTCATCTGCTACGCCCTCAAGGCCAACCCGAACCGCGCCCTGGGCCGCGTGCTGGCGCACGCGGGAGCCGGAGCGGACATCGTCTCGGGGGGCGAACTCCTGCGGGCGGCACGGGCGGGATTTCCGCCGTCGAAGACCGTCTTCTCGGGGGTGGGAAAGACCGAGTCGGAGATGGCCGCCGCCCT
>CAYHNV010000141.1:0-6531 GCA_964358065.1 uncultured Elusimicrobia bacterium | reverse complement strand
GTTGTCAAGACGGACGCGTGTCAAAACTATCCCGCGCCGGCGCGAGTTTCGGTCCGGCTCGTCGATATAATCTAGAATGTCCACAGCCATGAAGACCCTCGTTTTCGGCGGAAGCTTCGACCCCCCGCACCGCGGCCACGCGGCCCTGCTGCGCGCCGCGGCCAAGCGCGTGCGCCCGGACCGCATCCTGGTCGTGCCCGCCTGCCACGCGCCGCTCAAGGCAGCGCCCTCCGCCCCCGCCGCCGCGCGCGCGGAGCTGGCCAGACTTGGGGTGCTCAAGCGTCTTCCCTCGCGCTGGCGGCGCATCGCGCGCATCGACATGTCCGAGGCACGGGCTCAGCGGCCCGTCCACACCGTCGAGACCCTGTCGCGCCTCAAGGCCCTCGATCCCGACGGGGAGTTCCATTTCGTCTGCGGCCAGGATGCAGCCGCCTCGTTCTCCAAGTGGAAGGACCCGACGCGCCTCAAACGCCTGGCGACATGGTGGTACGGGCCTCGGCCGGGGAAGAACTTTCCGACGCCCCCGCATTTCCGGAAACTGGCCGGGCGCTTGCCGGACATCTCCTCGACCGAACTGCGCAGCGCCTTGGCGCTGGGCGAAGACTGCTCGAACGCCGTCTACCCCGAGGTCCTGGCCGAAGCGCGACGTCTCGACCTTTACAACCTGGACCTCCTCGATAGCCTCAAGAAAACCCTCTCGCCTTCGCGCTGCGCGCACACGCTGAACGTCGCAGCGCTTGCGTCGGCCCTCGCGCGCCGCCACGGAGCCGACTCCGGCCAGGCGCGCCTGGCCGGACTCCTGCACGCCATCGGACGCAGGATGTCGATCCCCCGGATGGCCGAGTACTCCCGCAAGCGACGCCTGAAGGTCCCGCAACTGCGCCTGACGGCCGACCTCCAGCCCCTGCTCCTGCACGCCCACATCTCCGAGGACCTGGCACGCCGCGAGTTCGGCGTCACGGACCTCAAGGTCCTCTCGGCCATCCGCAAGCACACGCTGGGCGACCCCGAGATGGGACTGCTCGACAGGCTCATCTATGTCGCCGACGCCTGCGCCTTCGACCGCCGCCATCACCGCGCGACGGCGACCCGCGCGCTGGCCTTTACGGACCTCGACGCCGCCCTCAAACGCTGCGTGGCCGACAAGCTCGCGCACGCGCTCGCACGCGGAGCCTGGCTCCACCCGCTCACCATCTCCCTATGGAACCGCCTCGCCGCGCGGTGATCGTCGAGCGCGTCCTGGCGGCCTTGGCCCTGGCCGCGGCACTGGGCACCGCCTGGGCCGAGAACGGCTCGGAACTGGCCGCGCACATACGGGACGCGCGTCCCTGGTCGGCCTGGATGGAAGCCCGCCAGACCGGGCTCGCCTGCGTGCCGTCATTTCACCTGGCGGTCTACGACCCGGCGCGCCGGCACCTGTCGGTCCTGCACATTCCCGGTTCACCGCAGGCCGCCCAGGAGCAGGCCATGCGACTCCTGGCCGAGCTCTCCCCCGCATCTCCACCCTCCACGTCGACCCGCCTCCAGGTCATGACCCCCCCCCTCTCGGCGCAAGATGAGCCGGCGGTGGAGGCCTCCCGCGCGCTCAAGGCCCGCACGCGCTCCCCCCGAGCTTGGCTCTCTCTGCTGCGCGGCGCGCTGGACCCGCTCATCCTCGCCGTGGAACTGCGACGCGTGCCGGTGGAACGCCTGCAGCCCGCGATCCTGCCTGAAGGCCCGGCGGCTGTCGACCTCCTGGGAAGGATTCTCTCGGGCGAGGAGCGTCCGCCCGACGGCAAGGCGACCACGGTCGAGACGCTCAACGGCACGGACGAGGACGGCCTCGCCTCCCGTGCTTCAAAAATGCTGAGATTGAGGGGCATCGACGTCATGGCCATGGGCAAGACACAAACGCGCGCCCGGACTCTGGTCTATGACAGGGTGGGAGACTTCCGGCGGGCCGCCGAGGTTCGGGCCGCGCTCTCCTGCCCCGCGGCCCGTATCGCCACCCGCCTAAATCCGTCGCGCGCCGTGGACGTGAGCGTCGAACTCGGCGCCGACTGCAAGGAGATCATCGCATGGAACTCGTCGAAGTACTGAAGACCGCCGCCCAGTCTGGAGCCAGCGACATCCACCTCGTCATCGGCAAGCCCCCTCTGATGCGCCTCAACGGCGAGATATCCGAGGTCCCCGGCTTCCCAAAGATCGGCGCCGAGGAATCCAAGCGCCTCATTTACTCCATCCTTTACGAGGAACAGCGCGCCAAGTTCGAGGAGACCTGGGAACTGGATTGCTCATTCTCCGTCTCCGGCCTGGCCCGTTTCCGCGTGAATGTCTTCCTGCAGAAGAACGGCGTCGAAGCCGTCATGCGCGTCATCAACTCCAAGATCCCCACCCCCGAACAGCTGCGCCTGTCAAAGTCCATCACGGACTTGGCCGACCTGCCGCGCGGCCTGGTCCTGGTCACGGGCCCGACAGGCTCGGGCAAGTCCACCACGCTGGCAACGATCATGGAGCTCATCAACACCAAATATTCCGACAACATCCTCACCGTCGAGGACCCCATCGAGTTCGTCTATGAATCCAAGAAGGCCATCTTCCGCCAGCGCGAGATCGGCCAGAACACGAAGTCCTTCTCCGCGGCGCTGAAGTCCGCCCTGCGCCAGGACCCCGATGTGATCCTCATCGGCGAGATGCGGGATTTAGAGACCATCCAGCTCGCCATCACCGCCGCCGAGACGGGCCACCTGTGCTTTGGCACCCTGCACACCCAGGACGCCCCTTCCACCGTCGACCGCATCATCGATGTCTTCCCCCCGCATCAGCAGTCCCAGGTGCGCGTCCAACTGGCCGTCGTCCTGCAGGCCGTCGTCTGCCAGCAGCTGTTGACTCGCAAGGACGGCGAGGGCCGCATCGCCGCCCGCGAGATAATGATCATGACCCCTGCCATCTCGAATCTGATCCGCGAAGGCAAGACGCACATGATCTACGGCGCCATCGACACCGGCGCCAAGCACGGAATGGTCCCCATGGACAAGGCTTTGGCCGAACTCGTCCGGCAAGGCCTGGTCAACCCAGAGGAGGCGCTCAACCGCGCCGGCAACCCGGAGACCTTCAAGCAGCTGGCCGGCATCACCGGCCGCAGCGGCGCGTCGCTCATGTAGATGGACACGAACGAACAACTCCGGCTGCTCCGCTCGCTCGAACTCTTCAACCAATACTCCGAGGAGCGCCTGAAGGCCCTGTCCTTGTACCTGGAACCCATGACCCTCGAAGAAGGCGCGCAGGTCTTCGCCGAGGGCACCCGCGGCGACGGCCTCTACTTCGTAGCCTCCGGCCGAGTGCGCATCACTAAACGTCTGGCCGACGCCGGAGAGAAGGATATCGCCTCCGTCGGACCCGGAGATTGCGTGGGCGAGATGGCTCTGCTCGACGACATTCCAAGATCGGCCGGCGCCTACGCGAAGGGCCGCACCGAACTCCTCAGCCTCAAGCGCGCGGATCTCAAACGCTGGCTTGAGTCCGACGCTCACCTGGCTATGGCGTTTTTCGCCGAACTCGTCCAGGTGCAATCAAGGCGCCTGCGCCGGACCTCCGACGAAGTCGCCCTCCTCTATGACCTCTCGCAGCTCTTGCTCACGAAAGTTTCCGGTCCCAAGGAACTTCTGACCCGGGCCCTCGACCGGGTCCTGCCGCATCTAGAGGGGGAGTGGTCGGCGGAGGCCCGCGCCTACAACGTCTTCGAAGACGAGATGGACTTGGTCGCCCGCCGCGGCGAGAGCCTCGGCCCGGACGGCCCCGACCCCGCGCCCTGGCCGGGGGGGGGCGAGTCCTGGTCCGACGAGAAGACCCTCGTGCTGGTCCTGCGCGCGCCCAAGCGCCAGCTGGCCCTCCTGCGTTTCCGCGCGCAGGCGCCTCTTGACGACGCCAAACGCGCCGAGGCGGCCCGCACCTTGGGCACGGTGGCTCGCCTGCTGACCTCCGCGCTCGAGAATCTTGATTTCCGCAATGATGAGGCGCTCCGAGAGCGCCTGAGGGCCCGGAGCCATGGCTCGAACTTTTAAGACCCTCGCTGTTTGCGCCGCACGAGCCATCAATGAGAAGAAGGCCGAGCAGGTCGTCATCCTTGACGTGCGCAAGACCAGCACGCTCGTCGACTACCTCATCATCGCCACCGCCCTCTCGCGGCCGCACCTCGAGGCCCTTGAGCATCATGTCGAGGAGAGCTTGCACCACGCGGGGCTTGGGCTGCACCGGCGATCGCGCCCCCGATCCGACTCCTGGCGCGTGCTCGACTTCGGCGGTCTCATGGTCCACCTGATGACGGTTGAAGCGCGCGAGCTTTATGATTTAGAAAAGCTCAACGATGACGCCAAGAGAGTCGCGTGGCGGAATTAATCGAGGTCCTCAAAGCCGTCGCGCAGTCCGGGGCCAGCGACCTGCATCTAGCCGTGGGCAAGCCTCCAATGGCGCGCCTCCACGGCAAGATCATCCCCCTGCCCGGCTCAAGCGCGATCTCCGCCGAGGAATGCGAGCGCATGATCTACTCAGTCTTGAGCGAAGCCCAGCGCGCCCGCTTCGAGGAGCGCTGGGAGCTGGACGGCTCCGTGACCGTTCCCGGGTCCTCGCGCTTCCGCCTGAATGTCTTCCGCCAGAAGAACGGCCTCGGAGCGGTCTTCCGCGCCATCCCGACCAAGATCCCGACCGCGGCCGAGATCGGCCTCATGCCCGCCATCGCCAATCTCGTCGATCTGCCGCGCGGCCTGGTGCTGGTCACCGGCCCGACGGGCTCGGGCAAGTCCACGACCCTGGCCTGCCTCATCGAGAGCATCAACGCCAAGCACAACGCGCATGTGCTGACCATCGAAGATCCCATTGAGTTCGTCTACGAGGACAAAAACTCCATCGTGCTCCAGCGCGAGGTCGGGACCTCGACGAAATCCTTCTCCGAGGCCCTGCGCCATTCCATGCGCCAGGACCCCGATGTGATCCTCATCGGCGAGATGCGGGATTTGGAGACCATCCAACTCGCCATCACCGCCGCCGAGACGGGGCACCTCTGCTTCGGCACGCTCCACACCCAGGACGCCCCTTCCACCATCGACCGCATCATCGACGTTTTTCCGGCCGGCCAGCAGGCGCAGGTTCGCCTGCAGGTCTCGACGGTCCTCCAAGCCGTGGTCTGCCAGCAGCTCCTGCCGCGCAAGGGCGGCGGGCGCGTCTGCGCGCGGGAGTTCCTGCGCGTGACGACCGGCGTGGCCAACCTCATCCGCGAGGGCAAAACCCATCAGATCTACGGGGCCATGGAAGCGGGGGCCAAGCACGGGATGATCGCCATGGACCAGTACCTGGCGTTCCTCATCAAGCAGAACCTCGTCGAGCCCGAGGACGCCTATGCCGTCGCGCACGACGCGAGCACAGTGCGCCGGCTCACGGGCGTCGCCGCCGCGGCCGCTGCGCAGAACCCATGATCGTCGCCGCCTTGCGCAAGAAGCTCGCCTATCAAGCCCGCCAATGGGCGGAGTCCGCGGACGTCCCCCTCCCCGAGAACCTCGCGGTCAACGCGCCGCCCGCGCATGTGAAGGCGGACCTGTGCCTGCCCTGGCCGTTGGCCGCGGCGAAGGCCGCCAAGAAGAATCCCCTGGAGCTGGCCCGATCTCTGGCCGAGCGCCTGTCCAAGGTCCCCGAAGTCGAAAGCGCCCAGGCCTCGCCTCCCGGCTTCGTGAACATCATGATCAAGCAGACGGCGCTGTGCGCCAATCTGAAAGCCATCACGCTCGCGCCGGGATCCTACGGCGCCGACGAGGGCGGGCCCAAGACGAAGGTCCTCATCGAGTTCGTGTCCGCCAATCCAACCGGACCTCTCCACATGGCGTCTGGACGCGGGGCGACCCTCGGGGACAGCCTGGTCAGGATCATGAAAAGACTCGGCCGCCTGGCGGCGGCCGAGTATTATGTCAACGACGGCGGCGACCGCGTCGTCCTGCTCGGAGAATCCATCCAGGCGCGCTACAAGCAGTCCAATGGAGAGGCCGCGAAGGTCCCCGAGAAGGGCTATCAGGGCGAATACCTCCTCGACCTGGCGAAGGCCGCGCCCGCCGGACACGAGGCCTGGGACGCGAAGCAATGGGGGCGCTACGCGATGGACGCCCTGCTCGCCTCCCACCGCGACGACATGAAAGCCTTCGACACCCATTTCGACCGTTGGTATCTGGAGAGCGAGCTGTTCGCCTCGGGCGCCGTGCCCAAGACCCTGGACTATCTGAAGTCGCGCGGCATGGTGTTCGAGAAGGACGACGCCGTCTGGCTTGGCACGCAGGCCGCGGAGGGCTCGACTGATGATAAAGACCGCGTCCTGGTCAAGCGCGACGGCAAGCCGACCTATTTCCTGCCCGACATCGCCTACCATAAGGACAAGTACGACCGCGGCTTTACGCGCGTCATCGACATCTTCGGCGCCGACCACCACGGCTACGTGCCGCGCATGAAAGCCGCCATCGCGGCCCTGGGAAAGGAGCCCGACAGTTACCACGCCATCGTCCACCAGCTCAA
>CAYHNV010000140.1:0-6632 GCA_964358065.1 uncultured Elusimicrobia bacterium | reverse complement strand
GCCCTGTCAGTTTTCGTTAACAGAAATCGATCACTTCTCATTCGCGCTCAGGCGGCGAGAGTGCTGTTGGACTCCGAGGCGTAGGCGGCGGGTCTATCAAGCTGCACTTTGGGGCGTTTCGGGTAGGATTTGTAGAGCGCCGGTTGGCGCGACTTCTTAAGCAGCCCCTTGGCGTAGGCCAGCCGTTGAGGACGAGGGAGGAACTGATGGGCATCCTTCGTGCCGAGCAGGTACTGCTTGGCCGCGTGTCCCCAATGCCAGCGCGCCAGACACTTCTCGGCCGGGTCCTCCCCCCTTTTCAAGAAGCCGAGCGCCTGGAGCTGCCGGATGGCTTGACGCACCTGCGCGGGCTTCTCGTCCATGCCGAGAATCACGCGCTCGGGGTTCGTCGGCTTCGAGAACCGCTCCAACAAATCGACTAAATCGGGTGTGAGAGACGCCCGCTCGTGGGTGAGGTAGTCCTCACAGACAAGCCCCTCGCGCTCCCAATAGAGGGACAGCGTCGAAGAGCGCCTCAGCTTCTCAGGCACTGGCGATCTCCGCCGGGATGAGGACTTCGCCATCCTGGGCCTCGGACGGGACCTTCGCGTTGAGGGTCCGAAGCGGGCTGGCGAGGCAGATCAGGCAACAGGCGACGCCGGCAAGGCCGGCGACGAGGAACGTGGCCGGCAAGCCGACGACCTTCGCGAGCGCGCCGGCGCCGAGTGCTGCGAAGACCGCGGCGCCTTCCGCGAAGGTCGAGAACACGCCGCCGACGCGGCCCATGAGCTCGCGCGGGACGAACCAGTGGAGGAGCGTGCTGAAGGTCCCGCGAAGCGCCTTGGCCCCGGCCAGGACCAGACCGGCCCCTATAATGACCGGCACGCGCGCCGAGGTCAGTCCGACCACGAACAGCCCCGCGCTCATGACCGCGCACCACAGCAGCATGGTCCGGCCGACGCCGAAGCGCTCGATGCAGGCTCCGGTAGAGATCGAGCCGACAAAGCCGATCACGCTCACGGCGAAGACCATCCAGCCGACCGTGCTCGAGTCCGCCTGAAGTGCTGAGCCGTAGTAGAACACCTGGAAGCTGAAGAAGGTCATGCTGGCCCCGAAGACCAGGAAGCCGAGGACGGTGGTCCACAGGAGCGCCTGGTTGCGCGTCTTTTTCACCAGGAAGAAGGTAAAGCCCTCACGGAGGGAGTGGCTATCGACCGTTCTCGGCCGAGCGGGGATCTCCTCATCAAGCTTGAGCACGGCCAGGGCGTTGCCGATGAGGAGCGCCGCCTGGATGAGCATGGCCCAGTACGGTCCCAGGGCGGCCATGACGAGCCCTCCCGCCAAGGTGCCGACCATCTCGGCTAAGCCGAAGTTCCCCTCGTCCAGGGAGTTGGCAAGGGCGATATCGTCGGCCGCGATGAGCCGCGGGATCATGGCCCGCTTGGCCGCATTATGGGCCACGCCGAAGAAGCCCAGCGCCAAGCAGCTCAATGTCAGCTTCGGCAAGGTGAGCGCCCCTGCCAGGCCCAGGAGCGCCAGCGCCGCGAAGAGGCCGGCGCGCGCCAACGCCGAGACGAGCATGACCGTCTTGGGTGAGGTCCGGTCCACCCACAAGCCGGCAGGCGCGTTGCACACGAGCATCGGCAGGAAGCCCGAGGTCGAAATGACCCCCATCCACAGCGGCGAGTGGCTGAACCGCAGGACGAGCAGCGGCATGACCACATACCACATCTCGATGTTCAGGTAGGCGAGCCCCTGCCCCGCGAACAGCCACGCGAAGCGTGGATGATCCGTGAGCAGGCGACGACTGCGCGCGATGAAGCCGGACTGTTTCATGAGGTTTTCAAATTGGGCCTCGCCCGAAGGCGAGGCTTTTATCGGCTAGACGTTGCCGAGGAGCTGCATTCTCTCGACTTTGCGCGGCAGCCGTTTAAGCTGGAACTTCCTGCCCGACTTTGCGTACGACTTTTTCTTTTGCGTCATGTGCTTCTCCTCCGTTCAACTTTAACTTTTTGACCAACGAGCGTAAATCGTCCACCTGACGCCGCATGAGCGGGCTTGTCCTCATCAGGGAATCGTCCTCCCAGGCGGACATGACCTGAGCCAACTGCCCGCGGCGGCGGTTGGCGTCGCCGACGCCGAAGTTCGTCCCGACGGGCAGTTCAAAGGGCCCGGAGCCCATGGTCTTGAGGAAGTTGCAGACGGTGAAAGCGTAGAGCAGGCGCAGCGGGTAGAAATCCCAGTCCTTGCGGAGCATGCACTCAAGCAGCCAGTCCGCCGTCGCGCTCCATTCGCCGATCAGCTCGGGCTTGAAGTTCTCGATATCGAGCCTGAGCCGGTCCTGTCGTCTAAAGAATAGGTAAACATTGAGATTAAACTTCGCGGCCTCGCCGTCCGCGCGCATACGCTGGACATACTTCTCAAGGCCGCCGTGGTCCTCTCCCCAGGCCGAACCGATCGCGCACGACATCAGCACGAATTCGCCCTTGTCCTCGGCCTGCGTGTAGACTTGCCGCAGGAAGTCGCGCGCCTCATCCATATCCAGGAATCCCAGCGGCTGAAGGATGTACGCGAGCGCCACCGCCTGGAGGAAGCTCCGGTCCTTCAGGTACTCCTGCCACACCGCCTGGAACGTGGCCCGGCTCACATGGAGGAAGCGCTGCTTCTGCGCGGCGTCGAGGCAACGGATGCCTTGGAAGTAGTAGCGAGACATATGCATGTACTGCCAAGGAATCGACATTACCTCGCGCAGAGACTTGGAGTCCCCCGCGAGGAAGGTCTGGAGCACCTTGCGGGCCACCAGATAGTCCGTGAAGTGCTGGTTCATGAAGACCGCCGAATTGGCGGGGCTGTATTCCAGGTAAGGAAGATGGCCGAGAGTGGAGAGAATCTCCGAGCCGTGCTCCTCAAGGTGCGGATAGTGCTCCTTCATGATGCGGGCCACGGTCTCGAAGGGCAAAGTGTACGACTGGCCGCCGTTGCCCTCCGTATAGGCGCGCCAGGCGAGCTTCGTCAGCAGGCCGAGAGCGGTGTCGTGGGAGAACGAAGATGTCCCCTTGATGCTTTCATGCCGCAGATGGAACGAGGTCATGTGCTCCATGAGCTCGTACTCGTTCTTCGGCAGGCGCATGGCCTGATTGCTGGCGAAGAAATTGGCGCAGGCGAGGCCCGTCAACGGAGTGAACCGTATCAGGCTCGAACTCTTCTGCCATTCCTCAACCGAGAGCTTGTTGAGGTAGCCGGCCATGCCCGGGAGCGACGAGCTGCGCGAGCCGCCCGCCGCGATCGCGAGATTCTCGAACAGCGCGCGATACTGCGCGGTCCCCCAGGCCGGGACCTCCAGCCGTTTCAACTTGCCGCGGAAGATGGTTTCAAGAGGACTGATCCTGAGGTTCGTGTGATAGTAGCCCGGAAGCAAGGTGATGACGCAGGAGTTCTTGGCGGCCGTCCGCCAGAAAGCCTGGACGGCCGGATTGGCGAAGTCGGTGCAGGCCGGGTTCTCGTTGATGCCGTCAATCAGTAGAACGAGCCGACCGTCCTCGAACGCCTCCGCGAGGCGCTCCGCCATGTGCGCATCGACTCCGGGTATCGCCTCCCAAGTCGCGCATGGGCGGCCCCAGTCAAAATGAAGATGCTTGGCCGGGAGATAGATCGGCGTGCGGCTGCCCAGCTTGCGGCCCAGGCTGTTCCAACGGCTAAGGAGCATATAGAGGAGCGTCGTCTTGCCGCTGCCCCCCTCGCCGGTCACAAGAAGACATCCAGGTAAGGCGGCGGCCGCCGCGGAGAAGAGCGTCGCGCCCTTCGCTTGTCCCGCCGCCGGGACCTCAACCAGGACCGAGTCGATGTCGAGGCGCCCAAAGGCCCCGAGATCGCGAGCGAGCATTTCTTTAAGGAGCGTCCGCTGGGTCTCCAGGAGCTTGGGCGGCACACAGCGGCGGTCGATCACGAAAGCGGACTTGGACTGGAGTGCCGCGGCGAAGGACTTCTGGATGTAGCCGCGGCGCTCGGCGAGCGCCCGAATCGCCGAGTGCAGGCCTTCGAGGCTCGCGAAGCAGACACGCAGGTCGCGCTTATCGCGGCGCAGGATAAGGTCCACTCCCATCGGACGGCAAAGCTTATTGAGTTGGGAGACCCTTTCAGCGAGGCGATGCCAGTCCCGCTCCGCTCCGAGACGGGAGAATATCTCCTCCAGGTCCTTGCGCTCAAGGACCAGGTTGAACTCCTTCAAGGCCGCTTCTATCTGCGTCATTGCTTTTGTTCCCCCCTCGACTCCCGGCACCCCTCTAAACAAACAGGGGAACCTGGTGGGCGCTCAAACGGAAAGCGCTTCCAGATTCCCCTGGCGAGGTCCGATTACGGTCGGACCGTGGATACCCGCTGGCCAATCCCAGCGATTACAAGGCAACCTCTACATTGAGGATAGATGACGGAGTTGTCATTTACCTGGGGCAATGGGCCCGAATCGATACGGGTAAAAAGACCCAGACTCGTTGAGCGGAGTTTCGGCTGGATATTTGGCCGGACACGCCTTGACAAGATTGGCCCGCAACGGCATCCTCTCCTCATATGAACTGCCCGTCCTGTGGGAACGCTAACGCCGCCGGCGCCGCGTTCTGCCAGGTCTGCTACGAAGTTCTGAGCAAGAAGGTTGCGTCCGCGCACCAGATTCCAGCCTCTCAGCCGCCCGCCGCGGCCGCGCCCCCCTTCTGGACGCCGCCCTATGTCGCCGCCGCCGTCCTGCTGTTCGCCCTCATGGTCCCGGCAAGGCAGTGGCTCATACGCGCATTCTGGCTGCCCGATTTCGTGAACCTGGCCTTCCACGAGGGAGGCCACATCATCTTCGGCGTGCTGGGTGTGCGCTTCATCATGGTCGCGGGCGGGACTTTGATGCAGTTGCTCCTGCCCGGGGCGGCCATGCTCCACCTCCTCAAGCGCGGGGAGAGGCTTTCGGCCTGCGTTGCCCTATTCTGGCTCGGCCAGAACTTCCTCGGCATCGGCCATTACGTCGCCGACGCGAGGGCCCAACAGTTGGACCTCGTGGCCGGGGGCGTTCACGACTGGACCTACCTGCTTGAGACGACGGGCCTGCTCATCCATGACGTGGGCCTGGGCGCGGCCGTCCAGATTTTCGGCTGCTTGGTGATGGCCGTCGCCGTTTCGGCGGGCGTTCGCTCCTGCTTCGAGCCGACTACCAGCGCGCGCCGAAGCTGAAGCGGTGCGAGCGTCCCAGTTCGCCCGTGGGAAGCACGGCGTAGTCGAGGCTCCACCTCTCGTTGCGCAGGCCCAAGCCCATCGTGAGGCCGCGCGCCGCGTCGAAGCCCGAGCCGCCGGTGATCGCGGTCTGGGTCGTGTAGCCCGCGCGCAGGTAGAGGTTCTTGACGGCCTGAAACTCGCCGCCGACGGAGCCGTTCGTCCCGGCGCCGCGCGGCCCGTTGACGAGTTCTCCGGCCGCCGCGTGTCCGCCCGCGAACTTGTAGGCGGCACCCACGGCCAGCCTCAGCGGCAAGTCGTTGCGCTGGTCCTGGAACTTGAGGCCGGGGCCCAGGTTGCGCAGTGCCGCACCCACGCTCACTCGGTCGAACGCGCGCTTAGCGCCGAGATCGACTGCCGCGCCTTGGGCCTCCGATGAGCCGATGTGGCTGCGCAGGTACTTAAAAGTCGCGCCCAGGTCGGCCATTTCGAGCTTGCGGGCATAGCCCAAGCTCAGGGCGGCGTCCGAGGCGTCAAAACCCGCCGTCCTCCGTCCCAGGTTGTCGCGTCCGTCGATCTTGTTCTGGCTCAGGTAAGTCAGCCCCGCCGCGAACGTGCCCTGCGAGGTTGGGTGCGCGTAGGCCAGGAAGTCGAGGCGCGTGCTTTCGAACAGTTCGGCGTGGCTGGCCGTGAACTCGCGGTTGTCGAGTTTGGCGAGTCCGGACGGGTTCCAGTAAAGTGAGTTCGCGTCATCGGCCAGCGCCGTGTAGGCCCCGCCCATCCCTAAGGCCCGCGCGCCCACGCCTATGTCAAGGAACGACGCCGTCTCCGCCGCCCATGAGCCCTGGGAGGCGAGCACGAGTAGAGCGGCGAGTTTTATCGTTTTCATTTCACGACCCCGACGCGCCCCGTCTTATGGATGTCGGATTGTCCGGCCTTCTTCGCGGTGATGACGTACTGATAGACCCCCGAGCCGACGCCCGAGATGTCCCAGACGTGATCGTAGGTGTACTGCGGCCCTTTGCCGTTGCCGTCATCGAAGTTCGTGTTGAGCGAGAAGTTCGAGGACGAGTGTATTTTACGTCCCGAGACGTCGTAGACCCGTACCTCGACCGAGTCGGCCTGGCCGGTCTGGATGCGGATCGTGGCCGTGCCTACTCCGCGCACGGGGTTCGGGAAGGCGTAGGCGTCGCGGAAGGTGAAGGTCGCGTCGGCAGCCAACGGCACGAACGCGGCCGCCGAGACCGTGCCCGAGAAGACCTGATACAGCGAGAAATGCGTGGTCTTGGCCTTGACCGTGCGGGTCTTGGGATCGACGACCGACTCCAGGTCCTCCCACTTCGACTTGTCGCGATTCCAGTAGCGGACCTGGAGATCCTTCGCGTCGATTTTCTGAAGCGCGATCAACTCCGGGCTGTAGGGCAAGGTGAGCGTGACCGGGTCTTTGAACTTCGTCCCTTCGG
>CAYHNV010000139.1:0-6646 GCA_964358065.1 uncultured Elusimicrobia bacterium | reverse complement strand
ATAGCGGGTGGCGCCGCCCACCGCCCGCACCGCCTCGGCCAAGCCCTGCGCGTCGACATATTTGTCGCCGCCGACGAAGTCGGTGTCGCAGAAGCGGCAGGCGGCGTCGGCGCGATCCTCGTCCCGCCCGCTCCACAGATTGCAGCCGGCGAAGCGACAGAACACGGCGGGCCGCCCCGCGTTCATGCCTTCGCCTTGCAGCGTGTAGAAAATTTCCTTGACCTGGTACATACGCGATTTGCTCTAAGCGCTGCGCCGTGCCGCGCGCGCGGCAGATCAGCGCTGGAGAGCGGCCCGCGAATATCCGGGCGCGGCGCGGCAGGGGCTTGCGGCCGGCGAGGACCACGCGCAGGGGGTCGGGGCCCGCGCCGTGGGCGGTGAGGGCCGGGTCGTCGGCCCGGACGGTCCCGGCGCCGACCAGGATGGCGTCGAACCCGGCGCGCATCGCGTGGACCGCCGCGCGGGCCTTGGCTCCGGTGACCCAGCGCGAGCGGCCCGAGGTTGCGGCGGCCTTGCCGTCAAGCGAGAGGGCGGTTTTCATCACCACCCAGGGGCGTCTGCGGCGCATCAGCGAGAAGAAGGCTCGGTTGAGGCTCTCCGCCTCGTCTCGAAGGGGGAGGCGTTCGGTCTTGACTCCCGCGCGACGCAGTAGGCGGAGGCCGCGGCCCGCCACCGACGGGTTGGGGTCGAGCGTGGCGCAGACCACGCGGCTGACACCCGCTCGGGCCAGGGCTACGGCGCAGGACGGGGTCTTCTTTCCCTTGAAGGGAGAGCATGGCTCCATGGTGACATAGGCCGTGGCTCCGCGCGCGCGCCTGCCCGCCTGAGCCAGGGCCTGAGGCTCCGCGTGCGGGCCTGCGAACCGGAGGTGCGCGGCTTGCGCGATGACACGACCGTTTTTGACCAGCACGCAGCCCACGCGCGGGTTGGGGGAGACGTCTCGCGGGGAGATATTTCGCGCGAGAGCGAGGGCCCGATGAAGGAAGCGGAGGTCGTCGGCTTTGCTCATGGCATGACCACCGCCTTGGGGATGGATTTGTCCGCGTTGGCGGCGAAGAAGGCGGGAATGTCTTCGAGTTTCACCTCGCCTTTGATGAGCAGACCGGTCTTGACCTTCCCCTCGGACAGGAGCCGCGCGGCTTCCTTGAAGTGGCGCGGATTATGGTGGAACACGCCGTGGAGAGTGATCTGTTTGTAGTGGATGCGGTGGACGTCGAACGGGACGAGGGCCCCATGGGCGCAGCCGCCGAACAGGCAGACCTTGCCGCCGTCGCGCACGAGTGCGACCGCCTGGAGGTAGGTCTCCGGCGTGCCCACGGCCTCGAAGACATGGTCCGGTCCGCGTCCGTCGGACCAGGCGCGGACGGCCTCTTCGACCAGGCCGTCCAGCGCGGAGAAGACGGCTTCGGCGCCGGCGGACCGGGACGCCGCGAGGGCCGCATGGGCGCGACCCAGCACGCCGATGCGCGCACCGAGCGCCTGCAGGGCGTGGATCAGGAAGAGGGACATGGGCCCCGCGCCGATGATGAGCGCGGTCTCCCCCGTGTGCACCGCGTTGATCTCCGCGGCGTGGATGGCGCAGGCGAAGGGCTCGGCCAGGGCGCCGACCTCGAAGGGGACCCCCGCGGCCAGGGCATGGAGGTTATGGCTTACGATGTGCGCGGGGATGATGTCGTAATCGGAGTAGGCTCCGTTGTGGAGCTTCAGGTTCGGGCAGAGGTGATTCTGTCCGTTGCGGCACCAGAAGCAATCGTCCACTGGCGCCGAGTTGGCCGCCACGACGCGGTCGCCTTCCTTTGCCGTCCTCACGCCCTTGCCGACGGCCGACACGGTCCCGGCCAATTCGTGGCCGAAGGGCGAGGGATAATTGCCCAGGAGCACGCGATGTCCCTGGCGGTAGGCCTTGAAGTCCGTGCCGCAGGTGAGGGCCGCGCCCAGCTTCACGACGACTTCGCCCGGGCCGGGCGCGGGGACTGGGTGCTCTTCGAGGCGGATGTCCCGGGGGTCGTGGAAGATGATCCGGCGGTTCATCCCGGCACCAGGACGGCTTTCAAGGTCTTGCGGGTCTTCACGGCTCGGACGGCGTCGTCGAAGGCGGAGAACGGGAACTGTTCCGGCTTCAAGAAGAGCGGGTTGAATTGTTTGGAGGTGATGAGTTCGAAGGACTCGCGCAGATCGACCAGGGAGGGGGAATAGGAGGACATGAGCGTCAGTTCGCGATGGTAGACCGCGTTCATGTCCAGCTTCAGGAAGGGGTCGGGATGGAAGGACGCGAACACGTTCAGGGTGCCTCCGTCCCGGAGCCATTCCAGAGACGAGGCGACCAGGGCGGGCGTTCCGGCGGAGAAGATGATCGCGTCGAAGCCGCAGTGATCGCTGGCGGCCCTTCCCGCGGAGATGAACCTGTCGCGGTCGGTCGCGGCCGTTCCCCATCGCGCGAACGCGGCGGCGCGCACGGCATCGAGGTCCAGGCCCACGGGGTGGGCGCCGCGCAGCTTCAGCAGCTGCCCCGTCATCTGCCCCATCGCCCCGAGGCCCACGACGCCGATCACGTCTCCCGGTCCGGCCTCCAGGCGCTTGACGTTGCGCAGCACGCAGGCCAGCGGCTCGGTCTGCGAGGCGGAGACGGGGTCGAGTCCCTCGGGGACGCGGAAGGCGGCGTGCTGGGCGTGAAGGGCGGACACCCGCACGAAGTCGGCGAAGCCGCCGGGCGAGATGTTGGTGGCCTTGAACTGGCGGCACATGGACTCGCTGCCCTTGCGGCAGTAGCGGCAGTCCAGGCAGGGCACGTGATGGGAGACGACGACGCGCTCTCCGACGGAGAAGCGGGATCCGGGGCCGGCCCGCGACACCATGCCGCACAGTTCATGCCCCAGAACCGCGCCCGGAGCGCGCGTTTCCAGTTTCATCACGTCCGTGCCGCAGAGCCCGCAGACTTCGACTTTCAGCAGGAACTCGCCCGCGCCGATCCCGGGGACCGGGACCTCGGCAAGAGCGGCGGAGCCGTCGCGTGCCAGGATGGCCTTCATTTTAGGAGCACCATATATAAAGAGCTTCCTGGATGATAGTATATAATCCGCTATGCCCGCCCCGAAGCCGTGGACCCTCGACGATTCCAGCGAACTCTACAACCTCCAGGGCTGGGGCCTGAACTACTTCGCCATCAACGCCAAGGGACACGTCGTCGTCCAGCCGAAGAAGGTCGCGGAGGGAGCCATCGACGTGATGGACGTCATCGAGGACGTGTCCGCGCGCGGTATCAAGATGCCCGTCCTCATCCGCTTCCAGGACATCTTGCGCCGGCGCGTGACGCTGATCAACGAGTCCTTCGCGGCGGCCATCGCGGAGCACGGCTACGGGGGGCGTTACTTCGGCGTCTATCCCATCAAGGTCAACCAACTGCGCGAGGTCGTCGAGGAAATCGGCGACGCCGGCCGCGCCTTCCAGTTCGGCCTGGAGGCCGGCTCCAAGGGCGAACTCCTTGCCGTGCTGGCCTTGAACCCTTCCGAGGCTCTGACCATCGTCAACGGCTACAAGGACGAGTCGATGATGCGCCTGGCGGTCCTCGGCCTCAAAATCGGCCGCAAGATCGTGGTCGTCATCGAGAAGCTCTCGGAACTGGAGCTCCTGCTGAGCGCCGCCCGGGAGGGCGGCGTGAAGCCTTTGATCGGCCTGCGAGTCAAGCTTCAGACCCAGGGTTCCGGCAAGTGGCGTTCCTCGAGCGGGCACTTCGCGAAGTTCGGCCTCACCACGCCCGAGATTCTGGGCGTGGTGGAGACCCTCAAGGCCGAGGGACTCTCCGATTGCCTGAAGCTTGTGCACTTCCATGTGGGCTCGCAGGTCTGCGACATCCGCACCATCAAGGACGCGGTGAAGGAAGGGGCTCGCTACTACGCCAAGCTCCGGAAGATGGGACTGGGTGTGGAATATCTGGATTGCGGCGGGGGCCTGGGGGTGGACTACGACGGCACGCACACCGCGGTGGATTCGTCCATGAACTACAGCCTGCGCGAGTACGTGGCTGATGTCGTCTACTCCGTGCAGGAAGTCTGCAAGCAGGAGAAGGTCCCCGAACCTGACCTGGTCACCGAGTCGGGCCGTTCGATGGTCGCGCATCACGCGCTGTTGGTCGCCAATATCTTCGGCACCATCGAGGCCGGGACCTCTCCGGTCGATCTGCGCATGAGCGCTGATGAGCACCAGGTCGTGCGCGAACTGCGCGAGGCGCTCAAGGACCTGACTCCCAAGAATATTGCCGAGAGCTTTCATGACGGCCAGCAGCACCTCGAAGAAGCCTTCTCCCTCTTCAAGCTTGGCTATCTGGGCCTGGAGGACAAAGCCAAGGTCGAGAACCTCTACTGGAAACTCTGCCTGGAGATCGGCAAGCTCCTGCCGAAAGCGAAGTTCGTCTCCGAGGATCTGCTCGAGATGCAGAAAGCCCTCATCGACCAGTATCTTTGCAACTTCTCGGTCTTCCAGTCCCTGCCCGACTCCTGGGCGATCAACCAGATCTTCCCCATCATGCCCCTGCACCGGCTTGATGAGGAGCCCCTGCGCCGCGCCAGCGTCGTGGACATCACCTGCGATTCCGACGGCAAGATCACGAACTTCGCCACTCACCGCAAGGCCGGCGGCAACCTCCCCGTCCATGCCCTTGACGGCAGTCCGTACTACCTCGGCTTCTTCCTGATGGGCGCCTATCAGGCGACCATGGGCGATATCCATAATCTGTTCGGCCGCGTCAACGAGGTCCACGTCTTCAGGGATGAGGATGAGCCCAAGGGCTACTACATCGAGGAGACCATCCAGGGGCAGACCATCCGCGACGTGCTCACCCAGATCCAGTACTCGGACTACGAACTGGTCAAGAGGATCAAGGAAGCCGCCGACGCGCAGGTCAAGGCGGGCACGCTCAAGCCCCGTGAGGCTGCGGAGATCGTGGACCGCTACGAGGCTGTGCTCTCCGAGTACACCTACGTCGACCATCTCCCCATGGCCGACGAAAACAAGGGGGCGCCTTCAGCTCAGGGACAGGAGCAGACGCCAACCGAGCCGACCTCCCTCTTGACGGCGAACCGAGAAAGGATCCAGTAAAGCGTTCCAAGAGTCAGAGCAAGACCCAGCCAGAAAGAAAGAGGATTGAATTTAAAAACGATGTGATGTCGGCCCGCGGGAATCCGCGCCGCCATGAAAATCCCATCAAAAAGCTCCCGGGGGATCTCCCGCCCGTTCAATAAAACTCGCCACCCCGGATAATCCGCTTCTGAAAAGACGATCATGGCGGGTTGCGGCACATCGACCACGGCGCTCGCATAACCGGATCGGTCTTCCGTCATTCGGAGAGTTCCCCCGGAACCTTCCAGAATGAAAATGTGCGGCTTCGCGTCTGGATTCATGAGGGCGCGGATGTGTTTGCGCTCCACTCGAGTCGCTTGCGGGGCCAAAGAAACGACGGCGGAGGCTCCGGCCGAATTCAATAGCGAGGAAGGAGCATCCGGCTCGGAGAGTCTCCGCCGATATTGCTCGGCCGTCTTCAATTGCAAGGTCTGATAATTGGCGATATCCCCTATTCCAAAAGCCATTCCATATGAGGGGGCCAAGAAATCCTTCATGAGCAGATAATCCTCTTCAGCGTTAAGAGTGCCCTGCCCCCAAGTCCGCATCAAATGCTCTTCGTGATAAATCCTGGCACGGGGAATGTGGGAGAGCTTTTGAATCAAGGCGGGCGTATCCGTCAGGAACTCCGGCGTGCCCCAGGCGGACTTCGATGGTTGAGCGAATATCATCAGATCCAAGGCGACGGCTCCGACCGCCAGCCATTTCCATGAATATTTTCTCAGGCTTGCGATCCCGGCGGCGCCCAGCAAAGCCAGTGCGCACGAAGCGAGCAGCAGCCAGTTGTTCTGGGAGCGGAAAAAATGGAGGAAAAATAAAAAGCGATAACCGGGGATGTATTTTCCCAGGCTGAGAAAAATAAAAATAATCGAAGCGATTCCTAATCGCCTTGCCCTCGGGGCTCCTCGCGCGAGCGCATGCAAAGCCAAGCCCAAGGCGATAGGGCCGATATAAAAATACACCATGGCCGGGTCCCCCTGGAGTCCGGGGTTCCACCGATTCCATTGAGGCAGGAACACCTCCCTTGCCAGTTGAGCGAATGGAATTGAAAATTGAGCGGCAAAAGACGGATCGAGAACCAAGCGGCGGCTTGAGTGGAACAGGAGCTCCAAGAAGGGGATAAATTGGACGGCGGAAAGTCCCAAAGCGACGACGCCGCCCTGAAAAAATATTTTCATTCCAGTCCGGCCCCGAGTCGCGGCAAGACCCAGACAGGCCATCGCCGTCAGGCAGGAGTACGTCGGGTAGCCGGCCAGCCATTGAAGCGCCAAGCAAATTCCCATGGCGACGGGAGAGCCGCGATCCTGGAAATAGAGCGCCGCAGGCAGCCAAGCCTGGGAAGCAAAACAGTGAGTGAACATGACCCGAGCCATGAAGAATCCATTGAACCCCGCCAAGACCGCAGCCCCGGCGGCTGCCCCACGATCCTCGTACCAACGATAGGCGAGTGCGGCCATGAACCCCGCGGCGATCAGGGTATGCAGGACGACCCAAGCGCTTAAAAAGCTTCTAAAATCGGGCAAAAGCGTCA
>CAYHNV010000138.1:0-6684 GCA_964358065.1 uncultured Elusimicrobia bacterium | reverse complement strand
CCAGGAAGCCCAGGTCGCGCTGACGGAGCCGCTCCTCGTCGGCCTCGACGGCGAGAAGAAGATGTCGAAGTCCTACGGCAACGCGATCTCCCTCAACGAAGCGCCCAACGAGATGTTCGGCAAGGTCATGAAGATCTCCGACGAACTGATGCTGAGGTATTATGAGCTGCTGAGCGACGCGGATCTTGCGGCAGTGAAGGTCGGGCATCCGATGAAGATGAAGAAGGCGCTCGCGCGCCTGCTGGTCGCGCGCTTTTGCGGCGAGAGCGCCGCGGCCCGGGCCCTGGCCTATTTTGAGAACACTTTTTCCAAGAAGGAACTGCCGACGGACCTTCGTGTCGTCGCCGTGTCGGCGGGGCTGACGCCGTCCGAGATCATCGTGCGCGCTGCCGGGGCCAAGTCCCGCGGAGAGGCTCGCCGACTGATTTCTCAGGGTGGGGTGAAAATCGACGGAGTGAAGGTTCTAGCCGACGACGCCGTCCGCGCTCCCGCCGCTTTCGTGCTCCAGATGGGCAAGCACCAATTCGTCAGGGTCGAGGTCTCCACGCCATGAAGAAGCCGGCCGCCGCTCTCGCCTTCGCCGCCGCCCTGTCCCTGCCGGCCCTCGCGCAGGAGAAGGGTGAGCGCTGGGACGCCCGCATCGTCTCGGCTTCCGGCCTGGTGGCGCTCCATCCCGCCGACGGCTCCGATTCGGTCGACGCCGAGGCCGGCATGCCGCTCGATCAGGGCGACCGCGTCGTCACCGCCGCCGAGGCTTGGGCGGAGATCGGTTTCGACGGCGGCAGCCTGGTCACGCTGCGCGAGAATTCGAACTTCACCTTGGAGCGCACGGAGAGGGATTCATCGAGCTTCCTTCTCTCCCTCGGTTCGCTCCTGGCTAAGATCGAGAAGCTCGGGACTCGTCAGCTGCGCGTGCGCACCCCCACGGCCGTGGTTGCGGTGCGCGGCACGGAGTTCGGCGTCGAGGTCGAAGATGAGGAGCAGACCCATGTCGGCGTCTACGACGAGGGCCAGGTCGAGGTCCGCGGCGAGGCCGGCGGCGCCGAGATGCTCCAGCCCCAGCAGGAGACCTCGGTGCGCCGCGGCGAGGCTCCCCTGAAAGCCTTCGCCCTCAAGCGTTTTCTGCGCCACCATAAGCTCGCGCGGCGCAACCGCGCGCGGATTCGGGAGATCCGCAGGCGCTGGAAGACCTTGACGCCGGAGAAGCGCGTGGAACTCCGCCATCAGGTCATTGAGCGCGTCAGGCAGCGCCGTCAACGGGCCCTGTTCAAGAACGATGATGCGCGCCGCAAGCGCGAGCATTTCCGGATCAAGCGCCTCGAGGACAAGGCTCGCGGCCAGGAGAAGATCGAGCGCCGGCGCGAGCAGATCCGACGCGGCGGGCCGCGACACCCATGAGCCTGGCCACACGCAGGACGGCGTCACCCATCGCAGACCCTCGTACGCTCTCCGACATCCCCGTCAAGCGCGAGTACGGCCCCGAGGACGCCCCGGGGCGAGACCTCCTCGGCCGCCCCGGCCAGTATCCCTTCACGCGCGGACTCAAGGGCGGCGGCTACCGGATGAACCCGTGGACGATGCGCATGTTCGCGGGCCACAAGACGGCCAAGGAGACCAACAAGCGCTTCAAATACCTTCTCAGCCACGGCGAGACGGGGCTGTCGACCGCCTTCGACCTTCCCACCTTGATGGGCATCGACTCCGATGACCCAAGGGCCCTGGGCGAGGTCGGACGCGAGGGCGTGGCCGTGGACAGCCTGGCGGACATGGAGACCCTCTACTCCGGCATCGAGCTGGGCAAGGTCTCCACTTCGATGACCATCAACCTCCCCGCCCCGGGCATCTTCGCGATGTACCTGGCGGTGGCCCGAAAGCAGGGCGTGCCGTTCAAGCGCATCCGCGGCACTTGCCAGACCGACATCCTGAAGGAGTACATCGCCCAGAACGAGTATCTCTATCCCCCGGAACCCTCGATGCGCCTGGTCCTCGACCTGATCGAGTACTGCGTCAAGGAGGTTCCCCGCTTCTATCCGATCTCCATCTCCGGCTATCACATCCGCGAGGCCGGCGCCGACGCGGTGCAGGAGCTGGCCTTCACGCTGGCCGACGGGCGCGACTACGCCGAGCGTTTGGTCGAGCGCGGCCTCAACGTCGATGATTTCGCAAGCCACCTCTCTTTCTTCTTCGACGTGCACAACTCCTTCTTCGAGGAGATCGCCAAGCTGCGCGCCGCGCGCTCGATCTGGGCGAAGATGATGCGTTCGGAGTTCGGTGCCAAGAAAGAGATCTCCTGGATGCTTCCGATGCACTGCCAGACTGCGGGCGTCTCGCTCGCCGCCCAGCAGCCCCTGAACAACCTGGCGCGCGTCGCCTATCAGGCCATGGCGGGCGTCTTGGGCGGCACGCAAAGCCTGCACACCAACTCCTACGACGAGGCCCTGGCCTTGCCCGCCGACGAGGCGGTGATGCTGGCCCTGCGCACCCAGCAGATACTGGCTCTGGAGACGGGGGTGAGCGACACCCCGGACCCCTTCGGCGGCTCCTACTTCCTTGAGTCTCTGACCGGAGAAGTCGAGACGCGGGCGCTGGCTCTCATGAAGCGCATCAAGGAGCAGGGCGGCGTGGTGCCGGCTCTTGAGAAAGGCTTCTTCCATCGCGAGATCGCGGAGAGCGCCTATCGTTTTGAGAAAGAGCTCAACGCCAAACAGCGCCGCATCGTGGGCGTCAACACGCATGAGACGCCCGGCAAGGTCCCGCATCTCCTGAAGATCGATCCCTCGGTGGAAAAAGGCCAGGTCCGGCGGCTCAGGAAACTGCGCCGCGAGCGTGACAACGGGAAGGTCCAGGCCCGCCTCGCGCGCCTGCGCGACGCCGCGAAGGGCCGGGACAATCTATTGCCTCCGATCCTGGAGGCCGTGGAGGCCTACGCCACGGTGGGCGAGGTCACGAACTCCCTGAAGGATGTCTTCGGGGAATATCCGGTGTTCGGGGGATGAGAGGCGAGTGATCATTGCCGTTACGGCCGAGGACGCCAAGTTCCGCCGACAGCTCGCCGAGCTGCTCTGCGGGCAGGGGCATCGCGTGCAGGAGGTCGCCTCATTGCCTGAGGCTCTCGAGACGGTCAAGTCGGCCCGTCCGAACCTTCTCATCGTGGCCCACCCCGTCGCTGGGACTGAGACCTTTCTTCAGCGCCTGCGCGAGTCGCCCGACTGGCGCCGCCTGCCGGTGCTCTGCGTGGACCCCAAAGCGGGCACGATGGAGGGCGTGACCCTGCTTGACGCCGGCGCCGACGACGTCATGCACCGCCCCTTCCAGCCCCCCATTTTCCTGGCGCGCGTGCGCACTTTGCTTCGCCGCGTGGTTTGGTCCGGCGAGGTGCCCGAGGAGACGACTACGCTTCTCACCGGCGGGCCCATCGTGCTGAAGCTGGTCTCGCGCCAGGCGTTGATTTCCGGCAGGCCGGTGGAGCTCACGCGCCTGGAGTTCGACCTTCTGGCTTATGTGATGAAGCATCCCGACCGCGCCTTCAAGCGCGAGGAACTCCTGGCCTCGGTCTGGAACTACCCGGGAACCGTCGAAACCCGCACCCTCGACAAGCACGTCGAGAGCCTGCGCCGCAAGATCGGCGAGAGTTCCGCTCTCCTGCAGACCGTGCACGGCGTGGGCTACCGCTTCAGCCCCCCCGTCGCCCGCATCTAAGACCTGTTGTAAATTATACACGTGTCATGTATACTTTAGACATGATACAGAGAGCTCTTGAAGGCCGTCTGGCGCGGTTGCTGGAGCGTTTTCCCTGCCTGCTTCTCTTCGGCGCGCGGCAAACGGGAAAATCCACTCTTGTCTCCAAGTGTGGGTTGGCTCACGGGAGGAAGTACGTCACCTTTGATGACCCCGAGACCGTTGCTGCGGCGAAATCCGACGCGGAAGCCTTTCTCGGCCAAGCCGAGCTGCTGACCATCGATGAGGTTCAGCGCCGTCCCGATCTCTTCTTGCACGTCAAGCGTTGCGTCGATCGGGAGCGCAAGCCGGGGCGTTTCCTGCTGACCGGCTCCTCGGCGGCGGAGCTTCTGTCGGCCGGCAAGGCGTCGGCTCTGGCCGGCCGCGCCGCGATCTCCGAGCTTGGTCCGCTGACCTTGGCGGAAGTCGAAGGCCGCAAACCGCTCGATTGGCTCGCTCTGCTGCGCGCGCCGGATGCCGCCACGGCTCTGCGTCGTCTTCCAAAACCCGTGACGAGTCGTGAGACTCTCAGGAAGAGAGTCATGCGCGGCGGTCTGCCTCCCGCCTGGGACGCTCCAGACGACGAATCCTGGAGGGAGTGGATGCGCGGCTACCGCGCCCTTTATCTTGAGAAAGACGTCCTGCCCATCCGGCGCCTGAGCGCGCCCGAAGATTTCCTGCGCTTCATGACCCGTTTGGCCTATCGAAGCGGCGGGCTTCTGTCTCTTTCCGATTCAGCTCGCGGCGCGGGCGTGCCGCTTTCCTCGGCACAGAACTACCTGCGTCTTCTGGAAGGCTCGTGCCAGTGGTTCAAGCTCGCGCCCTATCATCGCAATCTCGGCAAGCGGCTCGTCAAGTCGCCCAAGGGCTACTGGTTTGACTCCGGCGTGCTGGCTTTCTTGATGGGCGTCGCTCACTGGGACGAGGCGCGCGACGCCGACCGTCTTGGCGCGCTCTTCGAGACCTGGATCGCCAATGAGATCAGAGCGGCGACCTGGCTGGTCTCCGAGCGCCTGGAACTGCATCATTGGCGGACTCAAACAGGCGTTGAAGTGGATTTTGTCCTTTCCCTGGGAGAACGCCTGCTCCCCCTGGAGGCGAAGGCTTCCTCCAGCATCACGCCCAAAATGCTGCGCGGCCTGGAAACGTTTCTCGCCGATCACGCAAGAAACGCTCCCTTTGGAGCCGTCATCTATTCGGGCTCGGAGCACCGTCTGCTGGGCCCTCGGATGATCGCCGTTTCAGCCGCCGCGCTTTAACCGGGTGATCCTCGCCGACCGGCGGCGGGTCGGGCGCTGAGCGCGAATTCTTGGCGAAATCCTTTTCCTAGGGTCTTCGCTGTCGGAGGCGGAATCCACGCCCCATCTTCTGTTAAACTCTCGCCTACGCGCGCATATTATAGAGAGGAGACATGGACATGAGATACCTTCGAATTCTGGCGTGGGCCGCGGCGGCGTTCTGCTTGGCGGTTCCCTTGCGGGCGCAGGTCCCGGGGCGCATCAACTTCCAGGGCAAGCTCCTCGACACGAGCAATAACCCCAGAAACGGCCCCTACGACATGACCTTCAGGGTCTTCAACCTGCCCACGAGCGGCACGTCGCTTTGGTCGGAGACGCAGACCGGCGTGAGCGTCGGCAACGGCGTCTTCTCCGTCCAGCTCGGCGCCGTCGCTCCGATTGCGGCGAGCGTGTTCGCCTCGTCGGCCGCCTACCTGGAGATTCAAGTGGGAAGCGAGGTCGGCGTGCCCCGCCAACAACTGGTGACCAGCCCCTACGCTTTCACGGCCCAACTCGCCAGCACCGCGACCGTGGCCGCAACCGCGCTGGACCTCGTCTCCGGCGACACCGATTACATCCAGAACCGGAGCGCTCTCCAGGCCGGCGCGGTGTTCTACGTCTCCAGCGCCACGGTGGGCGGGCCTTTCACGGCCACCGGCACGGTGAAGCTTGGCGGGGTCTCCGGGGTCAGCGACGTCACCGTCCAGAGCGACCTGGTCGTCAGCGGCAACCTGACGGCCAACGGCGCGGGGCCGCATGTCTTCACGGGCGACATCCTCGCGGGCGGCGATATCAAGACCGTCGGCGGCAATATCCTCGACTCGGCCGGGACCAGCCGGATCGCCATCGGCGGCACGATCCTCCTCAACGGCAACCTGAGCGTGCCCGCGGGCCAGAACGGCGTGAACTTCAGCACCGGCGTCTTCTTCAACGGCGCGGCCAGCGGCGACAACTACATCGCTTATCCGTTTCAAGCGTCCACGGTTCTCTCGCCGGGGAATGTCGTGATCATCACCGGCGCCAACACGGTCGGAACCACGACCACTGCCGGCAGCGCGGCCGCCATCGGCTTTGCCGTCACGTCGGCGCTGGGAACGAACGATACGGTCTGGGTGGCCATGTCGGGCATCATGACCAACGCCGTCAGCAATGCCGCCATCGCCTTTGGAGCGCGAGTCTGCACCTCGGCCACCGCCGGAAGAGTCCAGTCTTGCAACGTCACCGGCGCCCCGGTCGGCAAGGCTTTGACCGGGACCACCGGCGGGGGCCAGACGCTCACGGTCGTGATGTACACCGGCAACTGATGTCTCACGCAGCGCTCGCGGTCGTTCTCCTGTCGTTGGTCGCGGTCCCCGCCCGGGCCGGTCCGGAGATCGACACGCCCTCAAGCAAGATAGTCCGCAACGCCGCCGATCAGGCCGGGAGTACCGTCGCGTTCACGAGTTTCCGGCTCAACGGCGCCCTCGGCGAGGCGTCGGGCCCCGTCGTCTCGCTGACAAGCTTCCGGCTGTACCCGGGCCTGATGGGCATCGCGTCATTCCCGGGCCTCGTCTCCGATTTCTCCGCCGCCGCTCTTTCAAGCGTCTCCGTGCGTTTGGCCTGGAGCGCGCCAGGCGTCGATGGCGCCCTGGGCGCCCTGGCGGCGGGAAGCAGCTACCATGTCCAGTCCTCGAGCGTGACGCCGGTCTCC
>CAYHNV010000137.1:0-6691 GCA_964358065.1 uncultured Elusimicrobia bacterium | reverse complement strand
CTTAAAACATTCCGGCCCTTTGTAGTTTGGCGTTAGTTTGAAAACTTGACACCACGCCGATCCTGCGGGTCGCAGCCGATGGAATTATCTTCCAAAAAACAGCCGGAGTCTTTTATTGCCGAGCCAGGGCACGCGCACATCCGTCTTGTCGAAGTCGGCGGCTAGCAGCAACGGATTGTGGGCACGCTTCTGGAAATGGACCTCAACGGCTTCGGCCGTGATTGCGATAGAGGCCGTGGCCTCGATAAAGTCGCGGAAGATATGGCGCGACTTGGCGGTTTTGTAGCCGTGACCGATGCGTGCGCCGAGCAAGCGGTAGAGACTGCTGGCCATCAAGGTCAGTTGCAGGTCCAGGTTCACCTTCATGGCTACGGCAGATGAGAGCGCATCCATGTGGAAGAAGTCTACGCCATCCTGTATGCCGTTCTCGATGAGCATCCGCTGAGCATAGCGCTCAATGAGCTTGGCGGCGGAGCGTTTCATCTGGTTGGTCACGAGAAGCGTGGGCTCTTCATGTCCCAGGTCCGTAATGGACAACTGGCGGACGGCGCCGTCGTAGTCCTTGAGTTTGATGGTTCGGTCGAGGACGCGCGGCGTTCTGTATATCCGTGAAACGCCATCGAGTTCGATGCGCCGCCAGGCGGATGCGGGCTCGGCCTGGATTTTTGCGAGCATCTTGTCCGAGCGCCGGCGCAGCGTGATAAAGTCGATGTCCATTTTGTTGATGCGGCTGAGATTGGCGTAGGTGGTCAGTTTGGAATCGAAAATCAGTTCCTCGGGGAGGTTGCCGGTGCGTTGCTTCCAGAATTCCACGAAGCGAAGAATTTCATCGGCCTGATCCTGCTTTCGCAAATCCGAGTTCGCATAGCAAAGGACCAGCTGGTCGGCATCCTGGGCGAGGAAAGCCAGTAGCCCCTTCTGGCGTCGGCTGCGCCTGGAGACGTAATGCTTCTCAACAAGCGCATCTTCACCGTGGAATGGGATGGTGTGGAAGTCGAGGTGAAAAGAGACGCCGCGCCCCAGGCCGAGTTTAGTCACGGCGTCGAACCAATCGCGCATGAGAGCGGGATAGCAGCGCGGATCGACGCGGCAGCTGTACTCGGTCAGGAAGGCGCGCTTGGGGATGGCTGGAAGACCGGCGAAAAGAGCCAGGCCTTGGTCAAAGGCGGAACTCATGATGTGGCTGTGGCGCGCACGGCCGAACAACTTGAGCCCAAGCAGGGAACGCAGGGCATGTCCCGCTGAGATCATTTGCGATCCCGGGAGCCCGGCCCGCGCGAGGATATCGTCGAAGGGAATGGCGGCGAGGTAGGGCAGGAACAAAAACAAGCCGCCGAACTGGGTGCGGAACTCGCGTTCTTCGGAGATGTTCAGCATACGCTGGTCGGCGATCGGCGCCGCGGCGGGCCCTGTGTGGGGCGGCCGCTCCTCATCAGGGCGGCGCGGCAGGCGCGCGAAACCTTCCTGAGCAAGGATCATTGCTATGGCCGCGGGGGTGCGGTGAATGTCCACGGTATCCAATGCACGGCTGATGTCATAGATGGAGAGGTTCTGTTTGCGCAATACGACAATGCGTTCCCGGATACGGTCGCGCTTGGGCGATGGCCTTGGCTGCTGGCGGGGCTCGATGAAGAACCTGCGGTCAGGCGCGCGGCGGAATTGGTGGCAGAGGACTCGGAAGCTGCCTGGAGAATACCCGAAGCGTTTGGCGGCCATGGCGGAGGGGATGCGGTCGACAAAGAAAGCGCGCAGGGCCTCGTACTGGCGGTGCGCGGTGTTGCTGGGCTGAAGGAACGCCTTGGCCCAGAGTGTTATTCTTATAACTTTACTGTTTGACATATATACACTATATCACATAAATGACTGAATGGCAAGCCTATTTTGTGGTGATTCCTATTTACGACGAGGAACTTGGTATATGGCGGTGTGGTGCGTCGGTGGACAATAATGATAAGGCAGTGGCAACTAACTTTAAGTCAATTCACCGCATAACAGAAACCGAGTGAGACGGGGCGGATCGCCGACGAGGAGCGTGATGGTTCAAACGTTCACGGCGTTAGGCGTGGCCCCGCCGTGGGAATCCAGGCTAGTCCTCGCGGCGGGCTGGATTCTTCGCTCCCGTTAGGAAAAGAAGGCCCCTCCTTGCGGAGGGGCCTGTCGAGTCCGCAACGGCAAGGCCGCGTCTTAGGCCTTCTTCTTGTGGCACTTCATGCATCCGCCCTTGGCGGCGAATACGATCTTCTTGTCCTTGCCGACGGCCATCTCCTTGCCGTTGTGGCAGGCGCCGCAGGATTTTCCCGCGTACATGTCCGCCATCTTGAGGCCGCCTGTCATCTTTTGGGTGAACAGAGGCTCCTTGCCTTCGTGGCAGGCGGCGCAGTCGACCCTGTCGGCGTGCGCCTTGTGCGTGAACTTGACCGCGCCGAGCTTCGCCTTGTCGAAGGTGAGGAACTCGGGGGCTTCCTTCTTGTCCGTGGCGGCGGCGGCAACAACGGGTGCGTCCGCCGCCGGCTTCTTGTCTTCAGCCTTGACCGACACGGCGATGAAACAGACTGCGGCGAGAACGCCGCAGACCAGCATGGACTTTCGCATCGACACGCCTCCTGTGATGGCGGGGGGGCCGTATCCCGCATCGAACGCTTAGTTTACCCTAGCAACGCTTAAGCCACCAAGCCCATCGCGCGTCGACCTCGGCCTGGATGGCGGCTTCCGTCTCGGACTTGAGGCCGCGGAAGCGCCCCTGGGGCTTGAGGTATTCGCCGACCGGCTTGCGTTTGGCGATATTCATGTTCAGCTTGAAGCGGCCGTCCTCGATCTCGTAGAGGGCGAACATCCCGGTCTGCACCGCCAGGCGCGAGAGCTTGACCGTGTCGTCGGTGTCGTACTTCCAGCCGGGAGGGCAGGGAGAGAGGACGTGGATGAAGCGGAAGCCTTTGATGGTCTTGGCCTTGGCGAACTTGCGGACCATGTCCTCCGGGTAGGCCGGCGTCGCCGTGGCGATATAAGGGATGCTGTGCGCCTCCATGATCGCGTCGAGGTCTTTCTTCGGGCGCTCACTGCCCTCCTTGCCGGGGGTGGTCATCGTCCAGGCGCCGCGCGGGGTGCCGCCGGAGCGTTGGATGCCGGTGTTCATGTAGGCTTCGTTGTCGTAGCAGCAGTAGATGATGTCTTCGTTGCGGTCGGCGGCGCCCGAGAGGGCTTGGATGCCGATGTCGTAGGTGCCGCCGTCGCCGGCCCAGGCCATGACGGTGGTCGCGTCGTCGCCGCGGGCTAAGAGGCCCGCCATGACGCCCGAGGCCGCGGCGGCGGCCGCGGCGAAGGGGGCATGGAGGAGAGGCACTCCGATCGAGCAGCGTGGAGCGATCCCGGAGATGACCGTCCAGCAGCAGGCGGGAAGGACGACGATGGTCTGTTTGCCCAGGCCCTTCAGCGCGTAGCGCATGGTGAGCGTGGCGCCGCAGCCTTGGCAGGCCGTGTGGCCGGAGGTCATCAGTTCGTCGACGGCGATCGAGGGCTTCATCGGGCGTCCTCCATCCACAGGGGTTCGGCTTTCTCGGCCGTGCCCGACTTCACTTCATGCCACATCTCCTTGAGGAGCTCGACGGTGATGTCTCCTCCGCCAAGACCGGCGATGAATCCAAACACTTCGGGTCTGCGTTCTGCTCCGTAAAGCGCCGCTTTGATTTCCTCGCAAAAGATCCCCTGGTGGCCCGGCGAGTAATTGCGGTCCACCACCGCGAGTTTCATCTCCGGTCTTGCCAGTCGCTTGAGGGCGTTTGTTGGGAAGGGCCGGAAAAGTCGGAAGCGCAAGAGACCGGCGTTATGACCTTCGGCGCGCAGTTCGTCGATGGCCTGCTTGGCCGTCGAGCCCACGGCTCCCGAGCAGACGAGGCTCACGTCCGCGTCCTGACTGCGGTAGCTCTCGATGGCCCCGTAGCCGCGCCCGAAGGAGCGTTCGAAGTCCGCTCCCACCTGCTCGACAAGAGCCTCGGCGCGGTTCATGTCGCGGGCCAGGCCGCGGCGGATGCGGAAGTAGGGCTTGGCGGTCTCCAGCGAGCCGAAAGCCCCGGGGTTATTCGTGTCGAGGAATGTCGCGGGCGTGAAGGGGGGCAGGAAGGCGTCCACGGCCTTCTGGTCGGGGATGTCCACGGGTTCGTAGACGTGGGAGAGGGTGAAGCCGTCGAGCATGACCATGGAGGGCAGAAGGAGATTCTCGGAGATCTTGAAGGCCATGATCACGGTGTCGAGGACTTCCTGGTTGGTGGCGCAGTAGAACTGGAGCCAGCCGGTGTCGCGCTGGGACAGGGAGTCGGTCTGGTCGGTCCAGAGGTTCCAGGGTGCGGCGAGCGCGCGGTTGACGTCCACCATCACCACGGGCAGGCGGGCCCCAGAGACCCAGTGCAGCAGCTCATGCATGTAGGCCAGCCCCTGCGAGGAGGTGGCGGTGAAGGTGCGGGCTCCGGCCGTGGAGGCGCCCAAGAGGGCGGCCATCGCCGAATGCTCGGACTCCACGCGCAGGAACTTGCCCGGGAAGGTCCCCTTGGCCGACATTTCCGCGATGAGTTCGATGACCTGGGTCGCCGGCGTGATCGGGTAGGCGGCGACGACCTGCACGCGGGCGAGGACGGCGCCGAGGGTGGCGGCATGATTGCCCATCAGGACCTTTTTCATGACGGGGCCTCCTCGGACATGTGCACGCAGTGCGCCGGGCACTCGGCGGCACAGACGCCGCAGCCCTTGCAGTAGTGCATGTCGATCTTCGGGACCTCTCCGGAGATGTCCACGCAGGCCTCGGGGCAGAACTTCCAGCACAGGAGGCAGCCGGTGCATTTTTCGCCGTCGATGCGGGGGGCGACGCTGCGCCAGTCGCCGGTCAGGTTCTCGGACATGGGGCGCGAGGAGGGCGTGACGACGGGTGTGGAAAGGGGCTCGTCCTTAAGCCGCGGCATGGGCCTTCTCATCCTTGGAGCAGAGCAGGAACGCCTCGCGCGCGGCGGCGACGTTCTTGTCGTGCTTGACGGGCACGGCCTCGCGGATCGCCGCTTCGAGGGAGGCTTCGTCGGCCAGCTTAAAGATGGCGCAGATGGCGCCGCACATGGCGGTGTTGACGACGGGGCTGGTCGCAGATCCCAGTTTGTGGGCGAGTGCTATGCGCTTGGCGGGGACGACCCGGGTCTTGAAGCCGGGCAAGCGCGCGGCGAGAGCCGCCGGGGTCTCCTCGGTGTTGAGCACGATGGTCCCGCCCTTTTTGAGGCCGACGCTCACCGCGGGGCCGGCGGCGAAGGCGGTGTCGAGGACGACGACCGCGTCGGGCTCATAGATGCGGGTGCGCACGTGGATGGGCTTGTCGCAGATGCGGGCATAGGCGAGAACGGGGGCTCCTCTTCGCTCGACGCCGAACTCGGGGATGGCCATGCACTCGCCCCGGCCCGAGCGCAGGACCACGTCGGCGATCATCTTGGCCAGCAGGACGGTCCCTTGCCCGCCGCGGCCGTGGAATCGAATCTCGAACATAGCGCCTCCATCCGGGTGGCTGCTCCCGGTTGCCAGCGTATTATGTACACTTCCCGGCACCTATGGCAATCCTCGAGTTGACTCACGAGCAGCTCCACACCATGACCCTGGCGGAGAAGGACCGCTGGTGGCTTAAGAACGTCTACAAGGGCGACATGCCCCAGCTCAACCTGCGCTCAGCGCTCACGGGGATGATCCTGGGCGGGGTCCTCAGCCTCACCAACCTCTATGTCGGCATCCGCACGGGCTGGACCCTGGGCGTGGGCATCACCTCGGTCATCCTCTCCTTCGCCATCTTCAAGGTTTTCTCCAAGCTCAAGATCGGCAGCGAGATGACGGTCCTCGAGAACAACGCCATGCAGTCCATCGCCACGAGTGCCGGCTACATGACCGCACCTTTGATCTCCTCGCTGGCCGCCTACATGGCCGTCACCGGCCGTATCATCCCCTGGCAGCACACCATGATCTGGATCATCCTGCTCGGCATCTTGGGCGTGCTCTTCGCCTTTCCGCTCAAGAAACGCTTCATCAACGACGAGCAGCTTCCTTTCCCCGAGGGCTACGCGGCCGGCATCGTGATGGACAACCTCCACTCCGGCCAGGGCGCGGAGGGAGTCTTCAAGGCTAAGCTTCTGGGCGTGGGCGCGGCGGTTTCCGCCGCCATCGAGACGATGTGCAACGAGAAAGTCATGGGGGTCTTGCGTCTGCATTGGGCGAACCTTCCCGCGCACTGGGACGACCTCGTCTACAAGTGGTTCACGCCCCGCATCATGGGCACCCCTCTCAAAGATCTCACCGTCCAGTTCGACACCTCCATCGTCATGGTTGCCGCCGGCGGCCTCATGGGCACCAAGACCGCGGCTTCCCTGATGATCGGGGCCATCGTCAACTACCTCATCCTCGCCCCGTACCTGATCAGCAAGGGGATTATCGTCGGCACGGGCTTCAAGAACATCACGATGTGGGCGCTCTGGGGCGGCGTGGCGCTGATGACGACCTCCTCGATTTATTCCTTCCTCTCCAAGCCGAAAGTCATCCTGCAGTCGTTCCGCGGGCTTCTGCCCGGCAAGGGCTCCGTCAAGGCGGGTGACGATCCCTTGAAAGACATCGAGCTGCCGATGTGGCTCTTCGCCGTCGGCATTCCCATCGTGGGTTTTTTTACGGTCTGGGCGGGCCC
>CAYHNV010000136.1:0-6739 GCA_964358065.1 uncultured Elusimicrobia bacterium | reverse complement strand
GGACGCCGCCGGCCAGGAGATCTCCACGCGGACCTTCGAGAACGTCCTGGTCCAAGCCGGGCGCCGGACCTGGCGAGAGGACCGCACGAGCCAGTGACGTGCCCCTCGCGGGGGAAATGATAGAATCCGCCGATGACCCGGTCGCGCCTCTATCTTTCCGCTACCCTGGCGTTCCTTCTTATGGGCGTGGGCTCGTGGTCGCTGCGGGAGCTCCTGGAGGGCCTGCCGCCCATCCAGGCCCTGGAGGAGTACACCCCGTCGCTGAGCACGCGGGTCTACGACTCGAAGGGCGGCGTGATCGCCGAGCTCTCCATCGAGAAGCGCGCTCTCCTTCCCCTGACCAAGATCCCGGTCGACCTGCAGAACGCGGTCATTGCCGTCGAGGACGACAACTTCTTCAAGCATTGGGGCGTCTCGCCCAAGGGGATGCTGCGCTCCGCGCTGCGCAATTTCCTGGCGCGGCGCGTGGTGCAGGGCGCTTCCACGATCACTCAGCAGTTGGCCAAGCAGATCTTCCTCAAGCCGGAGCGCAAGATCTCCCGTAAGATCCGGGAGGTCCTGCTGGCGCTCCAGATCGAGGCCAATTTCTCCAAGTCGGAGATACTTCAGCTCTACCTCAACCAGGTCTACTTCGGCGAGGGGGCCTACGGCGTCCAGTCCGCCGCGCGCAACTACTTCGGAAAGGAGGTCTCGGAGCTGACCTTGGCCGATTGCGCCCTGCTGGCCGGGCTGGTGCGAGCACCTCGCGCCAACTCGCCTTTTTTCCGACCCGAGAACGCGCGCAAGCGCCGGGCCATCGTGCTCCAGCGCATGCTTGACGAGGAGCTGATCACCGTGATGGAGCGCGACGCGGCCAATGCCCAGCCCATCCCGATCTCCAAGCCCGTCGCCCCCGACACCCAGGCCCCCTACTTCGTCGAGCATGTGCGACGGCGTCTGGAGCAGAAGTACGGCACGGCCGCGATCTGGCGCGGCGGCCTGAAGATCTACACTACACTGGATCTTGATGTGCAGAAGAAGGCCGAGGAGACGATGGAGAAGGCCTTGGCGGATTTCGACCTTAAGGCACAGGCCGAGCACGAGAAGAAGATCAGGGAGCTCGAGGCCGGCGGCGAGGGCCTCCCGATCGAGGTCTCCACCGCGCCTCTGGCGAAGATCCAGGGCGCTTTCGTGCTGATGGACGTCAAGACAGGTGCGATCCGCGCGATGATCGGCGGGCGAGACTCGCATTTCAACCGCGTGACCCAGGCCAAGCGTCAGCCCGGCTCGACCTTCAAGCCCTTCGTATGGGCCGCGGCGCTTAATTCCGGCATGACCGCGGCGAGCTTGGTCGACGACACGCCTTTGGCGTTCTATTTCGACGGTCGGGACTGGCGTCTCCTGGAAGGGGCGACCGACCAATATTCCATCAACCTGGCCACTCAGCCCTTCGCCTCCTCCCCGGACTTTAAAATATGGGTCCCCAACAACTTCGACGGGAAATTCCTGGGCCGCATCACCTTGCGCAGGGCCCTGGCCAGCTCGCGCAACATCGCTTCCATCAACCTCATCACGCAGGTGGGCCCTCCTCTGGTCGTCGAGATCGCCCACCGCGCCGGCATCCGCTCCGAGCTGGAGCCGGCCCCGGCCTTAGGTCTTGGGGCCTCGGTCGTCACGCCTCTTGAGATGACGAACGCCTTTGCCACTTTCGCCAACGGAGGGATCGCGCTTACGCCCTACACCGTCGAGCGCGTCGAGGACTCCAGCGGCCGCATCCTGGAGGGACATTCGCCCTCAGATCGGGAGGGGATGTCTCCTCAATTGGCCTACCTCACCGCCAACATGATGAAGGCTGTCATCCAGACCGGCACCGGCCACAACGCCAATCGACTCAACCGGCCGCTCGCCGGCAAGACCGGCACCTCGAACGACAATCGCGACCTCTGGTTTATCGGTTACACGCCCGACCTGGCGGCGGGGGCCTGGATGGGCTACGACGATTTCTCCTCGCTCGGCCGCAACGACTGGACCGGCGGCTCGACCGTGGTGCCGTGGTGGACGGACATCATGGCATATGCGCTCCAGGACGCTCCGAAACGCGATTTTCCAGCGCCCCCCGGCATCATTTTTGCGGTCATTGACTCCGAGACCGGACTTCTCTTCGGTCCGTATTGTCCGAAGAGAAAAAAGCTGCTCGAGGCCTTCGCGCGCGGCACCGAGCCCAAGCGCTATTGCGACGTCGACCATGCCCGGCCGGTCGCCTCGCAGTTGGAAACGGAACTTTCGGTCGGAGCGCCGGGGTCCGTCCTGCCGCCGTTCGGCGACACGCCTCCGCCTCTGCCCAGCGAAGAGGAATTGGAAGGCAAGCCTGGTCCGATTGGCGAGGAGGAGCCGTCGGGTCTCGAATGAGAGGCCGACGGTTTCAGCGGTAGACGCGGGAGAGGTGGCGCGCGGCGGTGCGGCGCACCGGCAGGGTGAGCGTGTCGCCGACCTTCGCATCGGCGGCGTCGGTGGCGTCCACCAGGACGTGCGTGATCCCGCAGCGTCCCACGAAGGGCAGCCGGACCCCCCGGCGCATGCCCCAGTATTGGAAGCCTCCGCCGAAGCCGATGAGGCGCTCGGCCGGTTCCATCGTGAGGCCGTCGGCGTAGCCGACCGGCAGGGTCGCCACGCGCATGCGCCGCGGGGCCACGTACTCGCTGGCGTATCCGATGGAAGCGCCTTTGCGCACCTCCCGCAAGGAGAGGATTCGCGCGCAGAAGCGCCAGGGGTTCTTGAGCGGGGCCGGTCTTGATTTTGAGGGGTTGATGCCGTAGAGCAGGTTTCCCACGCAGGCCATGTCGAAGCGGTGATGGGGGAAGTCCATGAAGACCGAGCTATTGGCCGCGTGCACGAGGAGTTTTGGGTTCTTTTTCTTATGGGGCGCGATGAGGCGGCGGAAGGCCCCCAGCTTCTCTTCCGCTTCGACGGCGTTCTTACCCGGCACGTAGTCGATGTGGGTGGAGAGGCCTTCCACGCGCACGCGCGGCAGGCGCGCGAGCGCGGCCAGCAGGGCGCCGAGCTCCCGCGGCTGCACGCCCCAGCGTCCCAGACCCGAGTCCACGTCCACATGTACGCCCACCCTCCTGCCTTTGGCCGCGGCCTGCAGCGCGCGGGCCTGCGAGGCGGCGTCTACGGTGACGCTCAGGTCCAGGCGCGCCGCGAGCGGCGCCTGCTCGGGCAGGATGGGAGCCAGCAGATGGACCGGGTCCTTGATCCCGCCGCGTCGCAGTTCCGTCGCCTCGGACAGGTCCCTGACGCCGAGGCAGGAGGCCCCGGCTTTCAATGCGACCCTGGAGACCTCGACCGCCCCGTGGCCGTAGGCGTCCGCCTTCACGACGGCCATCAGGCGCGCGCCGGCTTCCAGGCGCGAGACGACCCACGCCGTGTTCTGCGCCACTGCGGAGAGGTCGATCTCGACCCACTTGAGGTCCTTCGATTCGGGCATGCGGGACTATCTTATTAAAATGGCTAGAATAGACGCGATGACCGGCCTTCCCATCGAACTTTCCAATATCCGGATCTTCGATGTCTTGAGGAACGCCCTGAGCTCCGAACTCGGCGCCGTCGTCGGCGTTGAGGGCGACAAGATCGATCTGGTGGTCCGTACCGGCGGCATCGTCCGGTTCAAGTACGGCAGCCACTTCAGCCGCGTGAGCGAGGACGAGGCCCGGGCCTTCCGCGCCCTGACCCAGGCCTTGCGCCGGGAGCGGCTCAAGGCCAACCCGCGCAAGCGCAGGACCGTCCGAAAGCCTTCCGTCAAAAAGAAAGCGAAAGGAGCCTGAGATGCCGAACCGTCTCCTGGCCGAAGTGCGGGGCTTCCTCGATGGGCTGCGCCTGGAGTGGCCCGAGGTTTTCGCTGCTGCGCGGTGCGACTCGCCCGCGAGCCTGCCGAAGGGACGCCATGCGGGGATATTCCATGCGCGTGCCTCGTTCTGGGCCGAGCGCCTGGGCGTCACTTTCGGATCCGTGCGAATCAAGGGACAGCGCACGCTCTGGGGCTCCTGCTCGAGACAGGGGAATCTCAACTTCAACTGGCGGCTGACGTTGGCTCCGGTCGAGGTGATGGATTATGTCGTCCTCCATGAGGTGGCGCACCTCCTGGAGATGAACCACTCGCCGCGATTCTGGGAGATCGTGGCGCGCCACTGCCCGGAGCACAAGACGCACCGCCGCTGGCTGAGGAAGAACAGCGCGGCGCTTTATCTCAACAAGGAGTCCATGCCGGCTGCGGTTGGACAAACCTCCGCCGAAAGGGTTAAATCAACGGATGCACAAGACCAGAGACATCCAGCTCGTGAGCCTTGCGGCTCCCGTCCGGCACGCCTTGCGGGGGATGGCGGCGCTGGCCGCCCGGCCGGGGCTCAGCTTTGACGCCGGGAGCGTCGCCCGGCGTGTGCAGCTGCCCGAAGCCGCGCTCTCGAAGTGCTTCCAGCGCTTGGCCGCCCGAGGCCTGCTCGAAAGTCGGCGCGGGCCGGGAGGCGGCTATCGTCTGACTCGGGCACCCGGTTCGGTGAGCCTGGCCGAGATCGCCTCCGCTTTGGACCTGCCCCGAGCGCGCAAGGGCCGTTGCGTCCTCCAGGACCGCCCTTGCAGCGACAAGACGGCCTGCGTGATCCATCACGCCGCGGGCATGGCCGATGCGCGGATGAAGGAAGCCCTCTCGCGGCTCACGCTTGCCGACCTCGCGGTGTCGTGCAAGACTAGCCGCGGAACCCGGCCGGCTGGTAGGCGCAGGATGGGTCCGTTTCCCACACGTTGCCGGTGATCGCGTAGGCGCGCGCGCGCGAACCGCCGCAGATCTGCTTGAACTCACAGGCTCCGCAGCGTCCGATCAGTTTGTCGTGGTCGCGGAGCTTTAGGAAGAACTCGTCTTCCTGGTAGATTTTCGCGATCCGATCCTTGCGGACGTTGCCGCGAACCTCGGGCAGGAAGCCCGATGGACAGATTCCGCCCAGGTGGTCGATGAACATGAACCCGTCGCCGGCGTTGACCGCGCGCTTGGGCAGGCGGATGCCGGCGCGCAGGCTGGCGCTGCGGGCCACGGCGTGCTCGGTGCGCGCGGCGGCTCCGGCGCCCGCCGCGGCCTCCTTCTGCATCACGAAGCGGCGGAAGTGCTGGCCCTCGGTCAGCTTGACGACGAAGTCCTCCTGGCGGGACAGCTTCCAGAGCTTCTCGAAGACTTCTTCGAACTGCCGGGGCTCAAGTCCCCCGAGCTGGGCGCCGCGGCCGACCGGGATGAGGAAGAAGAACTCCCAGAAGGCGATGGGCAGGGAGCGCACGAGCGCCTCGATCTTGTCGTAGTCGGCGAAGTTCCAGGCCGCCAGGCAGGTGTTGATCTGGATGTTCAGGCCCAGCTCTTGGGCCCACTTCACGCCCGAGATGACGCGGTCGAAGGCCCCCGGCGTCTGGCGGAAGGCGTCGTGCGAGGCGGCGTCGGGGCCGTCGATGCTGAAAGCGACCTGGTCCAAACCCGCGTCGCGCAGGGCGGCCAGACGGCCGTGTGTCAGGGAAGGCGTGGCGGCCGGGATGGTCCCCATGCGCAGGCCCAGGTCCTTGCCGGCCTTGACCAGCACTTCCAGGTCCTCGCGCACGAGGGGGTCTCCACCCGAGAGGACGAAGATGGGCGTACCCATCTCCTGGGTCTGCTTGAGGATGTCGAGGCCCTCGGCCGTGGTGAGTTCGTTGGGGTCGCGCCGAAGGTCGGCGTCGGCGCGGCAGTGGCGGCAGGCCAGCGCGCAGGAGCGGGTGCTTTCCCATATGACGAGCAACGGGGATTTGGCGAAGTCGAAGGGTTGCATCATGATCTTATGTTATACCACAAGGGGGAGCAGTTTGAAGTCCGCGCCGAGGGTCTGGGCCAGGCGGGAGACGGAGGTCCAGTCGTTGTCCGGGAGGTCGACGGCCGTGACCGTCGTCGCAAGACCGGCGGCCGCGCAGGCGCGGATGAAGTCGAGACAATCCTCCAATCCGCGGCGGCGGAAGGCGTCCCAAGGTACATGGAGGTCGAGCCAAGCCTGTGGATTGCACGTGTCCAGGCTCACGGATACCGAATCCACCGAGTCCAGCAGTTCGGGGACGATGTCGCGTCCGTTGAGGCGGCTGCCCAGGCCGATCGTTTCCAGCCTTCGGGGGATCCCGGGCCAACGCGCGAAGGCCTCGCGACCGACCTCGCTCAGGACCTTCGTCCGGTAGGTCGGCTCGCCGAAGCCGCTGAAGACCAGGGCTTTGCCCGGCCCGCCCGCTTCATCGATGGCGGCCAGCACGGCCTTGGCGTTGGGCTCGCGCGCGCCCAGGCCCATGTCGCGGCCCGCGAAGAACATCCCGTGCACGCGGCGCAGGCAGAAGCCGCAGCGGGCCGGACAGCGGTTGCTGATGTTGAGGTGGGTCTCACCTCGGCGGCGGTAAGCGATGGCGGGACCGGCAGGAGTCGTGTGTGCCACGGCGACTCATGATTACGCAACACAACAGCCTTTCTCAGACGGCGGCGGGCATGGCCCACTTCGGCTCGCGCTTCGGCGGCTTCGGGGCCTTGCCGCGCTCGAACATTTGCAGGAAGGCGGCCGCGAAGCGGGCGATCTCGTCGGCGTCGTTGAAGAAATTTACGTTCTCGAAGTTCAAGGTCTCGGCGCGCGTCGAGTAGTTGAACGAGCCGCTCCCGAGCATCAGACCGTCGAAGATCGCGAATTTATGGTGCATCTTCTGGTAGCGCGGGTCGCGG
>CAYHNV010000135.1:0-6845 GCA_964358065.1 uncultured Elusimicrobia bacterium | reverse complement strand
GAACCCTCAACCTATCGCTTACGAAGCGATTGCTCTACCGTTGAGCTACCCCGGCGTTACGCTTATTCTACAACAACTCCAGGCGCGGGATGCGCTTGAAATCCGAGGCCAGGCCAATGTTCAGTTCAGGCCGAGGTACGCCTTCTGCACGGCGGGGTCCTTAATGAGAGTCGCGGTGTCTTGTGCGGCGACGATCTCCCCAGTCTCCAGGACATAGGCGCGCGAGGCGGCGCGCAGGGCGCGCTTGGCGTTCTGCTCGACAAGGAACACGGTTACGCCCTCTTTATTGATGAGCTCGATGATCTCGAAGATCTTGTCGACCACCACCGGGGCCAGGCCCATGGAGGGCTCGTCGAGCATCAGGAGCTTTGGCGCGGCCATGAGCGCCCGGCCCATGGCCAGCATCTGCTGTTCGCCGCCCGAGAGGGTTCCGCCGAGTTGGGCTCGGCGCTTGCCGAGGACCGGGAAGAGGTGGAAGACATGCTCATATTCCCGGGAAATGTCTTTCTCCGCCCGCGAGAATGCCCCCATCTCCAGGTTCTCCATCACGCTGAGGCGCGGGAAGATGCGCCGCCCTTCCGGGCCCAGCGAAAGCCCCATGCGCATGACCCTGTGGGGCGGCAGTCCGGCAAGGTCGCGGCCCTGGAAGCTCACCCTCCCCTGCTCGGGCTTGAGCAGGCCCGCGATGGTCTTCATCATCGTGGTCTTGCCCGCCCCGTTGTTGCCGATGAGGGCGACGACCTCGCCCGCATGGACCTCGAGGCTGACGCCCTTGAGCGCGCGGATCTTCTTGCCGTAGACGGCGTGGACGCCGTCGAGAGCGAGCATCACGGGGGATTCCGCGCTCACGCGCCCTCCTTGCCCAAGTAGGCTTCGATCACGCGCGCGTTGGCGACCACTTGGGACGGATTTCCCTCGGCGATCTTGACGCCGTAGTCGAAAACGAAAACACGGTCGGAGATGTCCATCACGACCCGCATCTGGTGCTCGATGAGGAGCACGCTCACGCCCCGCTCGCGTACGCGGCGCACGAGGGCGACAAGGTCCGCGCATTCCTTGGAGTTCATGCCCGCGGTCGGCTCGTCGAGGATCAGGAGCTTGGGCTCGCTGGCCAGGGCGCGCGCGACCTCAAGCTTGCGCTGTGCCCCGTAGGGCAGGTTCTTGGCGAGCTTGTTGCCGAGCGCGCGCAGACCCACGAAGTCCAGGAGCTCCTTCGCGCGAGACTCCACGGCGCGCTCCTCTTCACGGAAAGCCCGCGTGCGCAGGAGCGGCCCGAGGAGGAACTGGCTCGTGCGGCAATGGCGTCCGACCATCACATTCTCCAGCGCCGTCATGCACGAGAAGAGGCGGATGTTCTGAAAGGTGCGCGCCACGCCGCGCTGGACGATGTCATGGCTCGACAGGCCCCGGATGGGCCTGCCGTCAAAAAAAATATCGCCGCGCGTGCCGGGATAAATGCCCGTTAAAACGTTGAAGAAAGTCGTCTTGCCGGCGCCGTTGGGACCGATCACGCTGACGATCTCCCCTTCGGAGATGGACAGGTTGACTTGGTCGACGGCCTTCAGGCCCCCGAAATGCTGGGCGAGGTCCTTGACGTCCAGCAGCGGCCGCGCATGAGCGCTCATGAGCCAAGCTCCGACTCGCGCCGCGCCGAGGGCAGCAGGCCCTGAGGGCGGAACAAGGTCACCAGGACCAGGATGAGTCCGAAGAAAAGATAGCGATAGTTGATCCACTCCGCGGAGAGCGTGGCCTGCATCAGGGGCGGCACGCCCGCCAGGATCAGCGCGCCGAGAAGGACCCCGGCAATCGAGCCCATGCCGCCCAGGACCACGATGGAGACGACCAGGATGGACTCCCAGAACACGAAGGACTCGGGGGTGACGAATTGTTCCCACAACGCGAAAAGGGCGCCGGCCAGTCCCGCGAAGGCCGCCGAGAGGGTGAACGCCAGCAGCTTGTACTCCCGGACCGGGATGCCGGACAGCCGCGCGGCGATCTCGTCTTCGCGGATGGCGACCCAGGCCCGGCCCACGCGGGAATCCTCGATGCGCCGGGACGCGACGACGGCCAGGGCGACCCCCGCGAGGATGAGGAGATAGTATTGGGTGTTGGGGTCCGCGGAGAGGAAGGCGAGAGGCCGCCAGGGGCGGATCTGCATGCCCTTGGGACCGTTGGTCAGGGAGTCGAGGTTGTTGATGACCAGGCGCGCGATCTCTCCGAAGCCCATGGTGACCACGGCGAGGTAGTCGCCCCGCAGACGCAGGATGCTCACGCCGAGCAGGGCGCGCGCGGCCAGGGAGACGACGACCGCCAGGAGGATGGCCAGCGGAGCCGGGGCGTGCGCGCGCATGGCGATGGCCGTGGTGTAGGCCCCGATGGCGTAGAAAGCAATGAAGCCCAGGTCGAAGAGCCCTACGTAGCCCAGCGTGAAGTTCAGGCCGAGGCCGAGAATCATAAAAAGACCGACCACTCCGCCCACGCGCACGAGATAAGGGAGTCCGACCACGTGCGCCAGCAGCGGAAACGCCGCGGCGCAACCAATTGCCGCCCACAGCACCCATCGGGAGTTCAGGAGGCGAATCACACCTTCTCCGCGATTTTCTCGCCCAGGATGCCCGAAGGCCGGACCAGGAGCACGACGATCAGGACCGTAAAAGCGATCACGTCGCGCCACTGCGCGCCGTCGGGGATGTAGCCGGAAGCAAGAACCTCCAGGAAGCCCAGGATGAAGCCGCCCAGCACGGCCCCGCGGATATTGCCGATGCCGCCCAGGACCGCCGCGGTGAAGGCCTTCGTGCCGGGAAGGAAGCCTAGGTTGTATTTGATGGAGCCGTAGTTCATGCCGTAGAGCACGCCGGCCGCACCTCCAAGGGCGCCGCCCACGAAGAAGGTGACGGCGATGACCTTATCGGCGTCGATGCCCATGAGCCCGGCCGTCGAGATGTCATCGGCGCAAGCCCGCATCGCCTTGCCCATCCGGGTGTGCTCGACGAAAAAGTGGAGCAGGGCCATGAGGCCTAAGGCCGCGCCGAGGATGACAAGCTGGAGGGCGCTGATGCTCGCCCCGAACACGGAGACCTGTCCGCTGACGCCGGGCTGCGGGAAGCTTAAGGACTGAGTGCTGATCCAGAGGAACACCGCGTTCTGGAGGATGATGGAGACTCCGATTGCGGAGATGAGCGGCGCCAGGCGGGAGATGCCGCGCAGGGGGCGGTAGGCGAAACGCTCGACAAGGACGTTGACCAGGCCGGCGACGACCATGCTGACGGCAAATAGCGCCGCCAGGCCAAGAGGGCTCGCCGTGAAGAGGGCCGGGGCGAAAGTCGCCAGTCCCAGGGCCGCAAAAGAGCCCAGCATCAGCACCTCGGAGTGGGCGAAGTTGATCATCGCGAGGATTCCATAGACCAACGTGTAGCCCAGCGCGATTAAGGAGTAGATCGCCCCCAGCGTCAAGCCGTTGACAATCTGCTGGAAGTGAGCTTCGAAGTTCACGGGCTCAGCGGAACGACGCGAAGCAACGCTCACCCGCTTTCGCGCGGGTCATGGTGACGATCTTGTTGAGGGTGTCGCCTTTCTCGTCGAAGCGGGTCTGGCCCAGGACCCCCGTGAAGTCGGTCTTGCGCAGGTCCTCGATCATCTTGAGCCGGTCCGTGGCGCCGTGCTCGAGGGCAACGAAGATGATGCGGGCAGCCTCGTAGCCGAAGTGGTCGAAGGGCTTCAGTTCCTCGCCCGAGCCGGTCCAGCGCTTCTTGTAGTCCGCCATGAACTTGGAGGCGCTTGGAAGGTCCTCCACCGGCACGCCCACGATGGAGAGATAGGCTCCGTCGGCGGAGTCCCCCGCCACGTCGAAAAGACCAGAGGTCTTTGAGCCGTCGCCGGAGATGAAGACGAACGGGTCCTTCATGCCCAACTCGCGCATCTGCTTGAGCAGGAGGCCGGCCTCCGTGTAAAGCCCTCCGAAGTAGATGCCTTCGGAGCGGGAAGCTCCGCCCTTGATCTTGGTGAGGAGTGCCTTGAAATCCTTATCGCCGACGGCCACGCCGTCCTCCGTGACGACTTCCCCCCCCAGCCGGATGAAGACCTTCTTGAACTGCTCGGCCAAGCCCTGTCCGTAAGGGGTTTTGTCGTGGAGAAGGGACATGCACCGCTTGCCAAGGCGCTTGAAGGCGAACTCAGCCGCGTAGGAGCCCTGGACGTCATCAGTCGGGACCACCCGGAAGACCATCTTTGGACCGATCCAATCCGGGGAGAGTTGCTGTGCCGTGACCTCCGGGTTGGTCGCGGCCGGAGTAATCATGGCGACAGGTGCGCGCGCATAGACTTTGGCGGCGGGGATCGCACAGCCTGAATTGTAGTGTCCGACCACCGCGATGATGCGGGGGTCGGAGATGATGAGGTTGGCGACGTTGACCGCCTCTTTGGGGTCGGCGCGATCATCGAAAGGCACGGCGACCAGCTTATAAGGGAAACGCTGGGCCGCGTTGGCCTCCGACACGGCCATCTCGACGGCCCGGCGCAGACCCTGGCCTTCCGTGCCCATGTCCCCGGTCAAGGGGACCGCGACGGCGATCTTGACGACCTTCTCCCGAGGACCGCAGGCAGCCATGAGCAAAGCGATAATCGCGAAGGCGACGGCAGGACGTCGAAAGGTCATGGCGGCTCCTCAGTTCGATCCGGATCTATTTTTCAAACCCAGTCGATTATGCCTCTTTGGCCTTCGTTTTGTCTAACGTGCTTCATGGTATAATTCTCTCTCTCATGATCAAGAACATGGTCTCAGGCTGGCTGAGCGACATCCGCCGCCACCGCAAGCCGCAGGATTGGGCGGAGCAAATCCGCCCGGAGAACATCCCGACTTCCCCCCATGGAGACACGCCCGAGAAGCTTCGGGATTCCATCCTCCGCTCCCAGGAAGCAGTCCTCCGTCTTCAGAACCAAGAGGACGGCTACTGGTGCGCCCCCTTGTTCGGCGACACGACCATCGATTCCGACACCATCATGCTGCTGAATTTCCTGGGTCGAGGCAATTCAGTCAAGATTCGGCGCCTGGCCAACCACCTCCTCAACGAACAGAACCCCGATGGCGGCTGGGCGATCTATCGCAACGGCCCCTCCGAGATCTCGGCCACGGTCAAGGCCTACTGGGCCCTCAAGTTCGCCGGCCATGCGCCCCACGAACCCCGCCTGGAGGCCGCGCGCAAGCGAATCAAAGCCCTCGGCGGCATCCACAAGATCAACACGTACTCCAAGTTCTACCTGGCCATGTTCGGACAGTATGATTGGCGAGGCGTGCCCTCCATCCCGCCGGAGATCATGCTCTTCCCGAACTGGTTCTACTTCAACATTTATGCGATGTCGGCCTGGACCCGCTCCATCGTCGTCCCGCTCTCGATCGTCTGGGCGACCCAGCCGGCCATCCCCTGTCCGCCGCACGCGCGCATCGACGAACTCTTCTGCGACCACCGCAGGCACGTGCCGCTCGCGGATGCAGTCGCACCCCACGGGCTGTTCTCGTGGAGCACCTTCTTCCTCATGTGGGACAAGTTCTTCAAGCTCATGGAAGGCAAAGGCGGGCACTGGATCCGGGTCTGGTCCCTGCGCCTGGCCGAGGACTGGATTCTCGAGCGTGTGCAAGACAGCGACGGCCTCGGCGCCATCTACCCCGGCATCGCCAACACCATCATGGCCATGAAATGCCTCGGCTACCCGGACACCGACCCCCGACTGGTGCGCCAGCGCCGGGACCTCGCCCGCCTGGCGTTCCCAGGACCGGCCACCCCCCCATCCCAGCCCTGCCGCTCCCCCGTATGGGACACGGCCATCTCGATCATCGCGCTCGCGGAATCGGGCCTCGACCGATCGCACCCGGCCCTCGTGCAGGCCTGCCAATGGGTGGTCTCCAAGGAGATCTTGACCCGCGGCGACTGGGCCTGCACGAACGCGAACGGACCGACAGGCGGCTGGCACTTCCAGTTCAATAACGGCTTTTATCCCGACGTCGACGACACCGCGATGGTCCTGCTGGCCCTGCGCCATGTGCACCTGGAAGAGCCCAACGCGCAGATCCGCGAGAAGGCTTTTCTGCGCGGGCTCAATTGGATCCTCTCCATGCAGGCCTCCACGGGCGGCTGGGCGGCCTTCGACAAGGAGAACACCAAGATCATCCTGACCAAGATCCCCTTCGCCGACCACAACGCGATGATCGACCCGCCGACCTCCGACATCACGGCACGCGTACTCGAACTCCTCGGCTATATCGGCTATGACAAGAGTTATCCTGCTTGCGCCCGGGCGATCCGCTTCGTGCTCGAGGAGCAGGAAGCCGACGGCTCCTGGTACGGACGCTGGGGCGTCAACTACGTCTATGGGACCTGGCAGGCCCTGCGGGGCCTGGCCGCCGTCGGTGAGGACATGAGCCGGCCGTATGTCCGCCGGGCGACGGCATGGCTCAAGTCCGTCCAGCGCTCCGACGGCGGCTGGGGCGAGACCTGCGAGACCTACGCCGACCCGTCCAAGAAAGGCGCCGGCCCCTCCACTCCCGCGCAGACGGCCTGGGCGGTCATGGGCCTGATGGCGGCCGGGGTCTACGACGACAGCGTGCGCCGCGCCGTCCAGTACCTGAGCGACACGCAGCGCCCCGACGGCATCTGGGACGAGACCGAGTACACGGGAACGGGCTTCCCAAAAGTTTACTACCTCGAATACACGATGTACCGCAACTATTTTCCCCTCCAGGCCTTGGGGAACTACCGCATGGCCCTCCACGAGGGCCGCACGCGTTAGGGAGTTGGTGTCAGGCTTTCAGTTCTTTCAATTACTCTGAGTAATTGAAAGAACTGAAAGCC
>CAYHNV010000134.1:6670-6885 GCA_964358065.1 uncultured Elusimicrobia bacterium | reverse complement strand
CTCGGCCAGGCGGCGCTCGGCCAGCACATCGGCCAGCCGTGAGCGCTCCACGACCCGAACCTGCCCGAGATTCACGATCTGAGCCGTCAGCTTCTCGGCGAGGACTTCTCCATCATGTGAAAGCGCGGCGCCGCGCGCCTGCGACAGCGCCGTAGGGATGCAGGGCACGACCATTTTACCGGCCGCCGCGGAGATAATTCGCGCCGGCTCGCGCC
>CAYHNV010000134.1:4235-6660 GCA_964358065.1 uncultured Elusimicrobia bacterium | reverse complement strand
CTCAAGAGGCGCGATCGAGATCCTGGCCACTCCCTTTTGCCGGGCGGCGGCGGAGATCTGTCGAGCCGTCTCGCGCAGCGGCAGGGCCGAGGCGCTCAGGGGGATGAGGGCGATCGCCGCCGCCGCCGTCCATCTCATGACTTTCATGGCACCCTCCCGGCGCTTGCCGCAACGCCTGACGACAGCATAGCCCCGCCGTCTTTCCAGGGGCTTTGTCCAGGCTTAAGTCCTAAAAAAATATTCTCTTAAGCGGCGGTTCAGCGGCGGGGACTACTTCGCGGCCCGGGCGGAAAGCCACAGGTGGGAGGGGAGTTCGTTCGCGGCGACTTCGGCGGCGGAGGAGGCCGCCGCTTCCAGGGCGCGGCTCTGCGCGTCTTGGGCATCCAGCCCCAGCGAGGCCGCTTCACGCGCGATGCTCCACTGGGCACCGCCGGCGCCGGCCTGAGAGGCGCTCAGCGAGAAGCGCGCGCGGGCCGAAACGAAGGGCCTCACGCGCGGCTCATCGACCGCGCGCGTCTGCGCCGATGAGCGCAGGATCAGGTCGGCCGTTTCCCGGGAGACGGCGACCTCTCCTCCATAATGGGTCCAGGCGCGGATGAAAGCGCCCTGTGCGGCCGCCTCCACAGCCTCCGAGCCCGCCAGAAGGGGGGCCTCGATATAGGCCTTGGGTCCGGTCCCGGGCGCCCAACCGGGCTTGCGCGCGCCGTCCAGCGGCGGCAGCTCGACTTCCGCTCGGATCCGGACCTTCAGCATTCCATCTTCAGCGCGCTCCGAAAGGACCTGATATCGGCGGACCGTGCCCCGCGTGGTGGAACTCAGCCGCTGGCGGCTCATTGCCGCGTCGTCGACCAGCGAGATGGCGGCAATCTCCACGCCGGCCGCCTCCTCCACCGCTTTCCTTTGCGCATCCGCCACGGCCCGGCGCAGGACCTCCGGGCGGCTCTCCAGCCGCAGGGGAGCCCAACCCTCGACGATCAGGCTGCGCGTCCGGTTTCCTCTCGGTCCCGCCGCGCAGCCCGACGCCGTCAGAGCGGCCAACACGGCGGCCGCCGCGAAGCGTTTCATGGCATCCTCACTCCCAGCTCTTCTTCCAGTTTGTGCCTCGGAAGCCTCAGGGTCACCACACAGCCGCCGTCCGTGGTGAACTCGCTCTTGAGGACCTCGGCCCCGCGGATGGTGTTTTTGACCCGCGCAGTCAGCAGGGAATCCTTCTCCATCGCCTGCGAGACCGTGACCCCGCCTTCCAGTTCGACGCCTTTCACCATGGAAAGCAGCTCGTACTGGGCTTTCACGATGGCCGCGTCGCGCGACAAGGCTTTGCGCTGGGTCTCGGTCGCAATGGAAGGCTCCGAGGCCCCGATGCCGATCGCCTCGATAAATCCCCTCCGGTCCGGCTTCTGGTCGAGGACGTCGCCCACGCGTCCTTTATGGACGCGGCTGACGACGCCATTGCAGCCCGTCATGCCGATCGCGGCGAGTACCGCCGCCGCCGCCGTCCATCTCATGATTGTCATGGCATCCTCCCGGCGCGTCCTTCGCGCCATGATCACAGCTTAGCCCTCGTGCCTGTGCGCAGGCTTTCTTCCGGCTTAAGTCGTGCTTCCTGCCGGGTTAAGCGGAGCTTCAGGCTTTGAGGGCGCGGATGCGGCGCAGCAGCTCGGTGGGCGAGAACGGCTTCATCAGGATCGAGGATCTCTCGCTGGCGGAGGCCGCCTTGAGCATAGCCTCGTCGGCGTAGCCGGAGATGAAGAGGACCGGCAGGGTGGGGAGGACCTTTCGGACTTCCTGGGCGAGTTGGTAGCCGCTCATCTCCGGCATCACGATATCCGTGACCAGGAAGTGGATGGTCCGGCCTTGGGCCAGAATCCGCAGGGCCTCCCGGCCGTGACGCGCCTCGTGAACCGTGAAGCCGGCGTTGCGCAGCACGCGGCAGACCAAGGTCCGCACGGAAGCCTCGTCTTCGGCCAGAAGGATGCCCTCGCCTTTGGAGTCGAGTTCGGCGACGGGTCCGTTCTCCTTCCTTGTTACGGTGACCCCGGACACAACCGGCAGGAGGACGCTGAAAGTCGAGCCCTTGCCGACCAGGCTTTCAACCGCGATGTCGCCGCCGACCTGCCGGAGAATGCCGTAGACGGTGGAAAGTCCAAGACCCGTTCCTTTGCCCTGATCCTTGGTCGTGAAGAAGGGTTCAAACAGCCTTTGCAGGATGTCCGGGCTCATCCCGCTTCCCGTGTCCGAGACGGAGAGCCTCGCATAGCGGCCGGGGCGATCACGCAGGCTCAGGGGCAGTTCGGCGCCGGTCATCTCCGCGACCGCGGTCTCAATGACAAGACGCCCGCCCCCCGGCATGGCGTCGCGCGCGTTGACCGCAAGGTTCATGACGACCTGCTCGAGCTGGCCCGCGTCGGCGCGCACGCAGTCCAGC
>CAYHNV010000134.1:0-4225 GCA_964358065.1 uncultured Elusimicrobia bacterium | reverse complement strand
GCTCGGGCCTCATCTACAAGCTGTACTTCGACGAGCGCCAGCTCGATGGCGATGTGCTCTCCCAGCGTGCGACGCAGGATCTTAATGAGGTTCGTCACGATGTCGTTGAGATCGAGGAACTGGGGGTCGATGATCTGCTTTCGGCTGAAAGTCAAGAGCTGCCGGGTCAGCGTCCCCGCGTACTCGGACGCCTTGACGATCTCATGCGCCTCGTCGCGGACCGCCTCGGAAAGATCCTGGCCCGACAAGATCATCTCGGCGTTGCCGCGAATGGAGGTCAGGGCGTTGTTGAAGTCGTGGGCCACGCCGCCGGCGAGCAGGCCGATCGCCTCCATCTTCTGCGACTGGCGCAGCTCCTCGGAGAGCTTCAGCCGGGCGCGTTCCACTCGCAGGCGTTCCTCTTCCACCGCCAGGAACCCCGTCACCAGGATCATCAGCCGCGCGTGCAAGGGGCGGGGGACATAGGCGGCTCTGTAAAGGACGCACTGCAGGCCGATGGCCGCGCCGTTGGCCAGCACGAGACGTCCGGCGCAGGCCTTCATCCCAAGCCTGGCGCAGGAAACGTCGCACGGCGGCTTGCCGCCATGCCCAACGCCCTGCCGCACGTACAAGCCTTCGGGCGTCAGGTCTTCCTTGAAGTCGGCGGAAGACGCGGCGACGACGGCATTGAAGTCCGCGCTCAGCCCCCATCGGCCGACGGCGAAGAGGGAGCCCTTCTCCAGGCGGTAGTAGACGGAGGCGTCGGCGCCGAGGAGCTCGCCGCACAGGCGGGTCAGGCGGTTGATGTTGGCGTACGGTTCGGGGCCGAGGTCGTGCAGGGCCGCGTTGATGCCGTCGAGCAGGGCCTCGGTGTCTTCAGGCATGTCCTATCAGTCCGCGTCGTCGAACTTGTAGCCGCGCCCGTGAACGTTGACCAGGCGTTTGGCGATCTGCGGGCCCAGCTTCTTGCGCAGATGCGAGACATGGACCTCGACGGTGCCGGGATCGTTGTAGTCGGCGGGGTCGTAGCCCCAGACGTTCTGCAGCAGGAAGGGGATGCTCAGCACCCGACCGGGCCGCTCGATGAGGCTGGCCAGCAGATCGAACTCCTTGCGGGTCAGACTGACAAGATTGCCGCGAACCTTCAGCGCGCGTCCGGCGGGGTCCAGCTCCAGGCCATGCTTCCTTAATTTGACCTCCATCTTGGCGGAGGCCGAATAGCGGCGCAGGACGGCCTTGATGCGGGCCAGGAGGACCTGGAGAGAGAACGGCTTGAGGACGTAGTCGTCGGCGCCGCATTCAAGGCCGGTCACGACGTCCTTCTCGCCGACGAACTTGCCCGACATGACGATGACGCCGATGGCCGCGGCAAAATCCTCTTTCTTAAGGACGCGGCAGAAGGAGTAGCCGTCCAGGCCCGGCATCTCGGCGTCCACCAGGACCAGATCCGGGTGCGATTCGCGGGCCAGCAGGAGCCCCTCGGAGCCGTTGTCGGTATGGACCACGTTGAGTCCCGAGTCGGTCAGGAACTTGTGGACCATCTTGCGCAGGGCGGCTTCGTCGTCGATAACAAGAATCTTCTGCGGCATTCACTGTCTCCCGCGCTCGCGCTTATGGACGACCGCCGCCTCAAGCGCGGCGCACAGCGCCAGCAGGTCGTAGGGCTTGGCCAGGTATTCGAAGGCCCCAAGCTGCCTGGCGCGCGTGGACGACTCGTCAGTGGGAAACCCGCTGACCAAGATGACTTCAAGCGCCGGACGCTCGCGTTTGAGGATTTCAAGGACCGCCATGCCGCCCATGCCGGGCATCATGACGTCGCACACGACGACGTCGAACTCGCCGGCGAGAGCGGCGGCCACGCCTTTTTCTCCGTCCTCGGCAACGCCCACCTCGAAACTCATGCGCCGAAAGGTATGGGTCAGCATGTCGCGCAGGCCTTTTTCGTCATCAATGACGAGTACGCGCGTGGGGGCGCTCATGGCCCTTCAGGATAGCAGATTCAAGGGTTAAGCGTGTGTTGAGCGCGTGTTAAGCGCCGCCGAAGCGGCGCGCGCTATCCTGTGCGCATGGATCAATCCACCCCCCAGACGCCCAAGATACTCGTGATCGACGATGAGCCGGGCCTGCGCGAGATGCTTGTTTACGACTTGACCGGCCGCGGCTACGCCGTGACGACGGCGGCCAACGGCAGGGAGGCCCTTGCGAAGGCGAAGCAGGAGCGCTTCGATTTGGCGCTGTGCGATTTGATGATGCCCGAGCTGGGCGGCCTGGAGACCTTGAAGGCGCTTAAGGAAGCGCACCCCCACATCGAGGTCGTGATGGTCACCGGCTACGCCACGCTCGAGAACGCCGTCGAGTCGATGAAGCAGGGCGCCTACGACTACGTCAGCAAGCCATACGAAATGGATCAACTGAGCATCATGTTGGAGAAGGCCCTGGAGCGCGGGCGCCTCAAGGCGAAGGTCGGAGAGCTCGAGCTGATCAACCGTCTCAAGTCGGAGTTCCTGGCCAACATGAGCCATGAACTGCGCACGCCCCTGAATGCGATCGTCGGCTACTCCTCTTTGATCCTTGATGGGATCTACGGAGAGGTGCCGGCCGCGCAGGCGCAGGCGCTGAGCCGCGTCCTGGTCAACTCGAAGAACCTCCTCGCCCTGATCAACAATATCCTCGATTTCTCCAAGCTCAACGCCGGCATGATGCCGACGCATATCGAGGAATTCGACCTCTGCGCCATGCTCGCCGAGGTCGCCGACACCCTGCACTGCCTGGCCGCGGAGAAGAAGCTGGCGCTGACGGCGTCGGCCGAAGGGCCGATCATCGTGCGCAGCGACAAGACGAAGATCAAGCAGATCCTGATCAACCTGGCGGGCAACGCGATCAAGTTCACATCGGAGGGCGGCGTGACCCTGCGCGCCGAGAAGGATCCCGGCGGCGCCGGAGTCCTCTTGAGCGTGCGCGACACGGGCCCCGGGATGGCGGCCAAGGACATCCCGGCGATATTCGAGGAGTTCAAGCAGCTCGACGGCGCCGCCACGCGCAAGTTCGGGGGAGCCGGGCTCGGGCTTTCGATCACGAAGAAGCTCGTGGAGCTTCTCGGCGGAACGATCACGGTGGAAAGCGAGCTTGGCCGCGGCTCGACCTTCCTCGTGAGCATGGCGCAGTCGGTGCTGCCTCAAGACGGGCTGGTCTGCGCCCCCACCGAGGCCGGCGCCAAGAAGATCCTGCTGGCCATCGACGACGACCCGGAGGTCCTCCGCCTCCTGCGCGACAGCCTGACGGGCACGAGCTTTACGATGGTCGGCGCGTCGTCGGGGGAGGAAGGGCTGGCGCTTGCCCGCAAGCTCAAGCCTTTCGTCATCACGCTCGACATCATGATGCCCCATCGCGACGGCTGGTCCGTCCTCCAGTCGCTGAAGAGCGATCCCTCCCTCAGCGCGATCCCCGTCATCATCCTCTCGATCATGGAGAACAAGGCCTTGGGCTTTTCGCTCGGCATCGCCGACTACATCGTCAAGCCTTTCGAGCGCCGCGCGCTCCTCAAGAAGCTCGAGGGCCTGGAACTGGTGCGCGGCAAGCGCGTCCTGGTCGTCGACGACGACGAGGGCATCCGCGAGATGATCAGGCTCGGGCTCACGAGCGAGGGCTACGGCGTGGAGTCGGCCGCCACGGGCGCGGCGGCGCTGGCCGCGCTCGCCGTGAAGCCGCCCGATGTCCTCTTCCTCGACCTGAACCTTCCGGACATGAACGGGCTTGAAATCCTCGGCAAGATCGAAAAAAACCGGGAGTTCCACCACATGCGGGTGTTCATCCTGACGGGGCGCAACCTCGGCGCGGCCGAGCTGGCCGAGCTCGAGCGCAAGGCGGTCAAGGTGATCGAGAAAGGCTGGGTCAGCCTCTCGGCGATCTACACGATGCCGCCGATGCAGTTCCCCTGGGGCTGGAAGACGCGTGAGCACTTCTTCAATGATGACGCCGTGCGTATTTTCGCGCCCAACATGCCGACTCCCGGCATGAACTTCATCGACGGATTTCCGATTGTTACCCCCGATGATCGATCCTGGGATATGGCCTTTGTTCTCACAACGAGACGAACCAGCGGCATCAAGTGGGAGCAGGGGCCCAACCAGGCTCTGCCCGGACTGCATGCCCATGACGGCGGCACTCTGGCGGAAAATTGGGAATGCCAGGGCGGAAAAGTCACCGATTTCCACTGGTGGGGTAATTATGAATTGGATGGACAGGG
>CAYHNV010000133.1:0-6889 GCA_964358065.1 uncultured Elusimicrobia bacterium | reverse complement strand
GGACTGCGCCTGCTCGAGGAGCAGGATGAAATCAGACAGCGGCGCCTCAAAGAGCTAAGGCACGAAATCGCGCTTGGCTTAGAGGAAGCCCGGAGGGGCGAATCAAAGCCCTTGGATATGAGCGCCATCAAGGCCGAGGTGCGCAGACGCGCCGCCGCCAGGCGCAAGGCTTGATGCCGAAGATCCTCTCCACACCGCGGGCCAGTCTCGATCTTGTGGAGATCGGCCTGCACATCGCGCAAGACAGCCCTCGCGCCGCCGGCAAAACGCTGACGGGTATCGACCGAAAGTGCAAGATGCTGGCCCGCCTGCCAAGGCTGGGCCGCCGACGGGAGGAGCTGGCTTCCGGTTTGCGTAGTTTCGCCGTCGGTTCTTATGTGGTCTTTTATCGGGCCATGCGCGGCGGCGTTGAAATCATTCGCGTCCTTCATGGCGCGCGGGACATCGTAAGCGAGTTGGAATAATATGCGTATCGGCCAGTCGATTATGGTCCTCTGGGACCTTCGGTCTTAGACGGACACGGCGGTCAGGTCGTATTCGGAAGCGGCCGTGACCCGAACGCGGGCGAACTCGCCGACGCGCAAGGCCGGCTTCGCGGCGGGCACGAGGACCTCGTTGTCCACCTCGGGGGAGTCCTGCTCGGTGCGGCCGACGAAGCGCCCGCCTTCCTTGCGATCCACCAGGATCGTGACGGTCGAGCCGACCTTGGCCGAATTGATCTCAAGCGAGATGCCCTGCTGGAGGGCCATCACCGCCGAAGCCCGGCGCTTCTTCTCCTCGGCCGGGACGTCGTCTTTCAGCGTGAAGGCGTGCGTGTTCTCCTCGTGGGAGTAGGCGAATATGCCCAAGCGGTCGAAACGCGAACGCTCCACCCACTCCAGCATTTCGATATGGTCCTTCTTGGTCTCGCCGGGATAGCCCGCGATGAGGGTCGTGCGCAGGGCGATGCCGGGGACCTTCTCGCGGATCGTCGCGACCAGCGCCTCGGTCTTAGCCTTGGTCGTGCCGCGGCGCATGGAGGCCAGCATATGGTCTGAGACATGCTGAAGGGGCATGTCCAGGTACTTGCAGATGTTAGAGCGCTCGCGCATGACGTCCAACACGTCGAGAGGGAAGCCCGTCGGGAAGGCATAGTGCAGGCGGATCCAGCCGAGATCCTTCACATCCGAAAGAGCCCTCAGCAGATCGGCCAGACGGCGTTTTCCGTAAAGATCCAGGCCGTAATAGGTGGAGTCCTGTGCGATGAGCAGGATCTCGCGCGTGCCGGCGGCGGCCAGGCGCTTCGCCTCGTCCACGAGGACGTTGATGGGAGTCGAAACGTGCTTGCCGCGCATCAGCGGGATCGCGCAGAAGGAGCAGGGACGGTCGCAGCCTTCGGATATCTTGAAGTAAGCGTAGTGACGAGGAGTCGTGAGGAGTCGTTCTCCCAGAAGTTCCTTCTTGTAATCGGCGTTCAGCGCCTTGAGCAGGTGCTGCAGGTCGGTCGTGCCGAAATAGGCGTCCACCTCCGGGATCTGAGCGGAGAGGTCCTCCCTGTAGCGCTCGGAGAGACAGCCCGTGACGAACAACTTCTCCACCAAGCCTCTCTTCTTGGCGTCCGCATAACGAAGGATCATATCGATCGATTCCTGTTTGGCGTTGTCGATGAAGCCGCAGGTGTTGATGATGACGATGGAGGCGTCGTCGGGGTCGGTCTCGTGCTCCACTTCAAACTTATTGGCCTTCAGCTGTCCCATCAGGACCTCGGAATCGTAGAGGTTCTTGGAACAGCCTAAAGTGACGACGTGGACCTTGTTCTTCTTGAGGGTCTTGGTGCGCATGGATGGGGCGGGGCCCGCCGCGACATTATACCACGCCCTCGACGGCGGCCCGGCCGCTGGACTCAAACTCCGCACACATGCGAGTTTGTCGCCTTGTCGCCCCGGGGGACGGGTGGTATACTGGCCCCATGGCGCACGCCGCCGACGTCACCGATGTCTGGGTCGAAGTCCCCTTCCGCGTGCTGAAGGAGCACGGGGGCATGCGCCTCGACGCCTTCCTGGCGGCGCGCCTGCATGGGTATTCCCGCGCGAGGGTCCGCAAGCTCATCGAGGGCGGACTCGTGTCCCTGCCCGCCCGTGACGCCAAGGCCTCCGCGCGCCTGGCCGAGGGACAGACCGTCCTCATCCGCTACTCCCGCGCGGCCGAGCCGCCTCTCAGGCACGAGACTTTGCCTCTGCTCCACTTGGATGAATCGCTTGCCGTCATCGACAAGCCGGGCGGCGTGCTGAGCCACCCCACGGACAAGGTCCTCAACAACACCGTCACGACCATCCTCACGCGACAATTGGGACGGAAGGTCTTCCTGGCGCACCGCCTGGACCGGGAGACGAGCGGGGCATTGGTCCTGGCCCTGGACCCCGACTGCGCACGTTCCCTTTACGAGCAGTTCGTGGGGCGGACCGTGTGCAAGGAGTATCTAGCCGTCGTGCACGGCGCGGTCTCCTGGAAGAAGAAACTGCTCGACGCCCCCCTCGGACCCGAGGGCGGGGAGATCCGCGTGCGCCAGGCCGTGGGCGCGGGGGCCGCCGCCGTGACCGAGTTCGAGCGCCTCGCCGCAGACGGGAAGTTTTCCTTAGTGAGCGCCAAGCCCCGCACCGGGCGTCTGCACCAGATCCGCGCCCACCTGGCGCACCTGGGCCACCCCGTGGTCGGCGACAAGCTCTACATCGGCAAAGGCACGGCCTACATGAAAGCCGTGCGCCGCGAGATTGGGCAGGAGGACTTGACCGCCCTCGGCGCCGACCGTCAGCTCCTGCACGCCTGGCGCCTGGAGTTCGACCATCCCAAAGACGGCCGCCGCCTGCGCCTGGAAGCCCCGGTGCCGTCCGACTTCCCGTTGCGCCCGGAGGGAGCATGAGCGCCTTTGACCCGGTCATCAAGGACGGCGTCGCCTACGTCCTCTTCGCCTACGACGTGGGCCTGGCCATCGGCTTGGACGCGGCCGAGAAGAGCGTCAAGTCCATGACCGAGCGCGCCCCGATCAAGCACCAGCGGCGGGCGCCGAAATACTTCGACTTCCAACCCATCCCCCTGCGCGTGACCCAGGTTTCCGAGCCCCACCGGATCGGGACCTTCCGCACCACGCCCGCCGTCGAGACCGTGCTCTACGACTTCGGCGCGGTCTGCGTGACCTACCAGATCCCCCTCGCGGGCCCCTTCTCCGGCCTGATCTCCCTCTCCGAGGCTCTCTACGACAACGAGAACCTCCTCGCCGACAGCCGCCGCTTGGTCGAGGAGCTCCTGGCGGGCATCAAGACCGCGGTCTTGCGCCCGCAGATCTCCGGTTTCTACGAGGACTACATCATCTTCCAGGTCCGCGAGTTCGACGCGCCCGACTCGCGCCGCCGCCTCCTCGCCGAGAACCCCTCTCTCGTCGCCCAAGTCCTGCGCGCCGACAGCGATCTCAGCTCCGAGCAGGAGGTCCAGGACGCGCTCGCCTGCCAGATCTCCTACGGCGCCGAGGACCTGAGCCTCGTGGACTGGGTCTCCTCCCTGGTCTTCGACAAGGCCGCCGACGACACGCGGGCGGTCATCGAGTACGGCCAGGTCCAGCTCCTCGAACTCCGGCACCTCGATAACCAGCTCGACACGGCGCTCGACAGGTGCTACGAATCCCTCCCACACCAAACCCAGCGCCGCTGGTTTCCCCTCTCATCGGGCAAGGATCTGCGCGAGATCGGCCAGCTCCAGGTCGAGAGCGCGCTCCTCTTCGAGGGCATCAACAACGCGATCAAGCTCCTGGGCGACCAGTACCTGGCCCGCGTCTACGAGCAGATCGGCAAGCGCTACCACCTCGCCTCCTGGGACGAGAGCATCCGGCGCAAGCTGCGCACCCTGGAGAGCATCTATACCAAGATCGAGGATTCCCAATCAACGACCCGATTGGAGTTACTTGAGTGGATCATCATCATCCTCATCGCCCTCGAGTTCATGATCCCCTTCCTGCCCGGGCGAGCGCGCTGACATGCCGCCCGTCCGAGCGGTCTTCTTCGACATCGGCAACGTCCTCCTGCGCTTCGACACACGGATGGTCCTGCGCCGCTTCGCCTGGGCCGTCAAGCGGCATCCCGTCAAGGTCGCCAACTACCTCTGGCACTCGGACATCGGCGAACGCATCGAGCGCGGTGAGGTGGACGGCCCCCAGCTCCACGTGCTGTTCCAGAAAGAGCTGGGTTATGAAGGAAGCTACGTTCAGTTCCGCCTGCTCTGGTGCGACCATTTCACTTTGGACCGGGGCTCGCACGCGATCCTGAAGAGGACGGCCGCCCGCGTGCCGACCTACCTCCTCTCGAACACCAACGCCCTGCATATCGACTTCATCCGGGAGCGCTACGCCTTCCCTCGCCTCGTCCGCGGCGCGATCCTGTCGCATGAGCTGGGCCTGCGCAAGCCCGACCCCGCCATCTACCGCGCGGCGCTGAAGCTGTCTAAAACCAAGCCGGATGAGACGGTCTTCGTCGACGACCTGAAGCCCAACGTGGAGGCGGCGCGCGCCCTGGGGATGATCGCCATCCGCTTCCGCGGCGCCGACAACCTGCGCCGCCGTTTCCGCGAACTCGGGCTCGACTAGCTCGGCAGGACTTCCTTCTTGCGGCCCTTGAGCAAGTCGGGCTGGGAGATCGCCCCCGCCATCATCGCGGCCACGATGAGCCCGCCTCCCGCCGCGCGCGCGGGAGAGAACAGCTCCCCGCCCAAGGTCCAAGCGAAGAGCGCGGCGAAGACGGGTTCAAGCGAGAAGATTAGGCTCACTTTCACGGGTGCGACCACCTTCTGCGCGTACATCTGGATGAAGAAGGCCGACAGGGTCGGCACGACCGCCAGGAAGACGATGATCCCGGCGACGTGGGCCGAACCGACGGCGAAGGATCGGCCCAACGCGAGCGCTGCGAGCGAGGCCAAGAATCCGGTCATCCAGAACTGGTGGAAGGCCAAGACGACGAGATCCGCATCCGCGCGGACGCATCGATCCGTGGCGAGGACATGACCGGCGTAGGTCGCGGCCGCGACCAAAGTGATCAGATCGCCGAAGTTGGCCGAGCGGATGCCCCCCGTCAGCAGCCACAATCCCGCCAGCGCCAGGGCCGTGGAGACCCGCTGGACCCGCGTCGGGGACTGGCCGAGGAAGACGAACAGGAAGAGCGGCACGAAGAGGACGAAGAGGCCGGTGATGAACCCGGAGTTCGAAGCGCTGGTGTAGCCCAAGCCGACGGTCTGCGTCACATAGAGAAGGAAGAGCATGACCGAGAGGATGGCGCTCTCCCGCAGGTGCCTGGCCCGCGACGGGCGCGAGAGGGCCCATGGGGCCAGGAGCAAGGCGGAGAGAAGGAAACGGATGGCCACGAACGCGATGGGATCTGCGCCCGAAAGCGCGTCCTTGACCATGAAGAAGGTCGCGCCCCAGACCGCGGCGCAATAGACGAGACCGAGCTCAGCCCAGAACAGGGACACGCACGGTGCGCCGCAGAGGAATGTTCCGAGCGCAGTAGACGAGATTGACGAATATCATGGCCCGCGTCATGACGCCGATGCGGTTGTCGTCCGATGTGGCGAAGCTCGCGCGCCCTTCCAGGGCCGAGGCGTCGATGTTGCCCTGGAAGGAGACGTCGACGACGACCGCGCCGGACTTGACCCAGGACGGATCAAGCTTGAAGGCTGGATCGGGCACGGCGGAGACGAGGATATCGGCCTGACGGGCCATGCTCTCCAGAACGGAGCGGGGCGTCTTGTCGTAACACTTGACGACCGTGGCCCCCAGGTTCTCCAGCATCAGGCCCAGGGGCTTGCCCACCCGCATGGAATTGTTGACGATCACGGCGAAGGCACCGTTGATGGGGATATCGGGGTAGGCCTGGAGAGCCTTGACCACCGCCTTGGCCGTGGCCGGCACCACGCACTTGATGCCGCGGGCCTCGTCCAGGAAGCGCTTGTATTTGACGAGAAAACCGAGGTTGACCGAGTGCAGCCCCTCCACGTCCTTCAAGGGCGAGACGCGGTCCATCACGTCCTCGTCGCCAATGGCGGCGCGCAAAGGATAGAAGAGCATGATACCCGTCACCGAACGCTCCGCGTTGAGCTTGCGCACCACGGCCAGCAGGGACTCCTCTGAGTCGGATTCGTGCGGGTCCACGGCCACGCCCAGGCGCGCGGCATCCTTGACGATGAGGTCGCGGTATTGCAGCGACGCCAGGTTTTGTTTTGGACGGAACAGGATCGTGGCCAGGCGCGGCTTACGCCGCATCCCGGAGACCTCGCGCACGACCCAATCGTAGTAGCGGCCGGCAATCACGCGGCAATCAATGATTCGGGTCATGTGAGCGGCGTTATACTATCATACCCTCCGTCGCCATGGCCAAACGAACGCGCTTGGACGTTTTCCTCGTCGAACGCGGGATCTTCGAGACGAGATCGAAGGCCTCCGCCGCCATCATGGCGGGCCTTGTCCTCGTCGATGGGAAATCCGCCCTCAAGGCCGGCCTGGGCGTGGCCCAGGACGCGGGGATCTCCCTGAAGAGCGCCCCCTGCCCCTACGTCTCGCGCGGCGGCCTGAAGCTGCGCGCCGCCCTCGACGCCTTCCCAATAAACGTCCGGGGTCGCGTCTGCCTGGACGTGGGCGCCTCGACCGGAGGATTTACCGACTGTCTGCTCCAGACGGGCGCGGCCAAGGTCTACGCCGTGGATGTGGGCACGGCCCAACTCGACTCCCGCCTGAAGGCCGACCCGCGCGTCGACAGCCGCGAGAACACGCATGCCAAGCTCCTGCGACCCGAGTGGTTCGCCCCGCGCCCCACCCTCGCCGTGGCCGACGTGTCCTTCATCTCGCTGACCCAAGTCCTCCCCTTCATCCTTC
>CAYHNV010000132.1:0-6931 GCA_964358065.1 uncultured Elusimicrobia bacterium | reverse complement strand
GCTCGGCGCGGGCGGTCTCGGGAGAAAGGACCGACAGGCGGCGGTTCATCCCGCCCAGGTCCCCGGAGGATGAGCCCGCGGACAGTTCCGCCTTATAGCGGTCCGCCGCGCCCCGAAGCGTGGCATAGTCGCCCTCGAGCTCCGCGCGGCGGGACCGCAGCTCCTCGGTCGGCTTTCCGGCGCGCTTGGCCTCGATGATCTGGTCATTGACGCGGTTGATCTCGCCGCCCGTCTGGTAGATCTTGCGCAGGGCTTCGGCATGGCCGGCGGCCGCTGCCTTGCGCTCGACCGGGAGGGCGTGCTCGAACTTCGCGGCGTCGGCCTTCCAGCCCGCGAGCTTCTTGACAGGGGCCCCTTCCGAGCCCTCGGCCCCGGCGATCCTCTCCTGCAGGTTCGCCAGGCGATGCCCCGGATCGACGGATTCGAAGCGCTGAGCCGAAGTCAGTTCCCGCCGGACCAGGGAGAGTTCCTCACGGAGAGCCGAGACTCGCGCGCTCGAGGACGGAGACTTTGAGCCCTCCGCCTGGGCGATATCCCTCTCCAGGCGCTCGGCGCGGGTCTCCAGCGCCGTCACCTTCCGGTTGGCTTCGACCGTCAGGCGCTCCAGGCCCTTCTCGCTGGTGATGATCTGCATGAGGTTCTTCTGGCGCGCGAATTCGTTCTTCATCTCAACGGCCAGCATCTTGCGGAAAGCCGGGGTCGTCGCGGGCTCGGCCAAGGCGCTCTTGATCGTGCCGAGGTTCTTGCGCACGCTCTCCACCGTCCGGGCCTCGGAAGGCGGCAGCCCGTCCAAAAGGGTCTCGAGTCGCTGTGAGCTCTGCCTCAGGTTCGACTCCGCCTGCTGCCGAGACTCGGGCCCGCGCGCCTTGGAGAGTTTCACCGCCGCCAGCTCCATCTTGACGCCCTCGAGCTTGACGGCCTCGCCGACGGCCCCTCCCAGGTCCGCCATGGAATAGCCCGCGCGGCGAGCCTCGCTCAGGGCCTTGTTGGCCGCGGCGTTTTGCGCGCGCTCAAGACGCGCGCTCAGGCCGACGTCGATCTCCTCGGCGCGCTTGAAGACGGGGTCGAGCCTGGTCACGCGGCCCGAGACCTCGCCGATGGTCAGCGCCGGCTGGAGGGCCGCGCCGTCCATCTCGTCGCCCATGATCCAGTAGTCGCGCATGGCGTTCTTGCCCTTGGTCTTGCCTTCGGCGATCTTGGTCTTGAAGCCCTCGTAGGTGTCGAAGTCGATCTTCGTGCCGATGAGCTTGTAGGCGATGTACTCCATGCGCGCCTGGGCCTCGAGGTTGGACTGGACGGTTAAAAAAATGGGCTGCATCTTATGGATCTTGGCGTCGGCCTCGATCAGCGGCAGCAGGGCGAAGAACGAGAGCGCCGTCTTGCCGCCGCCGGTCTTGAGCAGTTGGAAGACGCGCACGGGGTCGCCGCCTCGGCCCTGCTCGGCCCAGGCGGTCAAAGTCGACATCAGGCCCTCGAACTGCTCCGGCCGCCAATTGGCGAGGGCGGTGCCTTTGGAGTCGTGCAGGATCCAGGGCGAGGCATCCATGTCTCGGATCGCCGTATTCATCGCGGCGAACTCGGACGGCGTCATCGTGGCCTTGGCCGCCTTGAGCTCCAGGAGCTTCCCGGCGAGCATGTCCCGGAAGGAATTGTCCGGCGCGCGCGGCCCGGCGACGGGGTCGGTCTTGGCGCGCTTGCCCGCCCACTCGTCAAGGGCCCTCGTCAGGCCGTCGATGACCCGGCTCGGCCCCTGCTGCCCGGCGTACTCCGTCTTCAGCGCGCCGAGGCTCTCGGCGGCCAGGGAATGGACGGTCCCGACGTTGTTGAAGTGGTTGAAATGCCTCTCGATGGCCTCCACATAGTCGTACATCTTCACGAGGACCTCGTGCTCGGGCGCGGTGATCTTGCCCTCCGTCTTGAGCGCGGAGGCGTTCTGGCGGAGCTTGGCCACGACCTCCATGTAATCGCCCCCCCCGCCCGCCTTCCACGCCTTGACCTGCTCGCGCACCGCTTCCAGGGCCGTCTTGAACGTCTCCGTCTTCGGGGTCTTGTTCACGGCCTGGATGAAGCCGTCGGCGAAGGGCTTGTCCGCCGTGGTGGCGTCCAGATAGGGCTTGAGCGTCTTTCCAACGGTCGCCTGGAACTTCTTGGGCATGGCCGAGCCGACCTGGAGCTCGGCGTTGTGGAGGGCCTCGGAGACGAACATCTTGACCTTGGGCGTGACGCGGCCGAAGCCTTCGACGATCGTGCCCTTGGGGGCCTCCAGCACGCGGCCCGTCAGGGCGGGGTCGGCGAGGAGCGACTCGGTAAACTTCTTGTGGGCCATGTTGCGGACGTCGTCGTTGACCCGGAGGCCGGCGAACTCCGCGCCGTCGTCCATCTTGGCCACGCGGTAGAAGTCCATCGGCGTACCCGGCATGCCCTTGCGCATGGCATCCAGACGGATCTGATCGGTGACGATCCAGTAGTCGCCAGCGGCCTCGGTCTTGAATCTGGCCTCGAATATTTTCTGCGACCAGGGAGTCTTTGGCTTCTCAATGAAGCGCAGGCGCGTGCCCTGCTCGGCGTTGGCGACCTCGTGGATGAGGCCGGCGCGCTCGTACTGCTCGGCACCCGCCTTGGAACGCATGTAGCCCGCCGCGTCGCGCGCCTGGTGCGCCGCATAGGTCGGAATCAGCAGCCAGGCCGGCGACTGAAGCCACTTGTCCGCGATCGCGTTGGTGCCCTTGATGCGCCGCTCCTGCCCCTCCGAGGTGTCTTCGGCGCGGGCATAACGGCTCAGATGATAGCCGTACTGACGGCCGATTCCGCCCGCGACCTCGCTGAAGACGACGTACTTGGCGACGGCGTCGACCGTGCCGAAAGTGAAGGCTCCGAACTTGCCGGCCCCGCCCAGGGCGGCGGCCCCGACCTTGCCGATAGAACCACTCGCCGCCAGGCGCTGAGCGAACCCTCCCGTGCCGATCGTCGCCATTTTCCCCAAAAATCCGGGCGCCGCCGCGGCCCCCGCCTTGGACGCCGCCGCAAACGCCTCGGCCTTCGCCGCAAGAGCGGCATTCGTGCTGGACAAAGCGCCCCCCGTCACGCCCTTCGATTCGACCCAGCCGAGGAACCTCCCCATGCCGGAGATGGCCTTGGTCATGACGTACTTGCCCCCCGTCAGCCCCGTGCCGAGCACGCCGCGCGTGCCCAGGACCTCCGCGACCGCGGAGAGCTTCGAGTTCCGGTACATCGTCGAGGGCAGGCCCACGAAACCCAGAGCGGCCGTCGGGACCCAGCTGAAGAACCCCGTCCCCGTCTGGGACAAGGAGCTGTTGGCCCACCAGACGCCGCCCTTGGCTCCCGTCCAGAAGGCTTCCACGGCCCCGTCAAAGTCCTCGTTGAACATGGAGTGCCCGGGCTTCATGAGCTCGTAGTCGCCGACCTTGAGCGCGGCCTGGTCCCACAAATGGCCGCCCACGGTGAAGACGCCGGAGATGCTTCCAGCGAAGACGGTGAAAACGCCCTGGATCTTGGCGATGTTGGCGCCGCGAACGGCGCTGCCCAGCAGGTAGCGCCCGATCGCGCTCGATGTCTTCGCCTGGACCCATTCGCGGCTGGCATCGATGTTGCCGAGGCGGGCCGCCGTGTGGCGGAAGGTCTCGCTGACGAGGATCGAGCCGCGGCGCGCGGTCCAAGCCCCCGTCTTGAGGAGGAAATTGGCGTTGGGGGGCGCCGTGATGCTGGTGAACCTCTGCAGCTTGCCCGCGGCCCCGTTGAGGGCCCAGCGCGCGGCCGGGGCGGCCAGGGCCAGGCTGAGGGTCCAGTTGATTAAGTTGCCCCCGGTGTCGAGCCACTTGTTCGCCTCGAACACGACGCCGATGCGGTCGCGGTTGGCCTTCAGCGAGGCGGCCAGGCGCACGGAATCCGTGATGCGTCCCTGCTCGCCGCCCAGGGCGACCTCCAAGGCACTCTTGACGGCGTTCGGGTTCATCGCGATCATGTCCCGGCGGGCCTGGCCCATGTTGCCCGAGGCGACGAGTACGGCGACGGCGTCGAGCTTCGTGCGATTGACCTCAAGGGCCTTCATGGACTGGACGTATTCGGAGCCGGGGCGCACCCAGCGGTAGAGTCCGCGCGTAATCTTGGAGCCGAAGTTGAGCATGCTGAGATCGGCCTGCTGGCGCCCCAGGAAGGACACGGACGGGACCTCGACGAGCATCGCATAGTCGGCGGAGAGCTCGCCCAGCTCGCGCTGGCTGGAAGACAGGGCCGCGTTGGCCAGGTCCAGGCTTGCCGCGTAGTCGGACGCCTCCAGCATGTCGCGCGTGAGCTCCAGGACCGCGCGCAGGGCCTTCAGGCGCTCCAGCATCTTCCGGACCTGGGCCTTGTAGCCGGCCTTCTGCCCCGGCGTCAGCTTGGACTCGTCGAGGGCCTTCAGGACCTGCTCGGAATCCGAGGAGTCGGGGTCCAGGCGCGCGATCTGATTCTTGACGTAGAACATCTGGGTCTCGAGGACGGCGAGGCTCAGGAAACGCAAGGAGAACTGCTCATCGAGCATCTGGGTCTGGACCTGGGCGTCGCTGATCACGGGCTGGGCCGTCAAGGTCTCCTTGAGATTAAACAGATCCTTCTCATACCGCTGGACTCCCTTCAAGGATCCGTCCAGGTAGGCCTGCCGCTTCTTGAACTTGGCGTCCACCAGATCCAGGACGCTGCTCTCCTTGCCGCGGTGGTTGAAGGTCTTGTTCTTGGCCTTGGCGATCAGGTCGGCCTCAAGGCGCTTGTCGGTGAACCACATGTCCTCGCGGTACTTGCCGGCCTCGCCCAGGAACTCGGCGATGGCGATGACGCGGTCTCGCCGCATGCCCTCCACGAGGTCCATGTACTGGTTCTTCAGCCTCCAGTACGAGTAGTTGAACATCTCAAAATTGTAGCGCCCCGTCTCCGGGATGAATGCCGCCTGGGGCGGGCGGTTGAGGTTGTACTGGCGCTGGGCCTTCTGGAGCTCGCGGTTGTAGGTGGTGGCGTTATTCTCGTTGATTCGATAGAGGACGGAGCTCCCCTTCACGTCCCAGAACTCGTAGCCGTCCTCGGTGCGGACCTGGATGAGGTCCTCGGGCTTGGGCGGTTCGTTGACGGCCGCGCTCGTCATCAGGGCCTCTCGCTGGGCGCCGCGCAGGAACTGCTCCTCCAGGCTTCCCGCCGAGGCCCGGTTGATCTTGCCGAACTTCTCCTCGAACAACTTGTAGGTGCGCGCCACGTTGCCCGCCCGCCTGGCGTCATAGGGGCCGTTCTCGCGCAGGCGGTCGAAGACGGGCTTCATCCCCTCGACTTCCTCGGACGGGTTGTAGCGTTTGGACAGGGACAGGAAAAGCGCGCGCCCAAGCCGGGTCAGGCCCTTGCGGTCTCTCAGGTAGCTCTGGAGGACGTCGCCCTCCTTGTACACCCCCCACTCGCGCATCTGCCTCAGGGCGTCGGCGGAGTCGAGGTCGGAGTCGCTTCCCGACCGGACCGCCTTCGCGGCCGCCGGGCCCGCGAAGACCGCGACGGGCAAGGCGCCGTGGACGAGGGCGGCGGCGACGACGAGCGCGAGAGTCTTTCGCGCGAGGGGTTTCATGGCACGCGGCCGCAAGGCCTACGATAGCTTAGCAGAGGAAGGCCCTCCTGTCAGGGCCTAAAGTCCTATTAAAAAGAGGGCCAAAGACCTATTTTGGCCCGTCCTCTTAGAACTTGCCGGCGCGGCAGACTTCGACATGATCGCCCTTGCCCCAGGCGAGGATCGGGCCGACGGAGTTTCCCTTCTTGTCCTTGACGTTGCTGCCGTCCTTGGCGGGAATCGCGAAGCGATACAGGCACAAGGCGCCCCGGCCCTCGCCCAAGACCAGCCCCAGCTTCGCCGTGCGGGGAACCTCGCTCGAAGCGTAGCCCGTAAGGGTATAGACCTCGGGCAGGGCGTTCCAGTCCTTGCCGGCGCCGAAAATCTGGACATGCCGGCTGCGCGAGGGCGTCTTGTCGATGCTCGCCCGCACCATGACGAACCATTTCTTCGTGCCGTCCGCGGCGTCGTTGAGCAGATACAGGGCGGTCCCCCCATCGGCGGAAGTCTTCTGAAGGGCCATATTCTGGGTGGCGTCGAAGGCCGGTTCCGGCTGGAATGGCGCATCGGGTCCGAAGGAGAGGTCCACGGCCGTCCCCGGTCCTTTGCGGTCCTCATAGCCGACGTTGTCGCCCTTCTCCACGCTCTCGGCGGGCCAGACGCGGTAGGTCGTCTTCTCCGTGACGTTTCGGATGAGGACCGTCTTCTCCGCTTTGTGGCTCGTGATCAGGTAAGGCCCCTCGGCGTGCTTGTTGAGGCGTTTCCCAATGCCGTTGAGATCCGCCTCGGAGAAGTTCTCGTAGGTCGCCAGCATGTCGAGAGCAACGCCAATGTCCTTGACCTCGCTCATGCCGCCCTTGCCGTAGATGCCGGCGGCCTTGACGCCTTTCTTGCCGGCCAGGAAGTCAAGGGGGAGGTACTGCTTGCTGCTCTCGTACTCGAGGACGCCGTAGCCGCCGAATCCTCGGACACCGCGCAGGCGATCACCGCCTTTGTCGTTGCCGAAGCACGCCGACTGGTTGGCCGTGCCCAGGTTTGGCGCCAGGAAAAAACAGAAGGGCTCTTCCGCCTCGGGGTTGAATAGGATGTGAACCTTCTCCTTCATCTCATCGCTGAAGCCTTCATTGCCGTCGGGCTCCGGCTCCTGAAACCCGTTCTTCTTGAAGTAATCCAAAACGTCCGCGAGGGTCTTCATCTCTGCCGAGGCGCCGCCCCCGGAGGGCTTGCCGCCGGGCCGGCCCGGCTTGCCGGACGTGCCGGAGGCGGGATCCTTGGGCGGGGCGGGCGGCTGGTCGCCCGGCCCCGTCTCCCCCGTCCACATCGTCAGGGCATTTTAGAACTCCAGGTGGTTGG
>CAYHNV010000131.1:0-6962 GCA_964358065.1 uncultured Elusimicrobia bacterium | reverse complement strand
ACTACATCTACGCCACCAGCCAGATCGCGCAGACGACCCTGCGCTCGGTCCTGGGAAAGCTCGACATGGAGGACCTGCTCGCCAACCGCGACAAGATCAACGAGGAGCTCGCGATCATTCTTGACTCGCACACCACGCCCTGGGGCATCAAGGTCGCCAACGTCGAGGTCAAGAACGTGGACCTGCCGCCGGAGATGATGCGCGCGATGGCCAAGCAGGCCGAGGCCGAGCGCGAGCGCCGCGCCAAGGTCATCCACGCCGAAGGCGAGCTCCAGGCTTCCGTCAAGCTCGGCGAGGCCGCTGAGATCCTGGGCCGCAACCCGGCGTCCATCCAGCTGCGCTATCTGCAGACCCTCACCGAGGTCGCCGCGGAGAAAAACAGCACCATCCTGTTTCCGGTGCCCATCGACATGATTTCGATGTTCCTGAAGAAGGACCGAACGACGGGCAATTGACCGGCCTCTACGTTCACATCCCGTTCTGCGCGGTGAAGTGCTTCTACTGCGATTTCGCCGCCTTCTCAGGGCAGAAGAAGCAGGTGCCCCGCTACCTGGCCGCTCTCGAGGCCGAGGCCGCGCTTCTGCCTCCTGTCGCGGTCGACACCCTCTACATCGGAGGCGGCACTCCTTCCGAGCTCTCCGCCGGACAGCTCTGCGAGCTCTTCACGCGTCTGCGTCGCGCCTACCCCGCGGCGCGCCTCGCCGAATCGACCTTCGAGGCCAACCCCGACAGTCTCGACGAGGAGAAACTCTCCGTCCTAGCGGGCGCGGGCGTGACGCGCTTGTCCGTCGGCCTGCAGACGGCCGACGACTCCTTGCTCAAAGCCATCGGCCGCCGCCACACGGCCGCGGATTTCACGCGCATGTTTCGCGCCGCGCGCGCGGCCGGCATCACTACCCTCTCCATCGATCTGATGTATGGTCTGCCCGGCCAGACCCTCGACGGTCTTCGCGCCACTCTCGACTCCGTCCTGTCTTTGGCGCCGGAGCATATATCCTTGTACGGCCTTCAAGTCGAAGATCGTACGCTCTTCGCCAAGCGCGGCGTGGCGGACGATCAGGATCTGGGCCGGGAGATGTATGAGCTCGCCATCACGACGCTTGCCTTGGCGGGGCTCGAGCATTACGAGATCTCGAACTTCGCCCTGCCGGGCCGCCGCTCCCGGCACAACATCAACTACTGGAATCGCGGCGAATACCTGGGGTTGGGCTGCTCGGCCGCGTCCTTCTTGGGCGGGACGCGCTCCTCCAACGAGGATAAGATCGCCCCATATATCTCTGCCGTCGAGTCCGGCCGCCGCCCCATCGCCGAGGCCGAGACCCCCGTCGGCCTCGAGGCACTGGGCGAGGAGGCCTTCCTCGGCCTGCGCCTGCTGGAAGGTTTCGTGCCTTCGCAAAAAATCATGGATGCTTTCACCGGCTCCTGGGCCATATTGAAAGCCCGCGGCCTGGTCCGCGAGGATGCCGCGCGCTGGCGCCTGACGCGTGAGGGCGTGTTCCTTGCTAATGATGTTTTCCAGGAATTTGTGCCGCCGTTCTCTCGCCAGGAGGCGACCACATGAAGACCTTCGTCCTCGACACCAACGTGATCCTGCATGATCCGATGTCCATGTTCGCCTTCCAGGGTTCTCGCGTGGTCTTGCCCCTGACCGTCATCGAGGAGCTCGACACCTTCAAGCGCAACAACGATGAGCGCGGCCGCTCGGCGCGCCTGGTCGCGCGCAAGCTCGACGAACTGCGCAAGCACGAGGGCAAGCTCTCAAACTGGGTCAATCTCGAGCACGGCGGCAAGCTCAAGGTCGAGATCCAGGTCAGCGACGGGCTGCCCAAGGCCTTCTCCGCGATCAGCAAGGACAACGAGATACTGAGCTGCGCTCAGTATCTTAAAAAACAGGGCGAGAACGTGGTCTTCATCTCCAAGGACATCAACCTGCGCATCAAGGCCGAGGCCCTGGGTCTGGAGACGCAGGACTACGAGAAGGAAAAGGTGGACCTCGACGATCTCTACAAGGGCTGGCGTGAAATTTCGGTCTCATCGGAGGCCATCGACCGATTTTATAAGGAGAAGCGCATGGACGCGCCAGTGCCCGACCTCGTTCCCAATGAGTTCGTCATTCTCAAGGCCGCTGACGCGCCCTCCAAGAGCGCGCTCACGCGCCATGACGCGAAGACCCAGTCCCTGGTCCCGCTCGTGAAGGCCGACTCCGCACCCTGGGGCATCAAGCCCCTCAACGTGGAGCAGCGCTTCGCGCTGGAGCTGCTCCTCAACAAGGATATCCAGCTCGTGACCCTGGTCGGCCTGGCCGGCTCGGGCAAGACCATGCTGGCCCTGGCCGCCGCGCTCCAGCATACCTTGGAAGAGAAGCTCTATCGCCGCATCCTGGTGGGGCGCCCGGTCATCGCGGTCGGTCATGACATCGGATTCTTGCCGGGCTCCAAGCAGGAGAAGCTGAACAATTGGATGGGGGCCATCTACGACAACCTGTCCTATCTGCTCGAGAAGCCGAAAGGCTCGCTCGAGACGGCGGACATGGACATCCAGATGCTGATCGAGGAAGGGCTCCTTGAGATCGAGGCCGTGACCTTCCTGCGCGGACGCACCTTGCCCAACCTCCTTATCATCATCGACGATGCGCAGAACCTGACGCCGCACGAGATCAAGACCATCATCTCGCGCGCCGGACAGGGCGCTAAGATCGTGCTCACCGGCGACCCGCATCAGGTGGACAATTACTACCTGGACGCGACCTCCAACGGTCTGACGAACCTGGTCGAACGTTTCAAGGGCCAGCACCTTTTCGGGCATGTGACCTTCACCAAGAGCGAACGCTCGCTGCTGGCCGCGCTGGCTTCGGACCTTCTGTAAGACGATGCTCGATAAGACCTACGACCCGAAGCCCGTCGAAGAGAGCCTGCTCCTTTTATGGGGAAAGGCCAAGCTCTTCCGCTCGACGCCGCGTCCGGGGGGCAAGCCTTTCACCATCGTCATCCCGCCGCCCAATGTGACGGGGGCTCTGCACGTCGGGCACGCGCTGGACAACGCTCTGCAGGACGTCTTCATCCGCCATAAGCGCTTGCAGGGCCAGGAGTCCTGCTGGGTGCCGGGCTGCGACCATGGCGGTATCGCCACGCAGAACGTGATGGAGAAACAACTCAAAGCCGAGAAAATCGATAGACACTCACTGGGTCGAGAAGCCTTTCTCGAACGGATGCAGACCTGGACGAGGGATTGTAAAAAAACGATCTTGGGCCAATTAAGGCGGTTGGGGTGTTCGCTTGACTGGGAGAGAGAAGCATTCACCATGGATGAGGTCCGCGCTAAAGCGGTTTACCACGCGTTCAAAACCCTATGGGAAAAGGGCCTTATTTATCGTGGTGAAAGATTGGTGAACTGGTGTGTCCGCTGCGGCACGGCGCTCTCGGACATCGAAGTGGAGCGCGAGGAACGCAGGGGCGCTCTTTACCACATTCACTATCGTCCGGCCGACGGCGGAGAAGGACTTGTCGTCGCGACGACACGCCCCGAAACCATGTTCGGCGACACCGCCGTGGCCGTGAACCCGAAGGACCCGCGCTGGAAGCATATGGTCGGCAAGAAGGTCCTCATCCCTTTCATCGACCGCGCCATTCCGGTCATCGAGGATTCCTACGTCGAGTTCGAGTTCGGCACCGGCGCTCTCAAGGTCACGCCCGCCCACGACCAGAATGACTGGGAGATCGGAGAGCGCCATGGCCTGCCGGCCCTTAAGGCGATCGGCCCCGACGGGAAATTGACGGCAGAGGCCGGCTCCTACGCCGGGCTCTCGCGCGAGAAGGCCCGCGACCAGGTCGTGGCCGACCTCGAGGCGCAGGGCTTCCTGCGCAAGAAGGAAGACCACAAGAGCCCGGTCGCGATCTGTTATCGGTGCGGGTCGCTCATCGAACCGCTGCTGTCTCTTCAGTGGTTCGTCAAGCAAACCGAACTGGCCAAGCCCGCTTTGCAGGCTCTCGATGATGGCCGCTTTAAGATTTATCCCGAGAACTGGGCCAAACCCTACCATGATTGGCTCGTGAATATCAAAGATTGGTGCGTCTCCCGGCAGATTTGGTGGGGCCACCGCATCCCGGTGTGGTACAAGGCCGACGAAAAACCCGTCGTGAGCCTGGAGTCTCCGGGCGCCGGCTGGACGCAGGACCCCGACGTGCTCGACACCTGGTTCTCCTCGGCCCTGTGGCCCCTCGCCGCGTGCGGCTGGCCGCAGAAGACCGCGGACTTTGCCTACTACTACCCGACCTCGACCTTGGTCACCGGCTACGAGATCCTCTACCTGTGGGTGGCGCGCATGCAGATGATGGGCCTGGCCTTCGAGGGCAAGGTTCCCTTCGCCGATGCCGTCATCCACGGCATCGTGCGCGACAAGAGCGGCAAGAAGATGTCCAAGTCTCTGGGCAATGTGGTCGATCCTCTCGCGATGATGGACAAGTACGGCACCGACGCCCTGCGCTTCTCTTTGCTGGCGCAGGCTCATCCGGGCAAGGATATCGCGTTCGACGAGCAGTCGGTGCTGGGCGCTCGCAACTTCGTCAATAAATTATGGAACTCGACCCGGTTCGTCCTGATGAACCTGCCGGAGAAGGTCCCTGACGGCGGCTACAAACTGGACAAGCTGACTCGCGGGGGGCTGGAGCTGGCCGACAGGTGGATATTGTCGCGCTATCAGGCGACGCTCGCCAAGATGAAGGCCCACCTCGAGGCCTACGAGCCCGCGGCCGCGGCCGAGTCGCTCTACACGTTCCTCTGGGATGAGTTCTGCGCTTGGTACATCGAGCTCTCGAAGGGTCGGCTCCTGGGCCCCGAGGGGTCGCGCAAAGAGGCCGCGCGAACCATCCTCGTCCAGGTCCTGGTGGGCACGCTCAAGGCCCTGCACCCGCTGATGCCTTTCGTGACCGAGGAGATATACGCCGCGCTCAAGTCCTACGCTGGAGAATCCTCCGAGTTCGTACTCCAGGGCGGCTACCATACGCTCGACTCCGACTGGTCGAACTCCGAGTCGGAGAAGGAGATGGCGCTGGTGATGGCGGCCGTGACCTCCATCCGCTCCCTGCGCGCCCAACTCCGAGTGCCGCTCGACATGAAGATCGCCGCCGTGGTGGAAGGTCCTTTCGCTGAGAAGGCGCTCACGACGCACCGCGCGTACATGAGCCTTCTGGCCGGCCTGGAGAGCCTGGAGCCCTTCTCGGTGCGGCTGCCGCAGAGTGCCACGGCGGTGGCGGAAGGCGTGATGTTTCATATCCCCCTGGCCGGCATCATCGACTTCGCCAAGGAGCGCGAGCGCATTGCCAGGGAGTTGGCCAAGGCGGAGTCCGACATCACGAAGATCGAGGCCAAGGTGAAGAATCCCGACTTCTTGGCCCGTGCTCCCGCGGCGCAGATCGCGGAGGCCAAGGCCCAGCATGAGGCCGCCTGCGTCCGCCGAGATCAACTCAAGAATACTCTGGAGGTCTTGTCGTGAGCGTCCTGCGGGCCATTCCGTTGGCCGAGTTCCAGCGGATCGCGGAGGGTTTCGGCGATGCTCCCTTCGGGCTCAACGAACTCCTGACGAAAACGTTGGTGCGTTGACCCGGCGTCCAAGACTCAGCTCGCCGCGAAGTCCTTGTCGGCGATCTGTAGGGCCTGCTTGGCCGCGCGCAGGGGTTCGAAGACCGCTTCGATGGCGACCGTCAGGTGGCCGGAGAGCTGGCCGTGTTCGGCGTGCGAGCGCCGCGCCGCCGTTCCCTGCGGGGCGTGGGGCAGGGCTCCCGGATGGAAGGTCATCAGTCCCGTCTTCGTGAAGAAGAAGGCCTCGTCGCAGTCCGGGTTGGAGTGCGCGTATTCCTCGGGGGCGTCCGCGTCGTCGAAAGAGCGCACCGTGAGGCCTTGCCCCGTAGTGAGCCCCGAGTGGAAGGCGCGCTGCTCGGCCGCGGCTGCATAAGGGAAGAGGGCTCCTTCCCAGCCGAGCAGGTCGAAGGGATGATGTCCCAAAAACGATTCGGTCACGAAGCCCCCGTCGTGCTTTGTCCAGACCCGGTAGACGCCTTCTTCGTCTCGCGGAGGGCGGAATTCCGGTCCCTCGGCTTCCGTTTCCACATACGGAGCCGAGAGCGCGGCGTGGCCCGAGGCGTTGAGGTGTTCCGCGGCCGCGCGGACGGGGTAGCGCGATTCGATCATCAGGAGGAAGCAGTCCTCGCTCTCCAGCTCCACGCGGTAGGTCGTGCCCTTGGGGATGATCACGTATTGCCCGGGCCGGAAGGGCAGGACCCCGTACTCGCTGGCCAGAAGCCCGCGCCCTTCTTGGACGAACCATAGCTCGTGGCCGTCGCCGTTGCGAAAGAACCGGTCGGCCGGACAGGACTTTTCGAAGCGCGCGGCGCAGACGCTCGTCGCGGGGCCATGGAGGAGAGGGACCCGGGCGGCGATCACGTCGCCGTGAGCCTTGAGTCGGCCGGCGCGCAAGCGCCAGGACTGCAGCGCCAGAGGCGGCAGGGCTTGGGGGCGCAGGTCCAGCGACAGCTTGTGCGGGTCGCGGATCTGGTGAACGGGGTGCTTGCGGTAGTGGTACTTGCGCGACCACTCGCCCGCGCCGCCCGACGCGCCGTGGATCTCCTCGAGGGACAGCACCCCCGGCTCGGAAAAGATCTCCGCGTGCAGGGTTCTAGGCACGCGACCGCGGGTGACGCTCATGCTCATGTCGGCAATCCTAACAAATCGAGCACCGAGCTCACTCTTAACTCGCGGAAGTCGCGCATCGCAAGCGGGGCGCCGGGGAACTCGGCGGCCCGGTGCGAGGTCGTGAGCGCCACCACCTTCATCCCCGCGCGGCGCGCCGCCTCCGTGCCCAGAAGGGAGTCCTCGAAGACCATGCAGTCGCGCGGTCGCACCTTCAGACGCTCGGCCAGGAGAAGGAAGGTTTCCGGGTCGGGCTTGCCCTTCTTCACGTCGCCGCC
>CAYHNV010000130.1:276-6984 GCA_964358065.1 uncultured Elusimicrobia bacterium | reverse complement strand
GTCCTTCTTGGTCTTGCGGAGCTGGAGGGCTTTGGGGGAGACCTCGGGGGCGGCGATGCAGGAGACGAATTCTTCGGCGAAAAATCCTGCCGCGTCCTCGTCGACTTCCCGGTTGGCCGCCGCCGTCCCGCGGAAGCAGCCGCGCGGGTCGCCCGCGTAGGCGCGGCGGGCGGCCTTGGCGAGGTCTTCCGCATGGGCGAAGCCGGCCGGCACGGCGTGCTTGACGATGGCGCAGGCGGGCTCGCTGAAGGCCGTGACCAGTTCCCAGGCGGTCTCCAGGTCGAGGTAGTGCCCGTAGGCGAGCGGCCGGCCGAAGAGGAGCTTGGCGGCGTTGAGGCCCCAGGGGCGCGCCCCGGAGAGGGTGTAGAAGGCGCCGTTCTGGTGGGGGTTCTCTCCGTAGCGGAGGTCGACGGATTTTTTGAGCGCCACGACGACCTCGTCGGGGAGCTTCTCCCACTTGCCGCCCAGGTACTGGGCTACGGTCGAATCGTAGTAGGCGGCGTAGTGGAACGCCTTGGCCGCCAGGATCTGGCGGCGATCGGGCAGCATTCGGTCGTAGGCTTTTAGGGTCTCGATCGCTTGCTGATAATCATCGGGGTCGCAGAGGGGGATCACGCGCGAGAAGTTCCGCGCCGCCGCGCGCAGCAAGGTCGGTCCTGCGGGATCCACATAGGACAGGACTTCTTCTTGGGTGAGGGAGGAATCGGCCGTGGCCTGGGCCAAGGGGTAGAGGTTGACGGCCACCAGGTCGATGGCGGGTTTCTCTCCGACGACGGCACCCACGACTTTCGGGTGCAGGAGGGCCAGGGCGTCGGCGGGCAGGCGCTCGCCGGTGAACTCGGAGAGCGAGCCATGCTTCGCCTGGGCCTGGCGCAGGGCCGTGGCGGTCGGACCCGTGGCCACCAGCTCGAAGCCGAGCTCCAGCAGCGAGTGGGCGAACTCCACGATTCCTGTGCGGTCGGCGACGTGGAGGAGGGCGACGCGGGGGCGGTCTTTGGGTTCGGTCATAGATCGCTATCTCGATATCGATGAGGCAACATGTCTGATGCCGCAATTTGCGACATCAAAACTCGCACCGGTGCGAGTTTTAACGTGAGGGTGAGCGGCGCAACCATGCAAACTCCTTCGCGTCATTAATGTTTGGCCGCCGTCCGCTCAAGCGAGTGTTAGGCGCAGACGCCATCATTCGTAGTGAGTCCAAAGCCGGATGACTTTCACAGTTTTGATTTCCGGTAGAACTTGATAAACCAGGCGATGCTGGATGTTGATGCGCCTGGAATAGGCTCCGGCAAGATCGCCTACCAGCTTTTCATGCGGCGGGGGGTTCCGGAACGGATTCTTCTGAAGGACTTCAAGCAGCGCTTCAGCTTTCGGCCTTAGCCCTGCGGCAGACAGCTTCTTTGCGTCCTTCTGGGCCTGCTTGGTGAAGACGAGCTGCCAACTTACCACGCGAGCTTTTTAGACAGCTTGCTGACGGGCGCCTTGAGGCCGGCACGGATGGACTCACGCATCCCGGGAATCGAGAGTAGATGGAGGGTCTCCTGAATCGAGCGCCAGTCCTCTTCGGAGACGAGAACGGAGCTCGAGCGCTTCCCGGTGATTTGAACGGGTTCGTGCGAGGACGCCGTTTGGTCGAGAAGCTTGTAGAGCGTTGCCCTGGCAGTGCTGGCGGTTAGAGTGGTCATTTTTGGTCTCCACTATAAGCGTACAGGAAGTCGTACGCTTTGTCAAGGGCCCGGTCAGTATAGCGTGCAGAGGGTGCCGTTTCTGGGTCAGGACTTGAGGCCGATCATGGCCCGAAATTCTTCCTCGGTCAGGACTTTGACGCCGAGGGTCGCGGCCTTCTTCAGCTTCGAGCCCGCCGCCTCGCCCGCGACGACGTAGGTCGTCTTGGCGGAGACGGAGCCCGAGGCCTTCCCGCCCAAGGACCTCACCTTCTCCTCGGCCTCGTCGCGGGTGAAGGAGGACATCTCCCCGGTGAAGACGAAGGTCATCCCGGCGAAGGGCGCCCCGGCCGCGACCTTCCGCTCCGGCTTCTTCATTGTCAGCCCGGCGTCTTTCAGTCGCGAGACCAGATTCCGCCCTTCCGGAGAGGCGAAGAAAGCGTGGAGGGAGGCGGCCACGACCGGCCCCACGTCAGGGACGGCCTGGAAGTCCTCCACCGAGGCTTTCAGCAGACCCTCGAGGTCCAGACGCTCGGTGATTGTCTCCGCCGTCTTCTCGCCCACGTGTCTGATTCCCAGAGCGAACAGCACCCGGTCGAGCGTCTTTTCCTTGCTGGCTGAGATCTGCGCGAGGAGATTGTCGGCCTTCTTGTCCTTGAAGAGATCAAGGCACAGCAGCTGCTCCTTGGTCAGTCCGTAGATGTCCGCCACGTCCTTGACCAGCCCGTGCGAGACCAGTTGGTCCACCGCCGAGTCGCCCAGCCCCACGATGTCCATCGCCGGTCGTGAGGAGAAGTGCTCCAGCGTGCGCCGCAGCTGGGCAGGGCAGGAGACATTGTCGCAGCGATAGGCCACCAGCCCTTTTTCCTTAATAACAAGAGAGCCGCAATCCGGGCACTTCGAAGGAGGAACGATCGTGACCGCCTTCTTCGCCTTCTCGACCACCTTGACCACCTTCGGGATCACCTCGCCCGCGCGCTCGATGAGAACACGGTCGCCCACCCGTAGGCCCAGCCGTTCGATCTCGGAAAAGTTATGGAGCGTGACCGAGGAGATCGTCACTCCCGCGCAGAACACCGGCTCGACTTTGGCGACCGGCGTGATCGCCCCCGTCCGCCCCACCGAGAAGACCACGTCTTTGACCAGAGAGGTCGCCTGCTGTGCTGGATACTTGTACGCGATCCCCCAGCGTGGGCTTCGTGCCGTGAACCCCAGCCGTCGTTGCTGCGCGAACGAGTCCACCTTCACCACCAGCCCGTCCACCGCATAGGCCAGCTTCGGCATCAGGCTCTCGCGGAAGCGGTTGTAATAGGCGACCACCGCGTCGATGTCCGCGCAGCGCTCCAGGGTGTTGGCCGGGATTGCGAACTCCCCGCAAAGGCCGAGGAACTCCGAGTGCGAAGACGGCTGCGTCCCGTCCCACAGGCCGTAGGAGTGCGCCGTGAACCGCAGGCGCCGCCCGGCGGTCACCTTCGCATCCTTCTGCCGCAAAGAGCCCGCCGCGCAGTTGCGCGGGTTGACGAAGGGCTCCCGCCCCGCGCGCTTCTCGCCGTCGTTCACTTTTTCGAAGTCCGCGAAGGTCATATAGACTTCCCCGCGGATTTCGAGCCGCTTGGGAGGCCGGCCCAGCATCCGAAGGGGGATGTTCTGGATCGTCCTTGCGTTGGCCGTCACGTCCTCGCCCGTCTCCCCGTCGCCCCGCGTCGCCGCCCGCACCAGCGCCCCATTCTCGTAGGTCAGCGCGCAGGACAGACCGTCCAGCTTCGGCTCCACCAGATAGGAGGGGGACTCCCCGGCCGGGAGGTTCTTGCGCACCCGCTCGTCCCATGCCCGGATGTTGGCTTCTTCGTAGGCGTTGTCCAGCGACAGCATCGGCACCGCGTGCTTGACCTGCTTGAAATCCAACGCGGGAGTGCCGCCCACCCGCTGGGTGGGGGAATCCGGCGTGACCAGATCCGGGTGCGCCGCTTCCAGCGTCTTCAGCCGCGCGTAGAGGTCGTCGTACTCCTTGTCCGAGACGACCGGCGCGTCGAGCAGATAATAGCGGCGGTCGTGCTCGCGGATCTTCGTGCGCAGGGCTACGGCCTCTTCCTTAGAGCTTCTTCTTTTTGACATCATGCAGGGACTTCAGCGCGTCCAGCACGCCGTTGACGAACCGGGTCGCTTCTTCCGTGGAATACTTGCGGACGATCTCGATGGCCTCGTCGATGATGACCCCGACCGGCGTGTCCAGCCGCGCGACCAGTTCGTAGGCGGCCAGGCGGATCACGTTGCGGTCCACGGCGGCCATCCGGTTGACGGCCCAGTTCTGGGCGTTTCTCTGGATGATCTCGTCGAGCTCCGAAACCCGCGCGAGCGTGCCGAGCGTGAGCTCGCGGGCGAAGGCCAGGGTCTGCGGATCGACCGACTCGCCTTTGCGGCGCGTCACCGCGGCGAAGGCCTCCTCGGCCGGGGTGTGCGCGACGTCGGCCATGTACAGGGACTGGAGCGCGATCTCGCGCGCCAGCCTACGCCGTCCCATGGCCCCTCTCCGTGACGAGCGCCGCCATCTCCAGGGCGGCCAAGGCGGCTTCCTTGCCCCGGTCCAGGGCGCCTTTGGTGCGCGCCATCGCCTGCTTCCAGGTGTTCGGCGTGAGTACCCCCAGGATCACCGGGACCCGGGTGTCGAGGCTGATGCGGTGCAGGCTTTGCACCAGAGCGCGCGCGATGTGATCGTTCTGCGGAGTCCGGCCCTTGAGCACGCAGCCGAGCGTGACGACGACCGCGTAGCGGCCGGTCCGGGCCAGTTCCGCGACGGCCCAGGGTATCTCGTAGCCGCCGGGCACGTGCACGACCTTCAGACGGGCGCGCGTCCAGCCCTCGGATTTGAACGTCCTCAGACAGCTCGCCAGGAGACGAGAGGTGACCTCCGCATTGAACCGCGAGACGACGATCGCGACCTTCTTCATTCGCGCTCCTCCGGGCCTGAATGTTCCGCCAGGCCTTCGAGCCAGTGTCCCAGTTTTTCTTTCTTGGTGCGCAGGTAGCGCGCCGAGTCCTTCGTCGTCGGGACCTGCAGGGCCACGCGCTCGACGATCTTAAGTCCGTAGCCTTCGATGCCGACGATCTTGCGCGGGTTGTTGGTCAGGATGCGCAGAGAACCCAGGCCCTGGTCGGCCAGGATCTGCGCGCCGATGCCGTACTCGCGAAGATCGGGATTGAGGCCCAATTCAAGATTCGCCTCGACCGTGTCGAAGCCCTTGTCCTGGAGGGCATAAGCGCGGATCTTGTCGATGAGGCCGATGCCGCGGCCTTCCTGGTTCAGATAGACCAGCACGCCCTTGCCCGCGTGCGCGATCTGCTTGAGCGCGGCCTCGAGCTGGCGGCCGCAGTCGCACTTCTCGGAGAAGAGGGCGTCGCCGGTCACGCAGGAGGAGTGCACGCGCACCAGCACGCGCTTTTGTCCGACGACGTCGCCTTTGATGAGGGCCAGATGGACCTTGCCGGTGAGGGTCTCCTCGTAGACGCGGATGATGAAGTCTCCGTACTTGGTGGGCAGGTTGGCGCTTGCCTTGCGCTCTACGAGGCGGTCCTTGCGGCGGCGGTGCTCGATGAGGTCGGCGATGGTGACGATGCGTAGATGGTGCTTGCGCGCGAAGCGGGTCAGCTCCCGGGTGCGGGACATGGTCCCGTCGGGGTTGAGTATCTCGCAGATGACGCCGGCCGGGGTGAGTCCGGCCAGGCGCGCCAGGTCCACGGCCGCTTCGGTGTGTCCCGCGCGGACGAGTACCCCGCCTTCCTTGGCGCGCAGGGGGAAGATGTGGCCGGGGCGGACCAGGTCCTCCGGCTGCGTCTTGGGGTCGATGAGGGCCGCAATGGTGACGGCGCGGTCCTTGGCCGAGATGCCGGTGGTGGTCCCCTTCTTGGCGTCGACGGACACGGAGAAGGCGGTGTCTCTGCCGGGGCCGGGACCGTGGGGGTTCATCGCGTCTACCATGGGGTGCAGGCGCAGGCGGTCCAAGCGCGAGGCGGGCAGGGGCACGCAGATGAGGCCCCGGGCGTGCACGGCCATGAAGTTGACGGCCGCAACACCGCACATCTGCGCGGAGATGACGATGTCGCCTTCGTTCTCCCGGGCCGGGTCGTCGACGACCACCACCATGCGGCCCTTGCGGATGTCGGCGATGGCGTCCTCGATGCGGTCGAATCCCTTGGCGGGCTTCATGCTCATTCGGCAAGCTCCACTCTGAATATTGATCTTTCGGCGTCGGCGCTGCTCATCCAATGGGGAGCGACTCTGACGAACCCCGCCTGTAAAAAACCTTTCGTGCCGTCAACCTCGATTCGGAGGGTAAGGTATTCGCCGATTTGCCAGTACAGGTCCACAAGTGAGGTATTCACCTCTTCATCACTTTCTCAGGAGGGCCGAAACGGCGGCCATGGCGTAACGGGCCAGTGGGTCTGCTTCCAGGTTCACTTTCTCGCCCGCTTTTCTGCAACCGAGCGTTGTGTTCTTGAGGGTGTGAGGCACCAGCATCACTTCGAACCATGACGCAGAGACGGCGGTGACCGTGAGGCTGATTCCGTCGATGGCGATGGAACCTTTCACAGCGACCAGACCTCTCAATACTTTGGGCAACTGCGCACGGAAGCGCCAAAAACCTTCGCCCCAGGGTTCGTGGACGAGGACTTTCGCGGCCGCGTCGACGTGGCCGGTGACGAAATGACCGCCCACTTCTGAACCGAGCCGCAACGACGGTTCTATGTTCACGGCTTGGCCTGTTTTAAGTTCTCCCAGATTCGTTCGTGCCCAAGTGTCCGGGCCGACATCGAAGCGGAGCACTGCATTCTTTGTCGAGACGACTGTCAAGCAACAGCCATTGACCGAAATCGACGCCCCGATCTTCGGCTTGGCGATCTTGGCGCGGATGGCCAGCGTCGTCGCCGTTCTCTTTTCGACGGTTCCCATCGTTTCGATGATGCCGGTGAACATCAGAGGACTCCTTGAACGAGCCAATCGTCCCCGAGGCGGCTGACCTTCGGGTCCTTCAGGCGCGGCGCGCGG
>CAYHNV010000130.1:0-266 GCA_964358065.1 uncultured Elusimicrobia bacterium | reverse complement strand
GGGTCGTCCGTGCCGGAGAGCAGTTGCGGGGAGAGGAACACTCGCGCCTCGTCCACCAATCCCGCGCGAAGGAAGGCCGCGTGGACGGTCGGTCCGCCCTCGATGAGCAAGGTCCCCACTCCGCGTCGGGCGAGGTCGTGGAGCAGGGCGCGCAGCTGCGCCGTGCCGCGCGCGCGGCCGATCAGCGCGGGCGCGCGGCCCGCGCATATACGGGCGCGGCGCGGCCGGGGCGTGCGGCCCGCGAGGGCCCCCCGCAGGGGGGCGGG
>CAYHNV010000129.1:0-7129 GCA_964358065.1 uncultured Elusimicrobia bacterium | reverse complement strand
CGAGACGCAGGCCAACGACGACTCGGCGTTCAACCCGACGAACGTCATCTCGATCACGGACGGACAGATCTACTTGGAGTCGAACCTGTTCTACTCCGGCGTGCGCCCGGCCGTCAACGTGGGCCTGTCGGTGTCGCGTGTCGGGGGTGCGGCCCAGACGAAGATGATGAAGCAGGTCGCCGGCCGCCTGCGCCTGGACATGGCGCAGTTCAATGCGCTGGCCGCCTTCGCCCAGTTCGGCTCCGAGCTGGACGCGTCCTCGCAGAAACAGCTGGCCCGTGGGGAACGTCTCGTGGAGATACTCAAGCAGGGGCAGTACGTGCCCCTGTCGGTGGAGAAGCAAGTCCTCTCCATCTTCGCCGGCACCAACGGCTTCGTCGACGACGTGCCGACGGCGAACGTGCGCCGCTTCGAGACGGAGCTCTTCGCTTTCGCGTCGGCCCGTCACGCCGCGACGACGAAGGAACTCGTCGAGAAAAAGGCCATCGACGACGCCATGAAGGCGAAGCTCGAGGCCCTCATTGGCGAGTTCAAGGCTCAATTCAAATGATCTACGCCCTCCTACTCGCCGTTGCTCTCCCTGCCGCCGCGGCTTCCGCCGCGGAGGTTCAGCCGCCTCCGGTCTCGCTGGCCGACGCCGGCGTGATGGTAAATCTCTCGCTCGTGGACGCGCTGACCGCGATCGAGGAGCCGCAATTGGGGGGGATATTCTCCTTCATCCCGGACAAGTATTCGACCTTCGCGTTCGCGGACCTGATGGCGCGCGATAAGAAGGCGCTCAAGCGCTATCTGGGCAAGCTCCAGTCGGACCTTAAGGCGGCCGGCGGCCTGACGGGCTGGGACCATGAGGTGTGCGCGACCTTGGTCAACCTCTACTCTTCGCCGCTGAGCGGATCTTTCGAGAGGCCTGACGCCAAGAGGATGAGCACGATCAATGAGTGCGTGCTGGCCCCGGTGGTTTCCCTGTCCGAGGTCGTCGCCCGGCGCAAGAAATGAGAGCGCTCGTCACCGGCGGCGCGGGTTTCGTCGGCTCCAACCTCTGTTGGGAACTGGCGGCGCGCGGCTGGGACGTGGTCGCTCTCGATGATTTTTCATCAGGAGTTTTTGAAAACCTGCGGGGATTTACCGGCGATGTCGTCGCCGCGGATGTGGGCGACGTGTCCTATTGGGGCCCCCGCGTCGGGAAAGTCGACGCCGTCTTCCACGAGGCCGCCATCACGGACACGACCGTGATGGACCAAATGAAGATGATGAGGGCTAATGTGGAAGCTTTCCGTGACCTCCTCGCCTGGGCCGCCAAGGCTAAGGTCAAGAAGGTGGTCTACGCCTCCTCCGCCGGCACCTACGGCGACGCCCCGGTGCCGATGCGCGAGGATGCGAAGGCTCAGCCGATGAACGTCTACGGCTTCTCCAAGGCCGTCATGGACAACGTCGCGGCCAACGCCAAGGGAGTGAAGGCCGTGGGCCTGCGCTATTTCAACGTCTTCGGGCCGCGCGAGGCCCACAAGGGCAAGGTCGCCAGCATGATCTGGCAGCTCTGCCTCCAGATGAAGGCCGGCCGTCGCCCGCGCATCTTCGAGTTCGGCACGCAGTACCGCGATTTCATCTACATCAAGGACGTCGTGGACGCCAACCTGAAGGCTTTCGCGAAGGCCCCGTCCGGCGTCTACAACGTCTGCACCGGACGCAAGACCGATTTCAACGCGATCGTCGCCGAGCTCAACGCGGCTCTGCGCACCAGCTTCCAGCCCGAGTACTTCAAGAACCCCTACGCCTTCTATCAGAATGAAACCTTGGGCGACCCCGCCAAGTCGTGCAAGGCCTTCGGCTTCACCGCCTCATGGACCGTGGAGCGCGGGGTCCATGATTACATCGTCTGACACATGGCTTCATTGAGAGAGATTCGCCGCAAGATCAAGTCGGTGAAGTCCACCGAGCAGATCACCAAGGCCATGAAGATGGTCGCGGCCGCCCGCATGCGCCGGTCGCAGATGTCGATCCTCTCGGCGCGTCCTTTCGCGTCCAAGATGGAACGCATGGTCCGCGAGCTGGCCTTGCTCGAGATGCGCGCCGACCTTGAGGCGGGTGAAAAGGTGCATATCCATCCCTTCTTTGACCGCCGACCCAAGGAGGGCGCGGAGCTCCTGATCCTGGTCACCGGCGACAAGGGCCTATGCGGCGCCTTTAACTCGAATATCCTGCGCGCCGCCATCGAATGGTTGCGCTCCCGCAAAGGGCGCAAGTCCTACTGCGTCGTCGTGGGGCGCAAGGGCCGGGACTTCGTCCGCCGCCTGAAGGGCGTCGATGTCGAGGTCCTTCAGGAGCTCGTCGGCGTCTTCCCAAAGATCACCTTCACGCACGCCGAGCTGGTCGGGAAGTCCGTCATCGACGCCTACCTGGACCCGAAGAAGGGCCTCAGCGGGGTTACGATCCTCTATAACGAGTTCAAGTCCGTGGCCCAGCAGCGTCTGCTGACGGCGGCACTCCTGCCGATCCCCGAGCCCGCCGTCCTGTCCGATGCGGTCGTCCTGCCGGATTACGGTTTCGAGCCGCACCGACAGGAGCTGCTGGCGGCACTCCTGCCTCGGCACGTGAAGGCCCAGCTCTACCGCGTGCTGCTCGAGTCGCAGGCGGCGGAACTCGCCGCGCGCATGAACGCGATGGACGCGGCTTCCAAGAACGCCAAAGAGCTGCGCGAGGCTCTTGATCTTGAAGCAAACCGCACACGACAGTCGCTCATCACCAAGGAGATCGCCGAACTTGTCGGCGGGGCCGAGGCGCTGGCGGCATGACGCAACAGAGAGCGATATGATGAACATCGGCAAGATTATCCAAGTCATCGGACCCGTCGTCGACGTGGAGTTCCCCTCCGGGAAGCTTCCGTCGAATTACAGCGCGCTGAAGATCAAGATGCCCCACGACGGCAATGGGGGAGCGACGATGCTGACCGTCGAGGTGGCCAGCCACCTCGGCGACAACATCGTGCGCACGATCGCGATGGGCGCCACCGAGGGCCTGACCCGCGGCGCCGCCGTTGAGGACACCGGCGCGCCGATCACCGTGCCCGTGGGCCGCGCGTGCCTGGGCCGCCTGATGAACGTCCTCGGCGAGGCCAAGGACGGCGCGGCGGAGATCAAGTCCGAACACCATCTGCCCATCCACCGCGAGCCGCCCAAGCTGACGGAACTCGTGACCAAGCCCGCGATCTTCGAGACCGGAATCAAGGTCGTCGATCTGCTGGCGCCTTACATGAAGGGCGGCAAGGTCGGACTCTTCGGCGGCGCCGGCGTGGGTAAGACCGTCATCATCCTGGAGCTGATCAACAACGTCGCCAAGGAGCATGGCGGCGTCTCCGTGTTCGGAGGCGTCGGCGAGCGCAGCCGCGAAGGCAACGACTTGTACCGTGAGATGGAGGAGGCGAAGCTCTCCGATGGCGCGCCCGTCCTTTCCAAGACCGTGCTGGTCTTCGGGCAGATGAACGAGCCGCCCGGGGCCCGCGCCCGCGTCGGCCTCACCGCGCTGACGCAGGCCGAGCACTTCCGCGACAAGGAAGGCGCCGACGTCCTGCTTTTCATCGACAATGTCTTTCGCTATGTGCTGGCCGGCGCCGAGGTCTCGGCGCTGCTGGGCCGCATGCCGTCGGCCGTCGGCTACCAGCCCACGCTGACGACCGAGATCGGTCAGTTGCAGGAGCGCATCACCTCCACCAACAAGGGCTCGATCACGTCGATCCAGGCAGTCTACGTCCCCGCCGACGACCTGACCGACCCGGGCGTGGCGAACACCTTCACGCACTTGGACGCGACGACCGTGCTCTCGCGCCAGATCGCGGAGCTCGGCATCTACCCGTCGGTCGACCCGCTCGAATCCACCTCGCGCATCCTGGACCCGAACATCATCGGCGAAGAGCACTATAATGTCGCGCGCGGCGTCCAGAAGATACTGCAGCGCTACCGAGACCTCCAGGACATCATCGCGATCCTGGGCATCGACGAGCTGGGCGATGAGGATAAGCTCGTCGTGTCTCGCGCCCGCAAGGTCCAGCGCTTCCTGTCCCAGCCCTTCTTCGTGGCCCAGCAGTTCACCGGCCGTCCGGGCAAATACGTGAAGCTCAAGGACACCATCGCCGGCTTCAAGGCTCTCATCGAGGGCAAGTATGACGCGCTGCCCGAGCAGGCGTTCTACATGTGCGGCGGCATTGAAGAGGCCGTCGCCAACGCGGAGGCGATGAGGTAAGGTGGGGAAAACACTCACGCTGGAACTCGTGACCCCGGAGAAGGTGGCTTGGTCGGCCCCGGCCGATTTCGTCGTCCTGCCCGCATTCCTGGGAGAGATGGGCGTGCTGCCCGGACATCAGCCGTTCCTCGTCCAATTGGTCGCGGGAGAGGTGCGTGTCACTGAGAAGGGCGCCATCACTTGCTTCGCCGTCTCGGGGGGATTTGCCGAGGTCAAGGGAGATACGATCTCGCTTTTCGCGGAGACCGCGGAGATGGCGGGTCAGATCGACGCGGAACGCGCGCGCCAGTCCTTGGAGAAGGCGAAGATGGCGGCGCTCAAGCCGGGCCTCGACCTCGAGCAGTTGGCGGAGATGGAAGCCGCCATCCGCCGCGCCCAGATCCGCCTGCGCGTGGCGCGCCACGGCAAGGGGGCTCCCAGCTCCGATCCCCGGGAGCATGAATAAGCCTCCGTCGGTCGATCGGTTTTGGGTCGCTGAAGCGCCCTGAACCGGCGGAGCGGGCAAGCGCGCTGACGCCGCCCTGTTTGTTATCATCGCCCGACAGGGGGTCTCTCGATGAATGCTCTCGTGCTTATCGCGCTGGAAGCCGTCTTCGCGACCGCCGCGCCGGCGCCTTCGACGCCGCCCTTCCCGTCGAAGGGGGTCTATTGGCTCAAGACTTACTCGACTTCTCCTCATAAAGAATCTTGGAACGCCGAACTCGTGGTCAAGGATCTCGATTTGGCTCTGCCGAAGATCCTTAAGGCCGTCGAGAAGGAAGGGGGCAAACTCACACAGCCCCTGGAGAGCTTCCCCGCCAGCAGGATCGATCATTCCCAACAGCTCACGCTGGCGATCCCGAAGAAGGGCGCGCAGGCGCTCATCAAGCGCCTGCGCAAGCTTGGAGAGCTGCCCGAGCCGCGGGTGAGTCCGCTCGGCGCGCCGATCCCGCTCAACGAGGTGCGCGCGAAGATCGACCGCCTGCTGAAGGAGAAGACCGAGCGCGCGGCGGCGTTCGCGCAGGTCCCCGTCGCGGCCGAGGCATCGGATGAGATCCTGGAGCATCTGCTCATGGTCGAGGCCGTTGCCTCCCGCGCGGAAGTCGTGGTCCTTCTCAACCTCGCATTGAGAGGTCGGTGAGAGCCGCGCTCGCGGCCGTCATCGTCTTCGTCGGCTGCGCGGAGATCGGGCTTGTGCCCAACGGCGTGCCCCTGCCCCCGCCGCCGCGTCCGGTCCTGCGCGAGGCGCGCTCCGTCTCCGCGACCTTCTCAATGGGACTCATCGCGCATCGAAAAGCGGATGGTTTGCGCGCGGAAGTGTTCATCGTCGGGGAGGGTGAGGTCCGCGGCAGTTTCCTCTCGGAACTCAAAAGCCCGGAATCTCGCCTGAGGCCGCCGGTGCTGGTCATCGCGATCCGACATCCAAAGGAGGGGGTGATCCTCTTCGGCGCGGGATTGCCCGAGGATCTGGGGGGCTTGGGTGCTCAGCGGGTCAAGGGCGCGGCCCTCTCTCCTTTCAAAGTGGGGCCGGGTCGGGACATCCTCTCTCAGTTGGAAAAGCGAGCGATCAAGGTGGAGGATGTTAAATGGGTCGTGCTGACGGATCTGGCCCCGGAGTGGGCGGGGAGGGCGGGGGCCTTCCCGAATGCGACGGTGCTCGTTTCGGCCAAAGCCTGGTTCAACTCAAAGCGGAAAGAACTCGAGTCAGGACTTCCGGACCCCCGGGCATTCATCCCTGAAGAACGATTAAAAACAATAGATTTTTCACAAACTAAGGCCTATGGGCCATTTGAACATGGCAAAGACCTGTTTTCAGACGGGACTTTGATCCTCATCGACTTGGATGGGGGTGCCGCGGGGGGGATGGGGCTCTGGGTCAACCTTGATTCCGGGCCGACCTTGCTGACTGGTCCCGCGGCGTTCGTGTACGACAACATCTACGACTCGGCTTTGCCCGATCGCCGTTTCGTGGTGGACGTGTCCAGTTTCGCATGGAACGCGCGCGCGATGCGGCTGGCGCAAGAGGCCGTTCCGCGCCTCGTGATCGTGCCCGCGCACGATCTCTCCACGCTCAAACTCTCTCCCCGTCCGGACTTGACGATCGTGCCATAAGGGCGATTCTCCGTCGAGGAATCGCTCCGGCGGAAGCCGTGAAAAAATACTTGAAAATAAGTGTTGACACTCCCACGCTCGTGTGGTAAGATTTCACCTGTTAGGCCGCGCGAACCGCGGTCCAGCGGCAAAGTAAATTTGCCCCCGGCTTCTTGAGAAGCGGCAAGAAGCCCGGTCAGATTTTTTGTTCCTTGACAAATCGGTTTTTGCGAGCGAATGGGCGCCCTGTTCTCCCCCCCGGGAGAGAGGGCGTAAGGAATTATTAGGTGTGTGTTTTAGAGCGGAACCGGCCTTAAAACCGGTGAAGCTCGAGAAACAACAAGAGCAAAGAAGAGTCAATTCTTCTTCATTTTGGGCGTAAAGCGGAGTCGTCGGTCTTACACCGGCAAAACGCCGAAACTTTTAATGGAGAGTTTGATCCTGGCTCAGAATTAACGCTGGCAGAGTGCATAACACATGCAAGTCGAGCGGAACTGTTTGAGATTACATCAAGAGCAGTTTAGCGGCAGACGAGTGAGTAACACGTAAGCAATCTACCCCCGAATGGCGGATAACCAATTGAAAGACTGGCTAATACGCCGTACTCTTTCCGGAAGGCATCTTTTGGGAAGGATAGACCCGCAAGGGTCGTTCAGGGAGGAGCTTGCGGCCCATCAGCTAGTTGGCGGTGTAATGGACCACCAAGGCTACGACGGGTACCCGGGCTGAAAGGCCGAACGGGCACGATGGCACTGAGACACGGGCCATACTCCTACGGGAGGCAGCAGTGGGGAATTTTGGACAATGGGCGAAAGCCTGATCC
>CAYHNV010000128.1:0-7184 GCA_964358065.1 uncultured Elusimicrobia bacterium | reverse complement strand
TCCTGGCCAAAGCCCGCAGGATCTCGCATGCCGTCGCCGCACGCCGCGGCCGCGCCCCCCGCCTGGCCATGGTGGCCTCCACCGGCGGCGCGGCAGAGGCTTATCTCAAAGCCAAAATCAGTGCCTGCACGCAAGCAGGCATCAAGGTCATCATCCACCGTCTCCGCGCCGGCCCGAGAACGAAGACCCTCGGCCTTCTGGCCGATATCGCGGCGGATGCATCCGTGGACGCTCTTATCGTAGAGACTCCCTATCCGCGAGGCCTTTCCGCCTCGGACGTCGCGTCCATCATCCCCCCGTCCAAAGACGTCGAAGGCGTCACGCCCGAAGCCTATGGGCGGCTCTTCCTGGCCAAGACCTGGGACGCGGCCTCGCATGTCCCCGCCCCCTGCACGGCCGAAGCCTTGGCACGACTGGCCCTGGCCGCAAAGGTCCCCCTGGTCGGCCGCCGGGCCCTTGTGATCGGACGTTCCGCGACCGTGGGACGCCCCACGGCCCACCTGCTGAGCTGCCTCGACATGACCGTGACCCTCGCGCACTCGCGCACGAAGGACCTGGCGAAGCTCTGCCGCGAGGCGGACCTGCTGGTGGTCGCCGCGGGCGTGCCGGGCTTAGTCAAACCCTCCTGGATCAAGCGCGGAACCGTGGTGCTGGACGCAGGCGTCCACTTCCTGAACGGCCGCCTGGTCGGTGACTGCGCCGCGGGCGTGGCCCTGCGCGCGGGGGTCTTGACCCCGGTCCCGGGCGGAGTGGGACCCGTCACCACGGCCATCGCCGTCCTCCAAGTCGCACGTCTCGCCTTTGGCGGAAATGTTACCCATTGAGTCCGCGCCCGTGCGAGACGAGCATGCCCGCGTGCTCACGCCCGAGGCCCTGCGCTTCGTGGCCGCGCTCGAACGCCGCTTCGGCTCCCGCCGCCGCGTCCTGCTCGAGGCCCGCCGCGAGCGCCAGGCGCGGCTCGACGCCGGCGAACGCCCGGATTTTCCCGCGGAGACGGCCGAGCTGCGCCGCGCGGCCTGGACCGTTCGCCCCGCCCCAGCCGACCTGAGCGACCGCCGCGTCGAGATCACCGGGCCAACCGAGCGCAAGATGGTGATCAACGCCTTGAACTCGGGCGCGAAGGTCTTCATGGCGGACTTCGAGGACGCGCACTCCCCCGTCTGGGACTTAACGCTCCAAGGCCAGCTCAACCTCTCCGACGCGATCCGCCGCACGATCTCCTTCACCAGTCCCGAAGGCAAGTCCTACAAGCTCCAGGAGAAGACCGCGACCCTCATGTGCCGACCGCGCGGCTGGCATCTGGAGGAGAAGCACCTGCCGGTCGACGGCCGGCCCGTGTCGGCAAGCCTGTTCGACTTCGGACTGTACTTCTTCCACAACGCCCGGGAACTACTCGCGCGCGGCTGCGGCCCCTACTTCTACCTGCCCAAGCTGGAGGGCCGTCACGAGGCGCGGCTCTGGAACGACGTGTTCCTTTTTTCCCAGGAACAGCTGGGCCTGCCCGTCGGCTCCATCCGGGCCACCGTGCTCATCGAGACGATCCTGGCGGCCTTCGAGATGGACGAGATCCTCTACGAACTGCGCGAGCACTCGGCGGGCCTGAACTGCGGGCGATGGGACTACATCTTCAGCGTCATCAAGAAGTTCTCTCAGCATCCCGAGTTCGTGCTGCCCGACCGCGCGCAAGTGACGATGACCACGCGCTTCCTGCGCTCCTATTCGCGCCTGCTCATCGAGACCTGCCATAAGCGCGGCGCGCACGCGATGGGCGGCATGGCGGCGCAGATCCCGATCAAGAACGACGCCGCGGCCAATGCGGTCGCACTCGCCAAGGTCCGCGCCGACAAGGAGCGCGAGGCGGCAGACGGCCACGACGGCACCTGGGTCGCCCATCCCGGGCTGGTCCCGGTCGCGGCCGAGGTCTTCGACCGCCTGATGCCGGGGCCCCACCAACTCGGCAAGCGACTGCCCGGCCTCGGGGTGGCGGCCGACGACCTCCTCGCCGTGCCCGAAGGCTCGATCACCGAGGCCGGGCTGCGCGTGAACCTCTCGGTCGGCGTCCAATACCTGGCCTCCTGGCTGTCCGGCAACGGCTGCGTGCCCATCAACAACCTCATGGAGGATGCCGCGACCGCCGAGATCTCCCGGGCCCAGGTCTGGCAGTGGATCCATCACGGCGCGAAGCTGGCCGACGGACGACCCGTGACGGCGGCGCTCGCGCGCGCCGTGCTGGCCGAGGAACTCGCCAAGCTCCCGCCCGCGCGCTACCCGTCGGGCAAGCTCGCGTCGGCCGCGCTCCTCTTCGACGAGATGTTCGCCGCTGACCGCTTCGTCGACTTTCTCACCATCCCCGCCTACGGGCGGCTCGACTAAAGGAGACCCCCATGCCCGTCCCCAAGCACGAATACGAGAGCCGCCGCCTTGAGACCGAGTGGAGCACGAAGCCGCGCTGGAAGGGCGTCATGCGCCCCTACGGCGGCTCGGACGTCGTGCGCCTGCGCGGCTCGGTCCGCCTCCACTACACCCTCGCCTTCCTCGGCGCCAAGCGCCTGTGGCACCTCGTCAACACCGAGGACTACGTCCATGCCCTGGGCGCGGTGACGGGCAATCAGGCCGCGCAGATGGTGCGCGCGGGGCTCAAGGCGATCTACGTCAGCGGCTGGCAGGTCGCCGCCGACGCCAACGACTCCTTCCAGACCTATCCCGACCAGAGCCTCTACCCGTCGCTGAGCGTGCCGCACCTCGTCGCGCGCATCAACAACTCCCTCCAGCGCGCCGACCAGATCGACACCGCCAAGGAGAAGCGCTCGGTGCGCAGCTGGTTCGTGCCGCTGGTCGCCGACGCCGAGGCCGGCTTCGGCGGGCCCATCAACACCTTCGAGCTGATGAAGGCGATGATCACGGCGGGCGCGGCCGGCGTGCATTACGAGGACCAGCTCGCCTCGGCCAAGAAGTGCGGCCACATGGGCGGCAAAGTGCTGGTCCCGACCCAGGAGTTCATCACGAAGCTGGTCGCCGCGCGCCTGGCCTCCGACGTACTCGGCATCCCGACGCTGGTCGTCGCGCGCACGGACGCGCAGGCCGCCACGCTGCTGACCAGCGATTCCGACGAGCGCGACCGCCCCTTCATCACCTCGCGCACGCGCACCTCCGAGGGCTTCTTCCCCGTCTCGGGAGGCCTGGATTCGGCGATCGCGCGCGCGATCGCGTACGCGCCGTACGCGGACATGATCTGGTGCGAGACCTCGACGCCGGACCTGGCCGAGGCGAAGCGCTTCGCTTCGGCGGTCCACAAGGCCCACCCCGGCAAGCTCCTCGCCTACAACTGCTCGCCGTCCTTCAACTGGAAGCGCAAGCTCGACGACGCGACCATCGCCAAGTTCCAGCGCGAGCTGGGCGCGATGGGCTACAAGTTCCAGTTCGTGACCCTGGCCGGCTTCCACTCCCTCAACCACGGGATGTTCGAGCTGGCGAACGCCTACCGCGACGAAGGGATGGCGGCCTACTCGCGCCTCCAGGTCCGCGAGTTCGACAGCGAGAAGGACGGCTACCAGGCCGTCAAGCACCAGGAGTTCGTCGGCACCGGCTACTTCGACGAGGTCAACTCGGTGGTCTCGGAAGGGCTGTCCTCGACCTTGGCGCTCAAGGGCTCGACCGAGGAGGAGCAGTTTCACGCACCCGCCCCGGCAATGGCTCGGAGGAAACCGGGCGCGCTCCGTTGACCGGCTCGCGCCCGATCCAGGGGTAGCGGTAATCCTTGGGCGGGTCGAAGGTTTCCTTTATGGTCCGCGCGGAGGTCCAGCGGATCAGGTTCAGGAAGGAACCGGCCTTGTCGTTGGTTCCCGAGGCGCGGCCGCCGCCGAAGGGCTGCTGGCCGACCACCGCGCCGGTGGGCTTGTCGTTGATGTAGAAGTTGCCCGCGGCGTTCTCCAGCGCAAGTTCCGCCTCCAGGATGGCCTTGCGGTCGCGCGCGAACACCGCGCCCGTCAGGGCGTAGGCCGAGGTGGTGTCGCAGAGCTGAAGCGTCTGCTTCCACTTCTTCTCCGGGTAGACGTAGAGGCTCAGCACCGGCCCGAATATCTCTTCGCGCATCGTCACGCTCTTGGGGTCGGAGCTCTCGATGACGGTCGGGTGGATGAAGTAGCCATGCGAGTCGTCGCAGGTCCCGCCCGAGATGATTTTATTGGACTTGTCTTTCTTCGCGTTGACGATGTAGGCCTTGATCTTGTCGAAGGCCTTGCGGTCGATGACCGAGTTGACGAAGCAGCCGGGATCCTCGGGGGACCCGACCTCGATGGAGCCCAGCATGTCCTTCATGGACTTGCGGATCTTCGGCCACAGGTCGGCCGGGATGTAAGCGCGCGAGGCCGCGGAGCACTTCTGGCCCTGATACTCGAAAGCTCCGCGCACGAGGGCGGCCGCCACCGCATCCGGGTCGGCCGAGGAGTGGACCATCACGAAGTCCTTGCCGCCCGTCTCGCCCACCAGGCGCGGGTAGGAGCGGTAGGTCGGCATGTTCTTGGCCACGGTGTTCCACATGGCATGGAAGACCGGGGTGCTTCCCGTGAAGTGGACGCCCGCCATGTCGGGATGCGGCAGGATGGTGTCCGAGATGGCGTTGGAAGGTCCGGCCACCATATTGATGACGCCGGGCGGCAGGCCCGCCTCCTCGAAGAGCTTCATGATCCAGTAAGCGCTGAGCATGGCGGTGCCGGACGGCTTCCAGACCACGGTGTTGCCCATCAGGACGGGCGCGGTGGGCAGGTTGCCCGCGATGGCCGTGAAATTGAAGGGGGTCACGGCGTAGACGAAACCCTCCAGCGGCCGGAACTGCAGGCGGTTCCAGCAGCCGCGCGAACTGGCAGGCTGCTGGGCATAGATCTCCTGCGCGAAGTGCGGGTTGAAGCGGTAGAAGTCGATGAGTTCGCAGGCGGAGTCGATCTCGGCTTGATGCATGTTCTTCGACTGCCCGAGCATGGTCGCCGCGTTCAGCGTCCAGCGGTAGTCGCCGGCTAAGAGGTCCGCGGCCTTGAGAAAAATGGCGGCGCGGGCCTGGAAGGGCATGTGCGACCACTCCTTGCGCGCCTTCACGGCCGCGGCGATGGCCTGCTTAATCTCGGGCACGCCGCCTTCGTTGACCTTGCCGATGACCTGGCCGTGGTCGTAGGGCGAACGAATCTCGCGTTTCTTTGAGGTGCGAATCTCCGTTCCTCCGATGAAAAGAGGAACCTCGGTCTTTTGGGCCTTGAGCTCGGCAAGACGCTTGAAGAACTTGGCGCGCTCGGGACTGCCGGGCGCATAGGACAGGACAGGCTCGTTGACGGGGAGCGGGACGCAGACTCGGGAGTTCATTTAAGGTGCACCTCTCATTGGGCGCATCATACAAAAAGACGGCTCACCGCCGCAGCAACCCTTGAAAAGGACATAAGACAGGGGTACAATCCTCGCGTGAGCTTGGACGAGAGCGCCCTGCGCAGCCTGGTCGGACTGCTCGACGAAGAGGACCCCCTCAGCTTGGACCTGGTGCGCCGCCGCATCCTTGAGACGGGCAGTCCCATCCTCCCGTACCTGGAAGACGCCCGCCGCGACTGCTCGCCGCTTCTCTCGCAACGCCTGGAGGCGATGACCGAAGAAGTCCGCTTCCAGGACCTCCGCCGCGACTTCCTGGCCATGGCCGCCGAACGCGCGCCTGACCTGGAAAGGGGATGCTTCCTCCTCTCGCGTTTCGGATATCCCGGAACGGACCTGGCCCCTTACCGCGCCTGGCTCGACCGCGTGGCGGCGACCGCCGCCAATGAAATCCCCGAAGACGCCGGAACCGGGGAAGCGGCCAAACGATTGGCCGCCCACCTCTTTCAATCGCTTGGATTTTCCGGCAACGAATCCAAATACTACGATCCGGACAACAGCTACCTGGGACGCGTCATCGACACGCGCCGCGGCATCCCGGTCAGTCTCTCGGCTCTCTACCTCCTCCTGGCCAAGCGCCTGCGGCTGGCGGTCTACGGCATCGGGACCCCGGGGCATTTCCTGCTGGGCTATCGGGAGAACGGGGAGCAGTGCTTTCTCGACTCCTTCAAGAAAGGCAAGCCGCTGGACCTGGCCGAAGTCCGGCGCATGCTGGTGCGCAACGGCTACGAGTTCCGTCCCGAATACCTGCGTCCGTGCGGCCCTCGGGAGATCCTCGCGCGCATGATGCGCAATCTGCTCTCCATCTACCAGAAGACCGGCGCCGAAGCGCGCGCGGAACGGCTCTCGAGCCTGGTCGAGATCGTCATGACCGCCCGCGCGCCGGAAGAGGAAGCCTGAGGGCCCTGCTCTTGGCCGCCCTGTTCGCCGCACCCGCCGGTGCCCTGCGCCCTCTGACCCCGCCCGCGCCTGATTTCCCGCCCGGCGCGGGCTGGATCAACGCCAAGCCCCTGCCCCTGACGCTCCTGCGCCGGCGCAAGGTGACGGTGGTCGCCTTCCTGAACCTCACCTCCGTCAACACCCTGCGCGAGCTTCCCGTCCTGAAGAACTGGTTCGACCGTTATGCGTTGAGCCAACTCATGGTCATCGGCGTCCTTACCCCCGATCTGGAGCTGCATCGCGACCCCGTGTGGGCGCGCAGTCAACTCAAGCGCTTGGGCATCAAGTTCCCGGTCATGCTCGACAACGACCGGCTGCTCTGGAAAGCCTATGCCAACGAGGGCTGGCCCGCGCTCTACATGATCGACCCTCAAGGCCGCCTGGTCTACGACCGCCTCGGCGAGGGCGGCTACACGGAGTTCGAAAAAGAGATACGCGCAGCGCTGGCCGACCTGGTGGGAGAAGATGCACTCCCCCCCGCCGTCAACGCTTCCGAGCCCTCGACGAAACGCTGCGGCAGCGCCACCGCGGACATCACGCTGGGAACGCGCGCCAAGACCCCCGCGCTCCAGCTGGACAAGGACTTCTCCCGCCGCAGTTCCATCATTGTGGAAGCGCGCGCCGGAGAATTGGCGACGCGCGGCCGTTGGAACATCGAGCCCGACGGCCTGAGGCTGGCCCAGGACAACCGGGATCAAGGGTCCTTTGTGCGCGTCGTCTACTCGGGGTTTCAGGCTCTGGCGGTACTCGCCCCGCCTCCCGGCTCCAAGCCCCAAGCACGTTTCTTCGTCAAACAGGACGACCTCTGGCTCCACGAAGGCAACGCCGGCAAGGAC
>CAYHNV010000127.1:0-7267 GCA_964358065.1 uncultured Elusimicrobia bacterium | reverse complement strand
AACTGCCCGCCCCTGCCGGCCATGGCCGGCGAGTCGCCGTCACCCGCCTTGGATGAGGAACCGGCAACCGCACCGCCGCCGAAGCTCGTGCTCAAAGCCCCAAGCTTCTTGGTGTTTTTGAGCATGCTCGTAGACGCCCCGCTTCCGGAAACGCCCGCGACCACATCGGAAACCGAGGCGCCCGCCGGACCAGCACCCGCCGCCTCGTCCTTGGACGCCGCCGCAACGGCAGGAGCGTCTCCCTGCAGGGCTCCGGAATTAACCCTGGAGAAGCCCTCGAGGGAAGATGAGGTCCCGTCCATGCTCGCGGCCGCTGCGTTCAAATCGAGCGCGGCTTCCTTGGGCTTGGCCGCGAAGAGCTGGATATTCTGGCCGGGCTGGTCCGATGCGCCGGGGCCGAAGATCCTGTAGCCGACTAAGCCGACGCCTCCGGCCACGGTGGTGCCCGCCAGCACGAGGGCCAGCAGTCCCGCCTTGGTGGCGAGCAGACCCCCGCCGGCCGCGGAACCACCCAGGCCGCCCATGCCGACGGCGCCCGAGCCTGCGCCCCCCCCGCCGAACAGGCCGGCGAGGATGCCGGGCTTCTTCTCCGGCTCCTTATTGACTTCGGGCTTGATCTCGGGCATCTGCGCCATAAGGCCTCCTACAGACTGCTGGTCTTTTTTTTATGCTCGTCCACGGACTGCTTGCTCTTGGTCTCGGCATTCTTCGCCATCACGCCCATCATGGCCGCCGCGACTTGTCCGCCCACGCCGGGAATCAGGCCGCCGATCACCGTGGTCGCCGCCACCATGGCCAACTGCTCGCTCAAGTCGCCCTCATCGGCCGAAGTCGGGGCCTCGCTGGTGGGTGGGACTTCAAATTCCTTCTTATTCAGGTTCGGGTCGTTGACCTTGAGATTGACCGGGGCCGCATCCAGGCTGGAGTAGAGCCCGGCGTCGGCGCCGCTCCTGCCTCCGGCGCCGATGGCGTTCTGGGCCTTGGCGCCGTCGAAAGCCCGGCTCAGGCCGCTGGAGGCCGCGTCGCCGCCGCTCTGGGAGGCGGCGTTAGAGACGGCCTTCGCGGCCTGGCGCAGGGCGGCAAAGCCGCCCGCCTCGGCCGAGTCCGCGCCGGCCTCCTCACGCAGGCCGCGCGTGGAAGAGGAACCGACCTGCGCGCTGCGCGAGCCGAAAGCGCCCCAGCCGGATCCGGCCAAGGCGCTGGAGGCGCCCGCCGCACCGCTCAGGCCCGAGAGGGCGCCGCCGGCCAGCCGCGGCGAGGCGAAGCCGCGCTGGGCCTTCTCAGCGCCCCAGGAGGCGTCCTTCTTATCGCCCACATCCTTGAGCGACTGGGCCAGAGTGGACGCGGCCGCCGGGACCGCCTGAGGGCCCTTGGGCGCCTGATAAAGCATGGACGCAACCGTCTCGTCGCCCTTCTTCCGGCGGTAGGCGCCGTCCATCGAAAGGTCGAGGGCGTCGCCCGGCGCGCCGTTGGGACCCGCGGCGGCATCCAGGTTCTGCTCCGCGGCGGCGTCCACGACGGGCCCGCCCGTTTCGATGCGAGCCGACCCGACGGAGGTCTCCATCATAGGAAGGCACAGCCACATCCCGGTCAGTCCGAAACCGGCCAGGAGGGCCCACCAATGCTTTTTATACGGGTCGTCCGCCAATTGAACGTTCATAGTCCTCGGTCGAAGTGTAGCCCCCCCCTTAAGAATTTGTCAAGTGAGGGCCGATCCATTACCATCTTTTTACCTAACGATCTTCGCGCGCATGCCATAGACGAAGCACATAGATCGTCTTTTGCTGGATCTCATAGCGCAGCTCGTAGCGCCCCACGAGAACCCGGCGCACCTCACGCGACTCGAACTCATCAAGCCTTTCGCCGATGCGAGGCTGGGCCGGAAGTCGAGTCGCAGCCGCGACCAGACACCTCACTGCGCGCGCTGCCGCTTTCTCATTTTCTTTCGCGAGGAATGCGTAGAGCCGCGCCAAATCGTCGTGAGCCTTGGAGGTCCATACAAGCGTCACGAGCACTTCTTCGATTTCCCGCTTCCAAGACCGGCCGCCCAAGCGTGGACGGTCTTATCGTCGACGACACGGCCGGCATCGACATCGGCCAAGGCTTCGAGCGTCATGCGCCGATGCGCCTCCTCGCGATCGATCCAGTCGACGAGGGCTTTCTGAACGATCCAGCCGCGAGAGCGTTCCAAACGAGTCGCGGCCAGATCGACCTGCTTGGCCAAACTGATGGGCACATGCGCGGTCAAAACGCGAGTGGTCATAATTGATCTCCTCCGACGCTATAATCATAACGATTAAACCCGATTCACGCAAGACCCAAAAACAGACGACCGGCACCCCCTCAGCTCAGGAGACCGGCGGAAGGCGCGCGCTGGAGAGGTTGGCGGGGATGGGAAGCGGGTCCGGCGAGGTCAGGGAACTGGCCAGGGGCCCCGTGGCCAGCGAGCGCGCGGGCTTGCCGTACTCGGCGAAGATCATTTCGATCTCGTCGTAGTCCAGCTCCTCGCGCTTGAGGAGCTCGGCGGCGAAGCGGTCCAGGATGACCTCCTCCGTCCTGAGGAGTTGCTCGACCTCCCGGATGGCTCGGTGCAGAAGCTTCTGGGTCTCCTCGTTGAGCTTCTTCTTGAGGTCTTCGGAGAGTTGGTGCTCGGGGATCTTGGTGAAGTCGCCGACCAGGCCGCTCTCGCCCATGCCCAGCCTCCAGACCATCTCATGGGCCTGGATCATCGCGGCGGAAAAATCCGAGCTGACACCCTGGGTGCTGGTCTTGAACTTCAGGCGCTCGGCCGCGTAGCCGCCGAGGGCGGACTTGATGCCGGCGAAGATCGAGTCGACGTCGTAGGAGTGAATCTCCTCGCGGGGCGTGTAGTGCACCACGCCCAGCACGTCGCCGCGCTCGATGATGGAGGCCTTGAAGACGTCGTGCAGGGGATGGCAGAGGTAGGTGACGATCAGGTGGCCCGCCTCGTGATAGGCGGTCATCTGCCGCTCCTTGGGGGTCATGCTGAGGCGGTGCGCCACGCCCAGCTCGATGCGCTCGATGGCCGCCGAGATGTCCTTGTAGGTGACGACCTCGCGCTGGTTGCGCGCCGCGATGAGGGCGGCTTCCTTCAAGATGTTCTCGATCTGGGCCGGGGACTTCATGATGGCCTTGCGCGCCAAGCGGCCCATGTCGACCGCGGGGTCCACCTTCATCTTTTGAGCGTAGTACTCGAAGATCTGCCGACGCTCCTGAAGGTTGGGCAGGCTGATGCGGATCTTGCGGTCGAAGCGGCCGGGGCGGGTGAGGGCGGGGTCCAGGACCTGCTCGGCCATGTTCATCGCCCCGATGACGACGACCTGCGCGTCGGAATCGGTCACGCCGTCCATCTCGACGAGAAGCTGGTTCAAGGTCGAGTTGCCCTCCTGGCCGCCGCCGAAGGCGTCGTAGACGACGCGCGTGCGGCCCAGGACCTCGATCTCGTCGATGAAGATGATGCAGGCCCCGTAGGCCTTGGCGTACTGGCGGGCCTGGCTGAAGAGCTTGCGCACGCGCGCGGCCCCCACCCCGACGAAGATCTCGACGAACTCGGAGCCGGAAGTGGACAGGAAGGGGACTTGCGCCTCGGTGGCGATGGCCTTGGCCAGCATCGTCTTGCCGCAGCCGGGAGGGCCCACCATGAGCAGGCCGTGGAGGATCTTGCCGCCCACGCGCTTGAGCATCGCGCGGTCCTTCAGGAGCTGGACGACCTCCCAGGCCTCGCGCTTGGCCTCCTCGTTGCCCACCACGTCGGAGAAGCGGACCTGGACCATCGCCATATCGATCTTCGACTTTTTAAAGGCGGCGAAGCCCCCGCCGTACTGGAGGAGGTAGAGAAAGCTGACGAAGACGAGGGTCTGGAGGATGCCCCAGGGCAGCTGGGCGACGTTGATGCCGACGATGTAGCGCCGCACGCTCTCCTCCATCCCCGACATGTACCAGATCGGGATGATGACGGCGACGGCAAAACCGATGACAATGACGATCGGCACCCACCAGCGCTGCCAGAAGAGGCGCAGTTTAGCCCAGAACATGTCGGGAGTATATCATTCCTTCTGCAGGCCGGGCAGGATGAAGGCGATCGGCCGGTCGCGGTTGGGGACGTACTTGGTGGACTCGAAGACGAAGCCGGACGTCTTGTAGAAGGGCATGTTGAGGGGCTTGGTGCAGGCGGTCACGGTCACCACGTTCCAGACCTGGGTGCGCTGGATGGAGACGCCGGGCACCTTGCCGTCCTTGCAGGACTGGGTAAGGTCGAGGAAGTTGGACTGGCTCGACGAACTCGTCTGGTTGTTGCCCCAGTTCATGGTGGTGGACTCGGCGCCGTAGCCGATGTAGGCGAGAACCTTGCTCTGGATGTCCGGACGCAGGGTCCCCTCATCCCAGGGTTCCTGGAGCGCGTTGCGGTGGCTCTCCAGCTGCCAGCGCCGCGCCGCGTAGGTGGACGCGATCTCGATCTTCTGGACCAGGATGAGCAGGGCGAAAACCTTAACGAAGGCAAACAGGAACATCATGAAGATCGGAAAGAGGAGGACCACCTCGGTCATCGCCTGTCCCTTTTTCTGACGGAATCTGGAAGGGGCACTTCCTCTCATGGATATTGCCTCACCTGGAACTTGGGAGTGGGGTTGGGCCAGACGGCCGGCTGGGAGGCGGGGTCGCCCTTGAGCGCGATGGTCGTGTGCAGGGTCCCGTTCGGATAGCGGTGGTTCATCTCCGTGACGAAATCAACGTTCCAGTAGTTCTTCGCCGGCAAGGCCCAGTTCATGAAGAGAGAGATGCCTGGATAGCCGCCGGCACCGGTCTCCGACATCGCCCTGATCTTGTTGGGGTCGACCCACATCAGCTGGAAGAGCCCCTCCGAGCATCCCGGTGATTTTTCCAGTTTGTACGGCGGCGCGTCTCCATTGCCGGTCACGCACTCCGGTCGGATCGGCTGCAGCGAGCTGCCGGTAAGCACATTGCCGCAGTAGTCCAATGTTTTCTGGCACTTGGCCTTCACGACGCTGCCGGAGGTGAAGTCCGGCACCGCGGCCCTGAAGTTCGAGACGAGCAAGTCGCCCTCCGGCTCGCCGGTGTTGAGCCAATAGGACTTCTTCATGAAGCTGTGGTCGCCCACCAGGCGCTTGAGGACCGTGTACTGCGCGTCCTCCACGGAGCCGAGCAGGGAGTAGATCTGGACGTAGAGCTTGAATATCTCTTCGGCCAGTTCTTTGGTGTGATAGAACTTGCGGGCGTCCTCCCTGGTGAAGAGTTCCAGCGGCTCGGGCAGGTCGGGGTCGCCGGCGCTGTTGATGCCGCTCGCGCCCCGGGGGCCGCCGTACCTGATCTCCCACTTGTTGCCGGGCATGCTGTCCTCCGCCTTATGGATGTCCGCGGGGTAGCTCCCGCCGTCATGGGGGAAGACGCCGTTGTTGAAGAGGATGGAGGCGTAGGTGACCTTCTTGCAGTCAGCGACCTTGCCTTCGCACTCGGCGAAGAAGTCGCCGTAGCCCTCGTCGAAGATGCGCATGGGGAAGGCTCCGTTGACGTAAGCGGTGCGGTTGAAGAAATCGGAATAGTTCGTCATCTCGACGAAGGCGGCCGCGTCCATGGCGAACTGATGGCGGATCTTCTCGCGGGACAGCTTGGCCGTCTCGTAGATGAGAAAGACGAAGAGCATGAGCGTGGGGAAGATCAGCATGGCCGGAATGACGATCTGCCCGTCGCGGCGTCGCGGCAGCCTCATGGAGCGAGGATACCCCCCGCCCCGTTCGAATTCAAGGTCAAAAAGGTTAAAACTCGGTTATTTAAGAAAGGCCGCGCCGGCTTCGACATAGGCGTACTTGGCGGCCTGCAGGTCCGCGCTCGCCAGGACCATCCCGCGCAGGGTCCCCTCCACCAGGCGGTGGACGCGCAGTTGGTAGGTGGCGGAGAAGGTCTCCGCGCGCACGCTCTCCATCTCGACCCAGAGGCCGCGGTCGCCCCAAGGCTTGAGCATGGCGGCGACGGCGTTGCCGTAGGCCGCGTATTCGTCGTCGCTCATGCGCACCGTCGTGCCCATGTTGAAGAAGAGCAGGCCCACGTCGGGGTCGTCGGAGGGAATGTTCTTGGTCACGAAGGCGGGCGCTCTTTCCGGCGCGCAGGAGGCCAGCTGGAGGAAATTGGCCTCGTCTTGCGACCTCTTCAAGACGACCTCGATGGCCGCGTCGAGCTGGGCGATGGCCGGCAGGTCATCGGGCCAGATGCCGGCCGTCAGCCAACGGCGGGAGGCGACGTCGCTCAGGTCCAAAGGCTGTGGGTCCAGGCCCACGCGCGCGGCGACCAGGCTCGAGTCGAAGCCTTTCTGCTTGGCGCTCACGTCGGGCGCCAGGTTCAGCCCCGCGCCGGCATTGACCTCCACGGCATAGTAGGGCAGGCCCCGGCGCTGGAAGAAAAGCAGGGCGGGGCTCAGCCACAAGGCGGCGCGAGGCGCCACGTAAGTCCGGCGGTGGCGCTCGCGCAGATTCTCGAAGAAGGAGGGCGGCGGGTCCGCGAGGAACTTGGCCAGCCCGGGACCCGGCTCGGCCTCGGCCGTCCCGCCGCACGAAGGAAAATAGGACACGAGCGGACACTCGGCGTCGCTCAGGGCTTCAAAGTGGAGCGCGCTCAGGTACAGGCTCCAGGCCTCGCTCCAGGCCACGAAGCTGCGTTTTTCCCAGGCCTTGGCCATGGACTTCCACCACGGCGGCTCGCCGCGTTTGAGGGCTTCAGCGGTCCAGCGCAGGACGAACGCCGAGACCGGCAGCCCCGCGAGCTGAGCGGCCCCATGTTCCAGCTGGGAGACGAACTCATCCTTTGTCAACGGGCTCCTGCCCCCCGTGGCCGGCGTCAGTTCGGCTCTTCCGGCGAAATCAGCCCCATCTCGATGCCCTTGACGACGGCCTCGGTCCGGTTGCCGACCTCGAGCTTCTGAAAGACGGCATTGAGGTGGTTCTTGATGGTCTTGACCGAGCATTCCATCTTGGCCGCGATCTCCTTGTTCGCCATCCCCGAACCCAGGAGCACAAGCACCCGGATCTCGGTCTTGGTCAGCGCCACGGGAGAGGAGCCGTCGTTGTTGGACATCTGACGCAGGCCCTGCAGGAGCTTGCCCATCACCTGCTGAGGAATCATCACGCCGTCGTTGGCGAAGGCCTTGAGGGCGTTGACGAGCTCCGCCGCCGGGAGCATCTTGGAAAGGTAGCCATTGGCGCCGGCCTGTATGGACTCCATCACATGCGCCTCG
>CAYHNV010000126.1:0-7292 GCA_964358065.1 uncultured Elusimicrobia bacterium | reverse complement strand
CCCGCGGGCAGACGGTAGAGGTCGCGCAGAGTTCCGAGAAAGGCCGCTGATGAGAACTTGGACAGCGCGAGCGTCATGGTCCCGGACTCGAGCTTGGCGATATCCAGGATGTTGGCGACCAGCTCGCTCAGGCGCTTGGAGGCCTGCTCGGCCAGGTCCACATATTTCCTCTGGCGTTCGTCAAGGCCCTGCAGCTTCTTGAGGAAGTAGACCATCCCGTCGATGATGGAGATGGGCCCGCGCAGATCATGGACCACGGAGTGGAAGAACTCGTCCTTCATTCGTTCCAGTTCGCGCTGGATCGTCACGTCGCGCATCAGAACAAGGATGCCCTCGTCGCGTCCCTGGCGGGCCACGCTGAGGGCCTGACAGGCGAAGACCGCGGATGGCCGCCCCTCCTGAAGCGTCGTCTCCACGATGACTCCTTCAACGCGCTTGGCCCCGGCCTTCACGGAGTCGACCAGATGCCTGATCTCGGGAAGCGCGGTGATCTCGGACACGCGGGAGATCGGCCCGCGCAGGGCCAGCACGCGCGCGGCGGTCGCGTTGACAAAGATGATGGACCCGTCAAATCCCGCCATCAACACGCCGTCCGGGATGTTGCTGACCAGGGCATCGACCTTCGCTTTCTCCGCCAACAGCCTGTCGACTTGGATTCCTTGATAGTGGCGCACCTTCTCGGTCATCGCGTTGAAGGTCTTGCCGAGCCGGTCGAGTTCGCCCCAGCCGAGACCTGGGATGAGATGGGCGAAGTCTCCCTGGGCCACGCGCTCGGCTCCCGCCACCAGGGCCGCGATGGGCGTCAAAAGACGCTGACTGAGAAGATACGCGGCCCCGGTCACGATCAGGCAGAGCGCCAAGAAAAGGGCGACGGCCTGGGAGGCCGCGGCGTCGGACTCGGCATAGGCATCGCGGCGGGGCTGGAGGCTGACAGCGCTCCAAGGCGGGGATTGGAGGCGCACGCTGGCGGCCACCAGGGGACCATCGCTCGACGGCAGACGATCGGACCACCCCTCGCCGTCGCCCGCGGGAAGAGTCCAATCCTTCGCCGGAGGCGCGTCGCCGACCCCAGACAGGGGCCTGCCCGCCTCGTCGACCAAAAGAATCCGACCCCGCCCGCCCTTCGGCATTCGACCCAGGCGTCTCTGCAGCCCTTTTAAGGAATAGAGCATGTAAAGGAGACGCCCGTCCGTCAAGGGATGGGCCGCCGGAAGCAGCGACTGCTCCCTGACGGTGACGACGGCGCCCAAAGCGAGATGACGTGTCCGCAGGCACTGGATGACGGCGGGGTCGTCGGAACGCTCCCGGAGAGCCGCGTCCGGGAATAAATCCGGATCGGCGGAGCGGTAGACCTCGACACCCGAGGCGTCGAGGATGGCGATGAGGGCCACGTTAGAATCGCCCGCGGCCGCGTGCTGGAGGATCGTGAGATCGAGGCTCTTCCGGCCGCGCGAGACCTCGAGGTCGGCGACCACGGCAAGCGCGCGGTTGAGCTGTTCGATCGTCCTTTCCGCCGAATCAGCCGTCAAGGCCGCCAGGCGCTTGTGCAGAAGGCGCGCGTTGTCCTGCACCGCGCCCCGCGAGGAGAGCATCAGCACCCCCATCCCGACCACGGGCAGAGTCGAGAAGGCCAGAAGGATGAGGAAAAAACGATGAAAAAGCTTCATTCCAAGGCGGCGAACAGACGGGCCTTCCAAGTCGCGCTCAGCAGGACGACGACGCTGCAATCCGACGACATGGCCGGCGACGACATATGGACATAGGCCATGACCACGGAGCTCTCGCCGGAGGACGCCACCATCTCCGTCGCCTCCTTGATCAGGTCGTCTTTCCTGCCGTGGGACACCTCCGGCGCGGAAAGCATCAGGGCGACGTCGCAGGCGTCGGCGACGACGGCGGCCACGGCATTGACCACGATGTTCGAGATCTCCGCCAGCGAGTCGCGCTCGCGGTTCTTGATGCCCTCCGGATGCTTCTTGCTGACGGGAAGGAAGACGTCGGCGAAGGCGGGGCCGCTTCGGGCGGGGATCATCACGAGAAAGACGCCGCCGGGCATGGTGAAGCAGGCGCCGAACTGATCTTGATCGTCGTCGGCGAGGACGCTGCGGAACTTCGCCAGGGGCGACATCTTGATCGACACGGTCTGGGTGCTCCAGTCGGTGCGCGAGATCTTCGCCAGCTTATCGGCGCTGTCCGCCACGCCTTGCTCGATCAGCCTCAAGAGCGCCTGCTCGGCGTGCCCGTGGCCGCTCATCGCAGAGTCACCCGAATAATGGCGGCCATGAGGCCTGGGAAATCGATCGGCTTGGGCAGGAAGCCGGAAGCCCCGGCCGCGTAGAGGACGTCGACGACCTTCTTCTGGGAGTTGCCCGAGATGACGAGCACCTTGGCCTTGGGGTCCAGATTGCGCACGGCCTTGAGGACGCTCAGGCCGTCTCCCTGCGCCAGGGACAGGTCGAGCGTGACCACATCGGGCTTGTGCTGGGAGTAGGATCTGAGGGTCCCCTCGAGATTCTCCTCCTCGGCGACGACCTGATGTCCGTTCGATTCGATGAATTCCCGCAGCATGAAGCGGGCCGCGGGGCTGTCATCGACGATCATGATTCGCAATGGCATGGGATCTCCCTCCGGCTAAAAGTAAGGTAGCATAGTCTGGTGGAACGCGGCGACAGGCCCGAGCGCAGGTGAGGATACTCTCCACGGAGGATGACCCGCTCATCCGCGCCATGCTCGGCGAGGTCCTCTCTTCGGAAGGCCACGACGTGGAGTTTGCCCGCAACAGCGACGAGTTCTTCCGCCTCGTCGGCGAAAAGTCCTTCGACCTGCTGATCCTCGACGTGAATATCTCCGGCCTCAACGGCTACCAGATCGCCCGCGAGATCAGCTCGCGGCTTGGAGAGCGGCGGCCTAAGATGCTGATTTTCACCGGACGCGATACCCATACCGAGAAGGGGCTCATCGAACTCTCCGGAGTGGACGCCGTCCTCGAGAAGGGCTGCCCGACCGGCAAGGTCCTGGAGGCCGTCAACCGGCTCATGGCGCCGCCCTCGCCGGAGACCGCGCACGCGGCGACGGCCTCCGCGCAGAAGTCCGCAACTCCAGCCGAGGCCGCCGCCGGGGTGCGGCGGCACGAGTTCGAGAGGCTGGCCGGCCGAGTCTCCGCCGCCGTCAGCGAGAACGCCTCCCTCTCCCAGCGGCTGGAACTGCTCGGCAAGCGCGTCGGCAAGCTGGAGACTACCGTCCAGAAGCTCCACTCGGAGAACCCCTCGGCCCGACTGCTCCAATTGTCCTTCGCCCTCCTGGGGCTGGCCTTCGCCGCCCTCCTCATCCTTGTTTTCCTGACGCGCTGACCTAAGAACCGAAGGGGAGCGTGAAATGAAAGCGGCTCCCGCGGCCCGGGGTCGATTCGACTCCGATCGCGCCCCGGTGCATCTCCACGATCGACTTGCAGATCGAGAGGCCCAAGCCCGTGCCATCGGTCCGCGCGGCGTTGGCCGCGCGCTCAAAAGGCTGGAAAAGACGGCCGAGGGCCTCCGCCGGAATGCCGCGGCCCGTGTCCTGCACCGCGCACTCGAGGACGCCGCCGTCCCGGCGCAGGGTCACCGTCACGTGTCCGCCCGAGGGGGTGAACTTGATGGCATTGGCGATCAGGTTCGTCACGACCTGAGTGATGAGGTCCGGGTCGGCGTTCACCTTGACCAGCCGCGGCTCCGCCGAGAAAGCGAGCTCTTTGCCTTCCTCGGCGGCTCGCGAGCCCATGAAGAGAGTCGCATCCTCGATGAGGGCGGCAAGATCGATCGGGCGCGGGCGGTACTCCAGCTTGCCGCGCTCGATGCGGGCCATATCAAGCAGACTCGTCACGAAGTGGGCCAAGCGCGCGGCGTTGCCTTGGACGCGCTCGAGCTGGCGGCGCTCCCCCTCGTTGAGGGAGCGGGAGTCCTTCAGGAGCAGTTTGACGTAGCTCTCGATGGCAAAGAGGGGGGAGCGCAGTTCGTGCGTCACCGACGCGACGAAGGTGCGCTTCATCTCATCGAGTTCCTTAAGCCGCGCGGCCATCGCGTTGAGGCCCCGCGCCAGGCGCGCGACCTCGTCGGAGCCGTGCCCGGGAACCGCCCGCGACGGCTTGCCCGAGCCGATCTCCTCCATGCTCCTTTCAATGGCGACCAGGCGCGAGGTCAAGCTCCAGCCGAGCGGGATGCTGATCAATATCCCGGCCAGGAGCAGGGCCAGCCCCGCGCGGCCCAGATCGCCGGCCATGGCCCAAGAAGAAGCGGCAAACCGCTCGTCAAGCACGCGCTGCGAGAAATCCGTCTCCACCAGGATCGCGAGCGCCTCGCCCCGGGCCGGGATCAGGACGGACTGAGTCCGCACCGGCTCTGCCTTGGTCGGGGGGGAGGCGCCGGGAATCTTCTCCCAGCGCCGGCCGAAGCGCACGCGCACGCCCACGACCTCCTTGCGGTCGCGGCCCAGGAAGGAAAGATAGTCGAGCAGCATCAGGGGGTCGCGGGCCAACTGCGACTCGACGGCCATCGTCTTGATGTTCTCGAAAAGGAGCCGGATCTTCTCCTCCTCGGCGCCGCGCATGCTCCTGCTCTCCAAGACCGCGAAGACCGCGCCGGTGGCGATCGTCGTCGCGCAGACCGCCAGGGCGAGGATGGCGGCGAGCTTGACACGGATGCTCACTCGCTCACCGCTTGGGCTTCCTGCGGTCGATGCGTTCCAGGGCCTTGCGAGCCTGTTCGTTGTCGGGGTCGATCCTCAGGATGCGCATGAACATGGAGCTGGCCTGCAGGTATTCCCCGCGGGCGTAGAACTCCACCCCTTTCTGATAGAGCTGCGAGACGTCGCGGGGGTCGCCCGAGACGGCCGGGGCGGCCCTGCGCGCGGCCGACTCCTCTCGGGGAACGACGGGCACTCGCGCCAGCGGCGGCGCGGGGACCGCGGGCACGATGGCCGCCGGCGGCATCTCGCCGGGCAAGGCCTTGCCGCTGACGCGCTCACGCGCCAGGCGCATGTACTCGCGCAGGGACTCAAGCTCGCTCTCGCGCGTCTCCAGCTTCAGCGCCGCCTCCCACGCCTTGATCGCCTCCAGATTGCGGCCGGTCACATACCGCAGCGAACCGAGGCGCTCGAGGGCCGTGACGTGCTCCGGCTCCAGGACCAGGATGTCGGAGAGCAGCGCCTCGACCTTGCCCGTCTCGCCTCGCGTATTGGCGAACTCCACGCGGTAAAGCAGTTCCTCCATGAACGAGCGGGGGTGGTTGGGGGGCATGCGCTCGGCCTTGATGCCGAGGCCCTGCTCCATATCCTCCAGGAACTTGTTGAGACGGATGTCCTCCGCCTTCAGGCTGTAGGCGTAGGAGGTCTGGAGCATGGCCAGACGGTCCTCGCCGAAGAGGAAGCGGTTGAGGCCGGCGACCAGAGTCAAGTCGAACTTGCTCTTCGGCTCCGGGAGGTCCGCGTAGTGGGAGACGACCATGCCGAGCCGGTTCGACAGGCGGATGAGGGGCGGGCTCAGGGGCTGGTTCTTCGCGAACTCGGTCAGCACCTTCTGCGCCGGGCGGTAGCGGCGCTGGAGGATCAAGGCGCGGACCTCGGCCAGGCGCGGGTCGTCAAGGCTCTGCGGCTTGAGCTCCTCGCTGTACTCGTAGCCGTAGTCCGGCCCGCGCTCGCGCAGCTTCTGGGCCTGCTCGAGGATGTCCCGGCTCATCTCCTCGTCGCCCGTCGGAGCGCCGAAGTGGAAGGTGAGGGCCATGCGGTGCGAGCCTGACTGGCCCTTCACCCCGCCGACCGGGAGCAGGAAGGCGTAGTCGAACTGGATCTTGTTGACGCGGTAGGAGGACCCGAACGTGATCTGCCTCCAGTCGGCGGTGCCGATGCCCAACGCCCCGCGCAGGCCGAACTGGCCGTAGTCCAGCGTCGGAAAGAAGCGCTCGGCGGCGAAGATCATGTCGCGCTGCATCCCGCCGGAGGCGGATTTATGGAGCTTCAGCTCTCCGGCCAGGCTCAGCCAGAGGGATTTATAGGCGAGGCCCGCGTCGATGGCTCTCTCCACCTTGTCGGAGCCCGAGAAGGCCACATTGGGCGACAGCAAATGCTTGACGGACAGTCCGAGTTGGAAGCGGCGCGGGAAGCGGTAAATCAGTCCCAAGTCGCCGTCGAAGGCGCTCTTGGTGTTGGAGCCGGAAAGAAGGGGATCAGCCCCCTTGCTGCAGTCGAGATCCTGGCAGGCATTCGTCGCCTCGGCGGCCCGGCCGAACGAGTGGGAAAGCTGCTTGAAGTTGATCCCGGCGAGAAGCTGGCTGCCGCTCTCCCGCGCGAGGACCCGGCGCCCATACGACAGCGTCAGCGTGGACTCCGAGTAGAGCCCCCCGAGCGAGAGGCGATCCCAGCCAAGGCCGAGCGTGCCGCGCTTGCCGTGGGAGAGAGGATGAGCGTAGACGAGTTGGGAGCTCCCGATCTCGGAGCCGTCCGAGAGTCCTACATAAAGGCGCGAGTAGGCGGCGCCGAACTGGGGCCTGTCGACTTGAGCCAGGCCCGCCGGGTTGTAGTGGATGGAATAGGCGTCGTCGGCCAGGGCGGTGAAGGCGTCTCCCATGCCCGGGGCGCGCGCACCGGACCCCGTCTCCTCGAAGGCCGCCCGCGCGCCGCCGGCCAACAGCGCCAAGGACAGGGTCGCGGCGAGCAGGGGGTTGATCATGGTCGCCCCCCACGGCGATCGATGCGACCATTTCCTCGCCCATGCTCGGTCATCTGATCACCGCCAAGGCGCCGCTCACCCTCACCTGCTCGACGGTGATGACGTAGATATAGATTCCCGAGGAGACCAGCCGGCCGCCGGCGCGGGCGTCCCAGGACGCGGAGGTCGCATCCGACGGGATGTCGATGGAGGCGACCTGATGGCCGCGGGTGTCGTAGATCTTGAGGGTGCCGGCCGAGTCTTGGGGATTGGAAAAGGTGAAGAACGCCGTATCGTTGAGAGCATCGCCGTTGGGCGTGATCAGGCGGTTGCGCACGCCGGTGAAGCTGAAGCCGCGCGCCCCGATGGGGGCCGCGCCGCTGAGCCCGACGAGCAGGCTCATAAAGACCGGAGACAACCGCGAAAGGAGCGTCATACGCTAGTGAGTGTAGGGGGAAGATGCGAAAATGTTGTTACAGGACAGCGAATTCTCATCTCACGATAACGACCGCGCCGCTGTAGACCCGCCCCTCGGACTCGATCCGGTAGATGTAGACCCCGCCCGGGACCGCGCGCCCCCCGGCGGCGCCGTCCCAGACCTTGCTGTTGGAGA
>CAYHNV010000125.1:0-7304 GCA_964358065.1 uncultured Elusimicrobia bacterium | reverse complement strand
TTGAGTTCTACCGACAACATAGCCGCCTGTTAAGAGTGCGGCGGTTAAAAGTCCGGACGCAAGAGAATTTCCCTTGCGATCAAAAAAATGGTTAAGAGCAACACCTAAGCCATAAGCTCCTGCAGCGCAAAAAGGAAATGCTGAGGAGGGAGCATAAGCAAACGTGACAACAGAACCTGCTCCAGCAGCTGCGCCACGAGGCTCCCCGCTTCGGCGTGGCCTACCACCGCAAGCTGCGCGACGAGGACCTGTTCGAGTCCCGAGCCCTCAGCCCTGCTTTCCGGCCAGCTCGCCGAGGCCGAACATCGGCATGAACATCGCGACGACGATGGTGCCGATGACGACGCCCATGACCACGATGACGATGGGCTCGATGAGAGAAGTCAGGCCCTTGACCGCGGTGTCGACCTCCTGGTCGTAGAAGTCGGCGATCTTGGAGAGCATGATGTCCAAAGCACCCGTCTCCTCGCCCACCGAGATCATCGATGTCACCATGTTCGGGAAGATGCCTGACTTCTTGAGCGGGTCGGACAGGTGCCCTCCCTCGCGGATGGACTCGCGGGTCAGCATCACGGCCTCCTCGATGAGCACGTTGCCGGCCGTGGCGGCGACGGTATCGAGGGCCTGCATGATGGGCACGCCGGACTTGATCAGGGTCCCGAGGGTGCGCGTGAAGCGGGCGACGGCGACCTTCTTGAGAATGATGCCGAAGATGGGGGCCGCGAGCGACTTCGAGTCGACCCACCTGCGGCCGTAAGTCGTCTTATAGAACTTCAGGAAGCCCTTATAAGCGAGGAAGGGGGCGGCAACCAGCACGTACCAGCGCGCCTTCATCGCGTCCGAGATATTGATGAGGATCTGCGTCGGCAGGGGCAGTTCCGCGCCGAAGCCGGCGAAGATGTTCTTGAAGGTCGGGATGACGAAGACCATCAGGAAGACGGTGACCAGCGCGCAGATGGAGAGCACGATGGCCGGGTACATCATGGCCGACTTGACCTTCGCCTTTAGTGCCTCGGAGCTCTCCATATAGTTGGTCAGGCGCTCGAGGATGGTGTCGAGGATGCCGCCCAACTCGCCCGCATTGATCATGGCGGTATAGAGCTCCGGAAAGGCGTCGGGATGCTTGCGCAGGGCGTCCGAGATCGAGAGCCCCGACTCGATGTCGGCCTTGACCGCCCCCAGAACCTCCTTGAAGGCCGGATTCTCGGCCTGCGTCTCCAGTATCCCGAGGCTCTGCACGATGGGAACGCCCGCGCTCACCAGCGTCGAGAGCTGGCGCGAGAAGAGGACGAGGTCCTTGGAGGTGACATGCCCCTTCTGGCGCGAGGCGATGAACTCCTTGATCTTATCAAGAGGGCTCGAAGTCTTCTCCTCGATCTGGATGACGACCAGTTTCTGGGAACGCAGCTTCTCGATCGCGTTCTTCTTGATGTCCGCGTCGACAAGACCTTCCATCAAAAGCCCCGCGGCGGTCTTGGCCTTATAGGTGTAGACGGGCATGTTCTCTCCTGGTCAAAAAGATTAAGGCGCCGCCATATGACGCTGCATGAGGCGGCGCAGGTCTTCGGGGTCTAACGAATGAGACATCGCTTCCTGAAAGGTGATCTTCTGCTTGAAGTAAAGCTCCGCCAAGGACTGATTCATGGTCTGCATGCCGGCTTTGCCGCCGGTCTGGATGGCGATCTGGATCTGCTCGACCTTCTGCTCGCGGATGAGGTTGCGGATGGCGGAGTTGACGATGAGCATCTCCGCGGCCAGCACGCGGCCCGCGCCCGAGGCACGGCTGAGAAGCTGCTGGGAGATCACGGCCTGCAGGACGAAAGAGAGCTGGACGCGCACCTGCTCGAGCTGATGCGGCGGGAATACGTCGATGATCCGGTTGATGGTCTGCGCGCAGTCCGTGGTGTGCAGAGTCGAGAGCACCAAGTGGCCGGTCTCCGCGATGTTGAGGGCGGCTTGGATCGTCTCCAGGTCGCGCAGCTCGCCGATGAGGATGACGTTGGGATCCTGGCGCAGGACGTGGCGCAGGGCCGCCCCGAACGTCTCGGTGTCTTGGCCGACCTCGCGCTGATTGACGATGGACTTCTTATGCACATGCACGAACTCGATGGGGTCTTCGACCGTCATGATATGGTTGGCGCGCGTCTCGTTGATAAAGTCGATCATGCTGGCCAGCGTCGTCGACTTGCCGGAGCCCGTCGGGCCCGTCACCAGGAGCAGGCCCTTGGGAAGCTTCATGACGTCCAGGATCGACTTGGGCAGGCCGATCTCGTCGAAGGTCATGGAAGAGCTCGGAATGGTGCGCACCGCCGCGCCCACGCAGCCCATCTGGCGATAGACGTTCATGCGCACGCGTCCGATGCCGCGCAGATTGAAGGCGAGGTCCAGCTCGTTGTTGGCCTCGAAGCGCTGGCGTTGCTGGTCATTGAGCAGCGAATAGATCAACTGCTGGGTCGTATCGGGGGTCAGCTGATCGAAGGGCGCCGGCACGAGTCGGCCGTCCACGCGCAGAATCGCCGGAGCGCCGGACGTGAGGTGCAGGTCCGAGGCCCCTCGTTCGTGCATGAGAAGGAACAACTCCCCCATGGAGACCATTCTTCGCTCAGGTGTCCACGTCCGACGCGGTCGTGCGCATCATCTCTTCGACGGTCGTGGCGCCCGTAAGGACCTTGCGGATGGCGCACATGCGCAGGGTCAGCATGCCTTGTTTCATCGACTGAGTCTTGATCGCCTTGGCGGAGGCTCGATCCAAGACCAGCTGGCGAATAGCGTCCGTCATTTCCATCACCTCATAGAGGCCCTGGCGTCCGCGATAGCCGGTCTTGGCGCAGTTCTCGCAGCCCTTCCCTTTATACAGGACAATCTTGCCCTTGCCCGTCGTTTGGAGCTGGGTCTCGGGAACTCCGAGCTTGAGAAGCCAGTCCTTCTCGACCTCATAAGGTTCCCGGCACTTGGGGCAGATGCCTCGCACGAGACGCTGTGCCTCCACCATCAGCATCGCGGCGCTGATCAAGAAGGGCTCCACGCCCATCATGCCAAGGCGCGTGATCGTCTGGGAGGTGTCGTTGGTGTGCAGCGTGGAGAAGACAAGGTGGCCGGTCAGGGCGGCGTTGATGGCGATCGTCGCCGTCTCCTGGTCTCGGATCTCGCCGACCATGATGATATCGGGGTCCTGGCGCAGGAAGGAGCGCAGGGCCGAGGCGAAGGTGAGGCCGACCTGGTTGTGAATCTGGACCTGATTGATGCCCTTGAGCTGGTACTCGACAGGGTCCTCGGCCGTCATGATATTCGTGTCCGGCGTGTTAAGGTTTGAGAGAGCGGAATAAAGCGTGGTGGACTTGCCCGAGCCGGTCGGCCCGGTGACGAGGTTGACGCCGTAAGGCGCCTCCATGGCCTTCTTGAAGACGGACATGGCCTCGGGCTCAAAGCCCAACTGGGTCATGTTGACCTTCAGCCCCGAGGAATCAAGGATGCGCATGACGACCTTCTCGCCGGGGGCGCAAGGCAGGACCGAGACGCGCAGGTCGACTTCCTTGCCGTCGATCTTCAGCCTCATGCGGCCGTCCTGAGGCATGCGCTTCTCCGCGATGTTCAGGTTCGACAGGATTTTAACGCGAGCACAGATGGCATTATGGAACTTCTTCGGCGGAGAGGGCTGCTCGTGGAGCACGCCGTCGATGCGGTACCGGACGCGGAGCTCCTTTTGGTAGACCTCGATATGGATGTCCGAGGCCCGGGCCTTCACCGCGCTGGCCATGATCAGGTTGACCATCTTGATCACCGGAGCATCCTCGGCCGCCTTCTCCAGCCCGATCTCGGCTTCCTGTTCGCTCTTATCCTCGACGTGCTCCACGCCCTCGGCCATGGCCTCATCGACGTCTGATTGCTTGACGATGCCCTCGAGGGCCTCCTGGGAGGTCTCCTGCTTGTAGTACGTCTCATGGGCGGCGAGAATCTCAGCCTCGGTGGCGAGACAGCCGACCACGTCGCAGCCGGTGAGCATCTTCAGGTCATCGAGGACCATCACGTCGAGGGGGTCGGCGATGGCGACCGTGAGCCGATCCTTGGTCTTATTGAACGGCATGAGCATCTTCTGCCGCGCGATCGCCTCGGGAACGGCCGCGACGGCCTCTTCGGATATGTCCCCGATGTCGGCCAGGGACACGAAGGATATCCCGGTCTTCTCGGCGAGGAACTGGAGGAGCTTCTCTTCGGCGATGAGCTCCTTGTCGATGAGGAGCGTGCCCAGTTTCTCGCCGCCGCTCTTCTGAGCGTCGAGCGCCACCTGGAGCTGCTCGGAGGTGATGAGATGCTCCTCCACCAGCAAATCAGCCAGGCGGCGCGAGAGTCCGAGCGAGATAACGTGCTGGGCATTCGCCATTCGTCCCATAGGTTAGGCTCCACACAGCGCTTTGTCAAGGCCGCGCTAAGGACTTGCTGCAAAATAGAGCCGCTCTCTCTCAGAGACCGGAATCGGGCGTGTCGGCGCCGAAAGCGGCGTCGTCTTCGGCCGGGGGCTTCAGCTCCCACTCGTTGGGCAGAGGCATCAGGGGGACTTGATTCGGAGTCTCCGCCACGATCACACGCTTCTTGGCACGCTTGACCGCCGGGCGCCTCGTCTGAGGCTTGGCCTTTGGCTTCTCGTCCACCATACGCGGCGCGCTCCCGGCGAGCAGACGCTGCGCCTCCAGGTTCTTTCCGAAGACCATGCCCATCGACATGTCCGCCGCAAAGAGGTAATGCACGTCCGCACCGTTACGCGCCGTCGGAATGAACCGGTATTCGACGAGATATCCCTGATCGCCGGTGGCGCTGGTACTCCAAGTCTCCTGACCGACGTCCGGGCTTGCGTTATAGGAGTATTGGAGCCACTGCGCGACTGTTTCTCGGCCTCCATCGAGCGGAAAATCCTTCACAAGCGCCTCCGCCGTTTCGAGTTCGGCCTGGGCCGCGGGCTGAGATCCAGAAGACTGCTCGCCGCTGGACGGCCCGGCCGGTTTCGGGGTAACGGCAGACGCCGACGAGGAAGTCGGCATCTCGGCGAGCTTCGGCTCGACCGCAGGGGTCGGGACGCTATCGTCCGCGGGCTGGGCCCCAAGATGCTCCCGGCTGTCATCGAGGGAGACCATCTGGTTGAGGTCCTTCGGCTGGCGGAGCATGAAGTAGCCGATCACGCCCAGGAGCGCCACCAATGCCGCGCCCGCGAACAGGAAGGGCGTGTTGCTCCGAATTGAACGCGGTGGCGCCATCTGAGGATCCAGTGCGGGCTTGGATAGTCGCGCCAGCACCTCTTGGGTGGACGGAGGCGGCGCCGATGAGACCTCGGGCTCTCCTCCCCAGGCGAAACTCAGCGTGGCCGGAGGCGCGGCGACTGCGGCACCGGCCATGTCCTCGGGCACCGGCTTGACAACGGGGGCGGGGGCCGGGGGCGGGGGCGGGGGCGGAGCAACGACGGGCACTTCAACGAAAGCGGGGATCGGAACCGAAACGGGGAACTGGAGTAAGATCGGCTCCGGAACCGGAGCGGCGACGCAAGCGGACGTCGGGAGCGGAACGGGAACGGAAACCGGCTCGGCGTCCTCGGCGACCGAAGGTTTTGACTCGATGGGGACATCCGCGGATGCGACGTGGAAAGACTTGATTATCGGGGCGACCTTAAAGTGCAGCGCTTTGGGATAGGACGCCTTCGTCGGCTGGACAGCCTCCAGGGCCGACTGCAACGGGGCCGGGACCGGGTCCTGGACCGGCGTGATAGACGACAAGGGCAGGACCTCGGCAATGGCGGGTTCCTCAATCTGTGGCGCGACGACTGCCGGCATCGGCGGCGGCGAAAGAGGGGGGACGACATCCTTCTCGGCCAGGCAGCGCATGAGGTCGGTCTTGGAATACTCCAAATCCGCGACGCGCTTGTAGAGCGTCTCGAGCTGGCTGGTGAGCTCACAGACGCGCTCCTTGGAACGCCGCAGTTCGGCGGAGTTATTCTTCCGGGCGGCATCCTGAAAGAAGTCCTCGGCCGCGCCGGGGAAGTCATCGTTCCCAATCAGACCGGTCGACTCAATCTGGAGCTTGTCGAGGAGGCCGTAAGCCGAGGACGGCTCATCGTGGGAGCAGGAACCACCGAAGTTCAGGACGACGCCGGCCAGGTCGGAGATCTCGCCCACGGGAAGCCATCCGCCCTCCCTGGACGCGGCGGACTCGCCCACGCTCACGAGAGTGGCGGAATCGACGCCCGGCAGTCCGGCGAACGCGTCCTTGTCGAACGGTCCGAGAATCCGAGCGTCCTTATAGACCCAGTACTTCATGCGCCGCTCCGCGTCGCATGAATTTCTTTATGAAACATCCTCGCACAGGATAGCCCGAGAATGTTACGAATTCAAGGCAGGATCAGGACTCCCCGCTGCCGCTGAACTCGCCGATGGTACTGAAGTCAGGCCCCGGCTCCGCCTCGGTCTCCTTGTGCTCAAGCTGATTTTGATACTCGATGGAGTAGCGGCAGTAGGGGATGGCCTCAAGGCGCCGGCGGCCGATCGGCTTCTGCGTGGCCTCGCAAAGGCCGTAGGTCCCGTTGTCGATCTTCCGGATGGCGGCGTCGATCCTGTCGAGCGTGGTGCGCTCGTTGTCGGACAACTCAAAGAGAAGTTCCTTCTCGATGGACTGGCTGGCCTGGTCCACGGAGTCGCCATTGTCGACGCCCTCCTCGACTTGCTGCTTGCGCACGGTCTTTAGCATGTCGTCTCGCATCATCGAGAGGCTCTTGCGGATCTCCTTGATCTTGGCCGTCGTCAGCCACGCCAGCTCCTTGGCGCGGCCCGCGGAGGTCCCGCCCGCCTTCTTCGGCGCGGCCTTGCTTTTGCTCTTCGCCGCTCTCGCCGCGGCCTTCTTCACGCTCTTCTTCGCCATAAGGACCTCCGTCCAAGTATAGGGAAAAGCATACCCCTCCTCCGATGCGGGCGCAAGACCCAGAACACGTCCCAGAACACGTCGGTGAAGATTGTCTCGAATGTCTTCACCAGCGCACGGCCAAACTGAAGCGATGCGTGTTGCCGAGCTCCCCGGCCGCCTGCGCGCCGTAGTCGAGGCTGAACTGTCCGCGCTTGAGGCCAAGGCCCAGCGTCAGTCCCTTGGCCTTGGCCGCGTCGAAGCCCGAGCCGCCCGACGTAGCACTCTTGGTCGCGTAGCCCAGGCGTAGGAACACGCCTTCCATCGCCTTGAACTCGCCGCCCACCGCGCCCTCACTTCCCGCGCCGCGCGGGCCGTTCTGGAACTCCACGGCGACGGCGTGACCCTTGGGCAGACGATAAGCA
>CAYHNV010000124.1:0-7392 GCA_964358065.1 uncultured Elusimicrobia bacterium | reverse complement strand
ACCAGCGACCTCAAGGTTATGAGCCTTGCGAGCTACCGGGCTGCTCTACCCCGCAGGAGAAGCATAGCATGCGCGGGGCAGGAAAGCAAGGGCCTCGAATCAACTCGAATCAACTTGTCTTCGGGCCTTCGAGCCTCCAAGTTCACGGGGTTTTAGGTACATCTCGATCAGTGCCCGATATGGACTCCGGCCGGACATCATTATGTCCTCCCGCACATGACGACTCGCACCGGTGCGAGTTTCTCAAAACCCCGTGAACTTGGAGCTTTCAGAATCAAGTCATGTCAAACAAAAAGAAGCCGGGCGCGAGGAGAAGGCCCTCGCGCCCGGCGTTTGGCTCAGAGTCCCTGAAAGACCGACTCGCTCTTGAGGGTGGCCAGCGTCGAAGACTCATGCATCGGCTTGCCGGGGATCGCGCTCAGCAATTCCAGCCCCCTCGGCTCGTTGGCCGGGGGCAGGTACCAGCAACGCGGCCTCAGGCCCGTGGAGAAGCCGCCCGAGCGCGTGCAGGTCCCCACGGTCGGATCGGTCTCCGAGACCTCGCCCGTGAAAGGCTGGGCGCAGAGAGAGCCCTGGAAGTACGTGTCCAGTCGGCACTGGGTCCCGGGGTGGTTGTCGTACATGCGATTGACGACCTTCGGGTCCGGCGTGTCGAAGCGGGGCTGGGGGTCCTCTTTGCGCAGGGCGCGGAAGAGGTTCGTCACCGACATGCCCGCCATCGCCGAGCGCACGCACAGCTCGCGCTCCTCCGCCTTCGCGTAGGAGTCGCCGCAGGCCCGGCGCGCCGACGATTCGTCGCCCGCGGGCTTGGTGAAGGCCGCCGCCGCGGCGAAGACGCGGTGCAGGCATTTGAGGTTGGCGAAGTAGTCCGCCTGTCCCTCGTTGGCGGCCCACTGGCCGGAGTACTTGGGAGCGCCGCCGATGTGGTGGCCGATCTCATGGCAGACGACCAGGGCCAGGCCGTCCTGGGTGATGGCCGCGTGCCGCGCCAGCCCGCCGTACATGTTGACGATGTAGTCATTGCCCCTGCGCTCGGCCGAGGCGTTGACGGTCGGGTCATCCCAGAGGCGTTTGATCACCAGGCGCGCGCCGCGTGCCGCGATGAGAGGGGCGTAGATCTCCTGGACGCGGTCCATCACCGCGTCGTACTGCTTGCGGGTGATGCCCTTGTCCTCCGCTGACCCAATGGGAATCTTCAGGTCGTTGGGGGGCAGGAAGCCGTCTTCCAGCATCATGCTACGGGGCGCGGACGAGCACAGCAGGGCGGTCAAGACGACGGTGAAGAGCACGAAGGACTTTTTGGACATGGACACCTCCAAGAAGACCATCCTGCCAAAACTGCCGGCATGAAGCAAGGGGCTTTGACCCGAAAGGCCCAGGTATTTACCGGGCCTTTCGGGCGGGGGTCAACTGGGGGATATCTCCGCGGCGAAGCTGCAGCGCGCCACGCAGCCGCAGGCTTCGTTGCCGCCGCCGTAGTGGGGCTGCAAGCAACTGACCTCGGTGCTGCCTTCTTCGTCGAGGCGGCTCAGAGCCTCGGATATCTGAGGCGCGAAATCGTAGGAGCCGGAGCCGCAGCGTCCGGGGCAGTCCGCCTCGATGATGAAAGGGTCGTTCGGACCGATCATGGTCTCCGTCTCGTCGAGGACCATGCCCTGGAGGGAGGTGATGGTAATGCGCGCGCGCACTCCGCGTACGGAAGGAAATCGCGATGAGAGGGGGCCGGCGGTGGTGGCCTGCGCGTCAGCGGCCTGTCCGCGGCGCACCTTCTCTTCATTCTTGCTCGGACCGACCTTGCGGCGCTTCTTGCGGTAGAATCCCGGCATTCGTCCTCCTGCCCAAACGGGGTGGCTTACTCTAGCATTTCCACGGTATGCTCAGTCGGAGGCTTTCAGGTGCAGCGTCACGGTCGTGCCCTTGCCGATGCCGGCGCTGGCGATGGAGACGTCGCCGCCGTGCTTGTGCATGATCCAGCGCGTCACGTTGAGCCCGAGCCCGGTGCCGCCGCTCTCGGCGTGGCCCGTGGCGAAGGGCTCGAAGAGGCCCTTGAGCGCCGCGGCCTCGATGCCGACGCCCGTGTCGGTGATGGTGGCCACGACGCTGGGTCCGCGGCGTTCGGCGCGCGCCTCCAGGCGTCCGCCGAAGGGCATCGCGTCCAGGGCGTTGATGAACAGGACCGTCATGACCTGGAAGAGATGACGTTCGCTGGCAAGCACCTTCAGTTCTTTGGGGGCTGTCAGGATCGTCTCGACCCCGCGTTCGGCGAAACGGAGCTTCTGGAGTTGGAGCGCGGCCTCCAGCACGAGGCTCAGGTCGACCGGCTTGAGGTCCAGGGGGGAGGGTTTGGCAAAGTCGAGGATGTCGGAGAGGATGGCGACGGCCCGATCGGCCTCGCGGGCGACCGTCGTGAGCTGTTCGTGCGGGTTGCCTCCGTCCTTCAGGATCTTCGCGGCGTGTTCGACGGTGAGGATGACCGTGTTGAGCGGCGTGCGGATTTCGTGGACCACGCCGGACATCATCTGGCCGACGGTGGACAGGCGCTGGAGCCAGGCGAGGCGCTCCTCGTTCGGCACTCGGGAGGGCTGCGCGGAGGTTCTGCGGCGTCCCAACAGCCAGCCCGCGGCCAGGCCTGCGGCCGCGGCGAATGCCACGAAGAGCTTGGACTCCATCCGGCATTTATATAAAATCGGGGCATGGCAGCGAAGGTTCTTCTCATCGATGACGATGCGTCTTTCCGCAAAGCCGTCTTGGACATCCTCACTCAGGATGGCTATGAGGTCCTCCAGGCTTCCTCAGGCAAGGCCGGCATCATGACCGCCCAAAAGGAGGCGGTCGACCTCGTGATCCTGGACCTGATCATGCCCGGCATGAAGGGGCTGGAAGTCTGTCAGTTCCTGAAGCAGGACGCACAGACCGCGCGCGTGCCGATCATCATCCTGACCGGCAACGACAAGGACGGACAGGACATCGCCTGCCTCGACATGGGCGCCGACGACTATCTTATCAAGCCGGTCAAGAGCCGGCGTCTGCTGGCCTACTGCCGGGCCCTCCTGCGCCGCACGGCGGGCGAGAGCGGCGAGGTCCCGGCGCGTGTGGAGGCCGGCTCGCTGGCGCTCGACTATGCGCGCAAGCTGGTCATCCTCGGCGGCAAGGAGCATCCGCATCTGACCCCGAAGGAATTCGAGCTCCTGTACTACCTCGCCAAGCGCGCGCCGAACCCAACCGACCGCGCCGCCGTCTATCACGACGTCTGGGGTGTCGAGGCGCCCTCGGAGGGTTCGCTGAAGACCGTCGAGGTCCATGTGCGCCGCATTCGTCTGAAGCTGGGCTGGCGCTCCGACCAATGGTTGGTGAGCGTTTCCGGGCGCGGCTATGCCCTGATCCCGCCCGCCAAATGAGCGGTGGTGGGCGCGGGACTCGTGTGCTGCGCGCGGCCCTTTAAAGCGCGTCGACGAGAGCCTGAAGACTCTTGAGGTCCAGAGGCTTTGGCAGGAAGCCCGCGGCCCCCAGCAGGAGGGCGTCGTACCTCGTCCCGTCGTCGGTCTGCCCGCTCATGATGTGGATGGGGGCCTTCGTGAGGGTATTCATTGGGGCGAGGGCTTGCAGACCGGTCATCCCGGGCAGGACCAAGTCGAGGAGCACGAGGTCGAAGGAGTCGTTTTTCAGGAACTCGAGCGCCTCCTCCGCGCTTGCCGCGCCGGTCACGGCGTGGCCGCGGGCCGTCAGGATGCGCGCGATGACCTCGACGCTGGGGGGCTCGTCGTCGACGACCAGTATCCTGGCTCTTTGCACGGCGATAGTATAGACTGTCCTTGCGTGGCAAGCAATGCTCTGAGCGGCCTCAGCGTGGTCTTCGAGGACGAGACGGTCGTCGCGCTCTCCAAGCCCGCGGGACAGCCGACCATCCCCGGACGCGGCGAGGTGGGGAGGTCTCTGCTCACCCAACTCGAAGAGGATCGCGGCGCTAAGTTCTTCATCGTCCACCGTCTGGACCGTGAGGCGAGCGGTCTGGTGATTTTCGCCAAGAATGCGGAAATCCACCGCCGCCTCTGCCTGGAGTTCGAGGCCCGCCGCGCCAAGAAGGTCTACCTCGCCTTGGTCGCCGGGCGCATGGAGGGGGAGGGGCGCATCACGCAGCCCTTGCGCGAGTTCGGTTCGGGGCGGATGGGCCCCTCGCGCGAGGGCAAGCCGTCCACGACGCTCTGGAGCGTTGAGCAAATCTTAGGGGGCGCCAGCCTCCTGAGGGTGGAGCCGTTGACGGGTCGCACGCACCAGATCCGCGCGCACCTGGCCTTCCTCGGCCACCCCATTCTGGGCGACCCCCGTTATGGGCCTTCGCCCCGCCCCGTGGGGGGAGTCCGGCGCCTGATGCTCCACGGCCTCAGCCTGCGCGTGGAGGCCTCGCGTGTTTACGAGTTCTCCGCCCCGCTGCCGGCGGATTTCGCCTCTATTCTGTCCGGTCGCTGAGAAGCCCTCCAAGCGTTCCCAGGTCCTGAAGTCTCTTTCCGTACGCGAAATATATGATAATAATTATTAGAATAACCATTGACAAATATTTGATTACATGTTATATATTGACAGCTTAATGGGCGGATGGGCGCAAGGGAGGATCATGCCGATGATCGCCAAGGACCTGATGCCGTGGATGTACGTGAAGAGGACCGCGAACTGGACGCCGTATGTGAAGATCCGCTCGGAAGGCGCGCGTTTGGAGGGGGCGGCCCTGTTCGTCAAGGCCGCGCGCAAGCCGGGAAGGCGTCCTCCTCGTGGGTAGGCTCAGCCGCCCGCAGCGGCGCACGCGCACGACTCCGGTTTACGCGATCGGGGCCGCCGCCCGGCTGACGGGCATTCCTATCTGGACTCTGCGCTGGATCGAGAGGCACGGGCTCCTCAATCCGGAGCGGACTCCCGGTCGTCAGCGCCTCTATTCGGATTCAGAGATGACGCTTCTGCGTTCGGTGCGTGACTTAATGGAGCAAAAGGTCAACCTCGCGGGCATCCGGGTCATCCTGAAGATGCGCCAACCGCTGCCGCGCTGAAGCCCTCCCTCCTAAAAGACCCCCCGACGCGTGGGCCCTCTGGCAGCCCCTCTTTGGGTCCTAAGCTACTGTTGATGCGGATCAACGCCCCCTATAATCATCCTGTTATGGGGGAACACGCATGACCTTAATTCCATGCACCCGCACGGTGAAGTCCGGTATAGCCGTCGCCGTCAGCCTCGCTCTCTTGCTGAGCTCCGCCGGAGGACCCGCGACTCAAGCGTACGCGCAGGCCATCCATGGAGCTTCGCTTGGAGAAGCCGGCGCCCGCGCGCGCGCCGTCATCGCGTCCCCCGCGTCGATGTCCGGCGTCGCGGCCCCCGTCACCGCCGGATCGACCGTCCTCTCCCCGTCTCTCAACTCGATGCCCTCGGCGCCCGCTCGCTCGGCGCAGCCCGCTGCCGTGACCGCGGCCGTGCCCGGCGCGCCGGTCGTCGCCGCGGTCGGCAAGCCCGTCGAGGGCGCGGCTCAGGTCCCGGTTTCCGAGGTGAAGCCGACCGCCGAGGATCCCGGTCCGCGTTGGGTCAAGACCCCCTTCTCGCGCGTTGCTCCCGCGGCCTGGGTCGCACGCCAGCTCTCGCGCTGGACGCGCGCCGATGCCGCCGATTTGCGCAAGGCCTTCGATGGCGAGACGGCCCGTGCCGCCTCAGCCGCCTCATCCGCCGCCATCGGATTGCGCGCTTCGGGCCTGAGCAAGGCTTCGCAGCGCGCCGACCGCATCATCAACGACAACTCCATCCCCACGCCGCAGGCCGCGCGCGAGGTGGGGAAGATTCGTCAAGCGCAGGCCACCCCGCTCTGGGTCAAGGTCGTCGCTCCGCTCTCGCTGGTCGCCGCGGGTGCGGCGGCCGTGTCCTACGGCGCCTTGCCCATTCTCGCCTTGGGCGCCGGCTTGCTCGTCTCCGTTCTTCTGCACGAGGTCGCGCATATCGCCGTCCTGCATAAACTGGGAGATCGCACCGCCAAGGAGGCGGGGACTTACAGCCTCAATCCATTCCACCTCATCGACCCGCTCAAGACCGTCATACTCCCCGCGCTGTCTTTGGCGATTTCAAGCGCGATTCTGCCCTTCCCGCTCCTTATCGGCGCGGGCAAGGCCGTGGACGCCGATTTCAACAACCTGCACGGTCCCTTCGGCGGCCCGAAATCGGCGCGCAACGCCTTCTTCGTCGCCGGCGCCGGCCCGCTGACGAACCTCCTCCTGGCCGGGGCCTTTGCATCCCTGGCGCTGCTGCCTGTGGGCGCCGTCGCGGCGGGCGTGCTTCTGGGCCTGGCCAAGATGAACCTGTTCCTGACGGTCTTCAACCTCTTGCCTCTGCCTCAGCTGGACGGCGGAAAGATGCTGGCCAGCGCCCTGCCGGAGCGTTTCTACGCCAAGTGGGTCTACAACCCGAAGGTGGAGAAGGCCTACCAGGGGATGTTCCGGCGTCTTTACGAGGGACCGACGGCTCTGTTGAGCTTCATCTCCGACAAGTTCGGGATCAAGACCCAGAAGGTTCTCAACCGCGTCGCCAACGGGGTCACCTTCGGCGCGTTGGCCGCTTTCTACGCGGTGGCTTACTTCCAGTTCTCCGTATCGGTGCCCCTGCTCTTCCTGGCCCTGCCATGCACCTACGACTACTGGTGCATCCGCGAGAAGGTCCGCTCCGAGGCCGCCGTCAACGACATCATGCAGCTCTACAGCGAGTGGGCCGCCGTGATCTCACAGATCGCGGTAGACAAGGGCATGAAGAGCGAGGTCGACCTCTTCGAGGCCGAGCACGCGATGAAGAACGCCCTCGAGACTTTGGTCGATGAACTGATGGCCAAGGAGGAGTTCCGCGCCCTCTCGAAGGAGGATAAGCTCGCGGCGGTCATGAAGGCCTACCCGGACAAGGCGGCTGAGTTCCTTAAGAAGAAGGTCTTCACCCATGATGGCGACACGCTCGGGAAGGTCAAGGAGCTCCTGGCCGACTCGCGCAACGAAGCCTACATGAACCGCCTGCGCAAGTGGTTCGAGGACCACGACATCTTCGAGCGCTGGGACAACCCGAAGTACGAGGGCAAGCTCAAGGACGCTATGAAGGAAGCCGGCAAGGAGAAGGGGAGGTCCGCCGGCCAGAGAGGCTTCGCCAAGGTGGGTGTGCTGGTCGCCCTGGCGGTCCTCGGCGGCGCGACCGCCCTCTTTCCAGAGCTGGCGCACGTGGCCCCGGCCTGGCTGTCGGGTCTGGGCGTGCTCGGTTTGATGGGCACTCTCTCCGCTGGCGAGGGCACCCTCCAGCCGCGCCGGGCCCGCGTCGTGGCCAACGCCCAGTCCTCGCGCGGCGCGGTCGTGGTGACCTTTTTCCCACCGCTCAGCCAGGAGGAATACGCG
>CAYHNV010000123.1:0-7592 GCA_964358065.1 uncultured Elusimicrobia bacterium | reverse complement strand
GCGATGACGACCACCGGCATCTCGGTGTCGATGAGCGCGATGGGGCCGTGCTTGAGCTCGCCGGCGGCGTAGCCTGCGGCGTGGATGTAGGAGATTTCCTTGAGCTTAAGCGCGGCTTCCAGCGCAATGGGGTAGTTCACGTAGCGCCCGATGAAAAGGAAGTGCTCCTTCTTGGCGAACTTGAGGGCGATGGCGTGTACGGCCTTGTCGAGCTTGAGCGCGGCGCGGATCCAGCCCGGGACCTTGACGAGGTCGTCGACGAAGGCCCGGCCCTGCGTCTCGGTCATGGAGCCGCGCCCGATGGCCGCGTGCAGGACAAGCACAGCCAGGGCCGTGAGTTGCCCGATGAATGCCTTTGTGGAGGCGACGCCAAGTTCCGGCCCGCAGTGTGTGTAAAGAGTCCAGTCCGCGGTGCGCGTCAGCGCCGAGCCCACGGTGTTGCAGATGGCCAGAACCTTCGCACCCTTCTCCTTGGCCAGCTTGACGGCGGCCAAAGTGTCCGCCGTCTCTCCGGACTGGCTGACCGCGATCACCAGATCATCCTCAGTGATGGTCGTTTCCCTGTAGCGGAACTCCGACGCCGTCTCGACCCGCGTAGGCACGCCCACGAGGGTCTCGAACCAATATTGGCCGACGAGGCAGGCATGGTAGGCCGTGCCGCAGGCGACCATCTGCACGCTGCGGGTCTTCTTGAGGATATCCGCGTTCATGCCGCAATCGCGCTCCAAGACGCCCTTAAGCGGGAAGAAGCGGCCGCGCATCGTGTCCTCGCACGAGGAAGGCTGCTCGAATATCTCCTTCAGCATGAAGTGGCGGTAGCCGCCCTTCTCGGCCATCGTGCGGTCCCAGGTGATGGTCGTCGGCATCTTGGCAAGCTTCCGGCCTTGAAGGTCGAAGAAGGTCGCGCCCTCACGTCTCAGGACGGCCATCTCGCCGTCCTCCAAGAAGACGACCTTGCGCGTGTAGGACAGGAACGCGGGGATGTCGGAGGCCAGGAAGGTCTCCCCCTCGCCCAGGCCGATAATGAGCGGAGAGGCGGTCTTGGCCGCGATGATGACGTTCGGGGCCTGAGACCAGAGCACGGCGACGGCGTAGGCGCCCCGGACCTCTCCCAGCGCGCGGCGCACGGCCTCGAAGAGGAGTGGTTCGCTCAAATCTGGCTTGGGCGCGCCGCCGGACTTCTGGAGTTGAGCAAGCTTCTCGCCGACGAGATGAGCGATCACCTCGGTGTCGGTCTCGGACTCGAACTTGGCGCCGGCGGCCTCGAGACGGTCCTTGATTTCAAGATAGTTCTCGATGATGCCGTTATGGATGACCGCGACGGCCCCCGAGGGGTCCGTGTGCGGGTGGGCGTTCTCCTCGGAGGGCTTTCCATGCGTGGCCCAGCGCGTATGGCCGATGGCCGTCGACCCCGCGAGGGGCTGGGTCGCGAGGACCTTCTCCAGATTCGTCAGCTTGCCGGGCGCGCGCCGGCGCTCGATGAGCCCGCCCACGACCGAGGCAAGGCCCGCTGAGTCATAGCCGCGGTATTCGAGCTTCTTGAGGCCGTCCATGAGGATGGGAACGGCCGCCTTCGGCCCGACGTAGCCGACAATTCCGCACATGACTTCAGTCCGCCAGGCGGCGCATCTCGGAGACGGCCGTCTTCAGGCCCACGAACACGGAGCGGGCGATGATGGAGTAGCCGATATTGAGCACGCTCAGGTGCGGCACCCGCGCCACGGGAGACACGTTGTGGTAATCCAGGCCGTGTCCCGCGTGGGCCACCAGACCCATCTCCCAGGCCATGTACGTCGCCAACTCCAGGCGCTCCAACTCCGACTTCTGCTGGGGCTTAGCCGCGGCGGCGGAGTAGTCGCTGGTGTCGAACTCGACGACATCCGCGCCCAGGTTGCGCGCGGCGCGGACATTGCCGGCCTCGGGCGCGATGAAAAGGCTCACCTCGAGACCTGATTTTTTGAGACGCGCCACGGTCTTCTCCAGGCTCTTAAAATGACGGATGACGTCGAGGCCGCCCTCGGTCGAGACCTCACCGGGCTTCTCTGGCACCAGGCAGACCGAAGCGGGCTTGGCCTTGAGGACCAGGTCCACGATCTTCTTGTCGTCGGCAATCTCCACATGGGTCTCACCCTTGAGACGGCAGAGCTTGAAGAGATCCGCATCCTGGATGTGGCGTCGGTCGCGCCGCAGATGGCAGACGATCATGTCCGCGCCGGCCTGGCGCGCGACTTGGGCCGCCACGACGGGATCCGGGTCGATGTCCAGCCGCGCCTGGCGAAGGGTGGCGACATGGTCGATGTTCACGCCGAGCTTGATGCGTTGTTCAGACATCCTCATGAATGAGCCTCCTCGGTCTGTGCCGTCTCCGTCAGATAGGTCCGTGCGATTGCCTCGGCGATCTTAACGTTCTCGGCCTTGCGCGGCCCCTCGACGAGCACTCGCAGGGAGGGCTCTGTGCCCGAATAGCGCACGAAGACGCGTCCCCGCCCCGTCAGAGACTTGGCGGCGTGCGCGATGACGGCCCGGGTACGGGAAAGACCCTCAAGAGCCGGCTTATGGCGCACATGCAAATTGAGCAGGGTCTGGGGGGTGGGCGTGTAGAGCCGGCGCAGTGCGCTCATCGGCTTGCCCGACTCTCGCCAGGCGGCCAGAGTCTGAAGCGCGGTCAGGATTCCGTCGCCCGTGGGCGCGAAATCGCGAAAAACCACATGCCCCGAGTTCTCGCCCCCGAGGCTGAGTCCCTCGCGCTCGATGGCCTGGGTCACATGCCGGTCGCCCACCGGAGTGGTCACGACCTCCACACCGCGCTCATTCAGGAAACGCACCAGGCCGAAGTTGGACATCACGGTGAGCGCCACCTTGCCGCCCTTGAGCCCGCCGGTGCGCAGAAGACGCACCGCCGCCGCGCCGATCACCGCGTCACCGTCGAGAAGCGCGCCCATCTCATCGCAGAACAGGGCGCGGTCGGCGTCACCGTCAAAGGCCACGCCGGCATGCGCCCGTATGCGGCGAACTTCGCGGGCCATCGTCTCGGGCGCCAACGCCCCGCAGTGAGCGTTGATGTTTCGCCCGTTCGGGCGCACTCCGAGAGGGACAACCTCGATGCCAAGGGACTTGAAGAGCTTTGGGGCGAAGGCCGCGGCCGAGCCGTGGGCGCAGTCCACCACGAGGCGGACCCCCTCAAGGTCCAGCGTCGCCGGCAGGGAACTGCGCAGGAAATCCAGATAAAGCGCGACGTGGTCCGCGCCGGACACCAGCAGCCTTGCCCGGGCTGCGGGGATGGGTCGGCCCATGCGCAGGCGGAGCTCGACTTCATGTTCCATGGACGGCGTCATTTTGAAGCCGAGGCCGTCGAAGAACTTGATGCCGTTGTACTCGGCAGGGTTGTGGCTGGCCGAGATCACGACTCCCGCGAAACACCCCAGCCGCGGGGTGAGGAAGGAGGTTGCCGGCGTGGGAATCACCCCAAGATCGACGGTCTCGACGCCCGCCGCGGAAAAACCGGAGATCAGGGACTTCTGAAGGATGGGCCCGGAACCGCGCGTATCGCGGCCGATCGCTATACGGGGAGCGCGGCCGTTCACCTTCACCCCGGACGTCTCAAGGAAGACGCATGCGCCGTGATAAGCCAGCGCGTGGAGGGTCGCGGGCGTCAACGGCTCACAGCCGGGGATGCCGCGCACTCCATCGGTGCCAAAAAGATTGCCGCTCACGCCCGCGCAGCCAGAAGGATGGCATCCACGTCCTCGCCGTTAAGGACCTCGCGGTCGAAGAGAGATTTCGCCAGATCATCAAGGGCTTTTCTGTTGGCCGTCAAGATGTTGCGCGCCTTGATCTGGGCATCTGTGACGAAACGTTTGACCTCCTCATCGACGAGCTGCATCGTCTCCTCCGAGAAAGTCCCGCCCGAATTAAGGTCTCGCCCCAGGAACATCTCCTGGTCCGGCTTCTTGAGCGAGAGCGGACCGACCCGGTCGCTCATGCCGAACTCCATGACCATCCGCGTCGCATAGGCCGTGGCCTTGGAAAGGTCGTCGGCCGCACCCGTCGTGATGTCATCGAAAGCGAGCTCTTCTGCCGCGCGCCCGCCGAGCAGGATGGCAAGACGGCTGAGGATGTCCCCGCGCGAGGTCAGGTACTTGTCGTCGATGGGCAGCTGGAGGGTGTAGCCCAAGGCGTGGCCGCGGGAGACGATGGAAACCTTGTGCACGGGATCGGTGCCGGGGAGCATCTTGGCCACGAGGGTGTGGCCCGACTCGTGATAGGCCACGACCTTCTTCTCCTTCTCGCTCATCATATTCGAACGCTTCTGAGGACCGGCCATGACCCGCTCGATGGCTTCCTCTAGGTCGGGAAGCTCCACGGCCTCCTTGCTCTTGCGCGCGGCAAGCAAAGCCGCCTCATTGATGACGTTGGCAAGATCCGCGCCCGTGAATCCCGGCGTGCGCCGCGCAACGACGGAGAGGTCCGCGCCCATGGCCATCTTCACGGCCTTGGCATGGACTTGGAGGATGGCCTCACGACCCTTCTTATCGGGAACGGGCACGCCGATCTGGCGGTCGAAGCGGCCCGGGCGAAGGAGTGCCGGATCGATGACATCGGGACGGTTGGTCGCCGCGATGAGGATGATGCCGACGTTCTGCTCGAAACCGTCGAGCTCGATGAGGAGTTGGTTTAAGGTCTGCTCGCGCTCGTCGTGGCCGCCGCCGATGCCCGCGAAACGGTGACGGCCGACCGCGTCCAACTCGTCGATGAAGATCACGGCCGGGGCGGCCTTCTTGGCCTGCTCGAAGAGGTCGCGCACGCGCGAGGCCCCCACGCCCACGAACATCTCCACGAACTCCGAGGCGGAGGCCGAAAAGAATGGGACCCCCGCCTCGCCCGCCACCGCCCGCGCGAGAAGCGTCTTTCCCGTTCCGGGAGGGCCGAAGAGGAGCACGCCGTGCGGCATTTTGCCGCCCAGCTTTTGATACTTGTCCGGGTTCTTCAGGAAGTCCACGATCTCATGGAGCTCTTCCTTGGACTCATCGCAGCCGGCGACGTCGGCGAAGGTGGTCTTCTTCTTCTTCTCGTCGACCATCTTAGCCTTGGAGCGGCCGAAAGACAAGGCCTGCTTGCCGCCGAGTTGGACCTGGCGCATCACGAAGAACCACCACAGGAAGAGGAGGAGCAGCACGCCGCCGACGTTGAAGATCAGACTGTACAGACCGCTGCGGTCGCGTTCGCCTTGGAAATTGGAGACCTTGTGCTCCACGAACTCCTCGACCAGCTTCGGGTCGGGCAGAGGCAGGGTGCGGAAGCTCTGGACCTGCCCCTTGTCGTCGCGGTAGCCCCCGCTGATGAGGTCGGGACGCACCCGGACCTCGGTGACCTTGCCGGCGCGCAGGTGGGCTTTGAAGGCGGAATAAGGGATCTCCGTCTCGACGATGATTGGTTTGACGTTGCTGAACAGCACCAGAACCATCACCAGGCCGACGGCCCACATCGCCGTCTGCTTCATGTTTTTTTTGTCCATTTGGGAGGACCTTAAATCAGGGAGACCTTAAAATGCCGACATAAGGCAGTTGGCGATAGCGCTCGTCGAAATCGAGGCCGAAACCCACGACAAACTCGTTCGGGATATTGAAACCGACGTACTTGGGCTGGAAAGGGATCTTGCGGCAGTCCGGCTTATCGAGGAGGGTGCAGACCTCGAGGGATCTCGGCCGACGCGCGCGCAAGGTCTCGCTCAGGGAGGCCAGCGTCAACCCCGTGTCCACGATGTCCTCGACGACCAGGACCTCGCGACCCTCGGGATTCTCGCGCAGGTCAAGGAGCACGCGGATCGTTCCCGTTGAGGCGCTCCCGGCGTAGGAGGCGACGGCGACGAAGTCCACGTGAACGTCCACCTCCGCACCGATGGCCCGCAGAAGGTCGGCCATGAAGATCAGGCTGCCTTTGAGCACGCCCACGACCAAAAGGCGCCGTCCCGCGTAGTCGCGCGATATCTGCGCTCCGAGTTCACGGATGCGGATACGCAGGGCCTGCTCGTCGAGCAGGATCTTGAGAATGTCGGGATGAGAGGGGGCGTCGGTCGGCCGCTTTCCAACGGCATGCGGAAGCGGCACTTCCTCGCGAGATCGCTCGGTCGGCATCGGGATTGAGAGAATAGCTTTTCGAACCTGCTCATATCAAGGAACCCCGCCTGAGCCTGTGGACGTCCGCGGCTATGTCTGCTACAATCCGTTCGTCATGCTGACACCCGCGGAGACCTCCTTCTCCATCCTCATCGTTGATGACGAGATGGACGCCCGGACCTTCCTCAAGGACCGTCTTGATGAAATTCCAAATGTCGACCTCAGCGTCGACAGCGCCTGCGACGGGGAAGAAGCGCTGAACAAGGTTAAGGGAACGAGCTACGACCTGATCTTCCTTGATTACCGGCTTCCCCCTTCCGATGGGCTCGATATCCTCGACAAGATTCGCCAGCATCACCCAAAGACGGCGGTCGTGATGATGACCGCGTCAGGCAGCGAACAGATCGCCGTGGCCGCGATGAAGAAGGGCGCCATGGATTATCTGACGCAGCAGGACCTGCGCCAGGCCGACCTGTCCCAAATTCTGCGCCGCGTCATCGAGATCCGAAACCTGGTCAATCAAAACATGGAACTGCGCCAGGTCAACCAGATGAAGAACGAGTTCATCGCGAACGTCTCGCATGAATTGCGAACCCCTCTGACCGTGGTGATCGGCTACGCCAACACCCTTAAGGACGGGGGGCTTGGCCCTCTCAATGATGCCCAGCAGAAGGCTCTCACCGCCGTGGTCGAGCGCTCCGAAGGCCTGATGGCGACCCTCAACAACATCCTTCGCATCCGTGAGGTCCGCGAAGGCACAAAACCCATGCTCCTCAAGCCCCTCGACCTGCGCGCCCTTCTGGAATCCCAGCTCGAGCGCGCGGCCAAGGAGATGCGCCGCAAGAAACTCACGCTGACGGCCCAGTTGGGCGCGACGCCGGTCTGGGTGCTGGCCGATGATGAGAAGCTGGGGGACGTGGTGGACAACCTCATCTCGAACGCAACCAAGTTCAGCCCCCTCTCCGTAAATCTGCGCGTGGAACTCAGCGTGAGCAACGCCCGCGCACGCCTTTCCGTCACGGATCAGGGTCCTGGAGTTCCTCCCGAGGTGATGCCCCACGTCTTCGAACGCTTCTTTGCCGCCAACCAAGGGCCCACGCGCGAATACCCGGGACTCGGCCTCGGCCTGCCCCTCTCCAAAGAGATCGTCGAACAGCACGGCGGACGCATCTGGCTGGAAAGCCTGGGTGCGGGCAGCGGGACAACCTCTCGGCTTGAGCTCCCCATCTGCGCTCCCAATGCCGAACCCTCGGTCGTTGAGAGCGCCCAGAAGTTCCGCAAGAAGCGCGTCCTGATCGTCGAGGACAACCCCGACCTCGTCGAGGTGCTGATGCTCTTCCTGGCCAGTATCAGCCACAACGTCGCGATCTCGACGGCCTGCTCCGGCCTCGAGGCGCTGGAGAAACTCAAGGACGAGCCGCCGAACCTGGTCATCCTCGACGTGATGATGCCCGGCATGGACGGCTTCGAGGTGCT
>CAYHNV010000122.1:3942-7694 GCA_964358065.1 uncultured Elusimicrobia bacterium | reverse complement strand
CACACGTCTTTAGACATGGTTCGGAACTACGTCAACATGACCGACGACGACGCCCTCGCCGCGCACCGACTGGCAAGCCCTCTGGACAAGATGGGTCCGCTTCCCAACGAGCGCAAACAGGTCCGGCTCAAGTGAGGCACGCCATGACCAAGAAAGCGAAGCCGTCGAAGCCCTGCCACTCCTGCGCCGGGCATGGGACCGTCTGCTGTCAGGAATGGGCCGAGGTTCGAGTTCGGGCTGGCGACGACCTGCGCCTCAACCCTTCCGGCCTGCCGGAGTGGCCGCTCCTGCTCGGATGGGAAATGAACCGCTGCCCATTCTGCGGGAAGAGTTTTGATATTATCCGGAGGCACCGATGAAATCACTTGTTCCCGTGGAACACATCGAACGCCGCATATACCTGATTCGCGGCCATCGCGTCATGCTGGACGCTGACTTAGCCCGAGTTTACGGCGTCAAGACCAAAGAACTCAACAAGGCTGTCAAACGTAACCCCGGCCGTTTTCCTGAGGACTTCGCGTTTCAGCTTGTGCAGGCTGAGGCGGAATCTTTGAGGTTCCAGATTGGAACCTCAAACGATGGGCGCGGCGGCCGACGTTACCTGCCCCATGCGTTCACCGAGCAAGGCGTCGCCATGCTGTCCAGCGTCTTGCGGAGCGAGCGCGCTGTTTTAGTCAACGTCGCCATCATGCGGGCTTTCGTGCGCATCAAGCCCAAGCTGCCGACTGCTCGCGAGTGGGCGGACCTCAGCAAGGGCGTCGTCATATTCCGCGAATCTCTTTGGGGACGTTTTGATGAACTGGAGCGGAGGATTGAGAAGCACGAGAAGGAAATCCGCTCACTTCGTAAAAACTTGCCAATAAGGTTCAAGCCTCGAAGTAGCTGAGGGGCTTCCGGTAGAGCTTGGCGAACCGCTGGACCTCGGCAAAGTCGAGCCGCCGTTCGCCGGACTCCGCCTTCGCGCGAAGTGGTGCGCCCGCCAGGAATCGAACCTGGACCCGCAGCTTCGGAGGCTGCTGTGATATCCATTTCACCACGGGCGCGTGTGGAAAGTCCCGACGCGTTATTCTACTTATTTATCCGTGCGCCGAGAGGCCGCCCTAAATGGTCGGCGAGAGCCTTCGCCGCGGCCTTAAGACCGGCGAGATCCACGCCGGTCGAAGCCCCGGCCGCGGCAAAGGCGGCGACCATATCTTCCATCGCCGCGTTGCCCGAAGCCCCCGGAGCGTATGGGCATCCCCCTACCCCGCCCGTCGAAGCGTCGAATCCGGACACTCCATACTCCCGCCAGGCGACCAGCGCGTTCTCCACGGCATGGCCGAAGGTATCGTGGAAGTGCAGGAACACCTTATCCGTTGAAACAGCTCCAAGCAGAGGGGTCAGCAGCCTACGCACATCGACGGCAGACGCCTTGCCGATCGTGTCCCCGACCGAGATCTCATCCACCGCCAGGTCCTGGAGGCGTTTGACCACATCAAGCACCGCCTCCGGTTGGATGGCGCCCTCGTAAGGGCAGAAGAAGGCCGTCGAGACATAGGCCCGCACCGGGAGCTTGGCCTTCTTGGCCAAGAACACCACCGGCTTGAAGCGCTCGATGGACTCGGCGATCGAGGCGTTGATGTTCTTCTGATTGAAGCTCTCGGAGGCGGCCGTGAACACCGAGACCTTGTCCGCCCCCGCGGCAAGCGCACGCTCGAAGCCCTTCTCATTGGGCACCAGCGCCGAATAGACGACCCCGGGAAGGCGCCTGATGCGCCGGAAGACCATGTCGGAATCCGCCATCTGCGGCACGGCCATGGGGCTGACGAAGGCACCGGTCTCGATCTCGCGCAGGCCCGTCGCGGAGAGCGCGTCAATGTAGGCGACCTTGGCCGCCAGGGGCACCACCGCCGCCTCGTTCTGCAAGCCATCGCGCGGCCCCACCTCGACGAGACGGGGCTGAGGAAGGCTCATGCCTTCACGGTCCACTTCGGGACCCGCCGTTCCAAAAAGGCCGCCAAACCTTCTTGCCCTTCGGGCGATGAGCGTAGGCGGACCAAGGTCTCCACGGCAAGATTGACTCCCTCTTCCAGAGTCTTGCCCGGCATCCGAGCGATCAGGGCCTTGGCCGCACGCACCGCCTCGGGGCCGTTCTTGAGGATATCGCGGCAGAGCGCGTCGATCCGGGCGTCAAGTTCACTACCGGCGACGACCTCAGACGCCAGGCCCATCGCCACAGCCTCCTTCGCCTCGAAGACTTCCGCCGTCAGGTAATAGCGCCGAGCGTTGGCCGCCCCGATCTTCGGCAGGACCCAGTTCGAGATGACGGCCGGAACGATTGCGAGGCGGCACTCGGAGAAGGACAGCTGCGCCCCGTCGACGAGCAGGGCGATGTCGCAGGCCGCGACAAGGCCCAACCCTCCTCCGAAGACGTGGCCGTGAGCGCCCACCACGACCGGAACAGGGCACTCGTCGACGGCGCTGAGCATCTCAGCCAACAGACGCGCGTCCTTCTTCCCCTCTTCGGCGGGCAACTGTCCGGACTGGCGCATCCATTCGATGTCGGCGCCGGCGCAGAAGTCCTGTCCCTCTCCCATGACCACCACGACGCGGACGGCTTCATTCGACGCGATCCGGCGGAACGCCTCGGCGAGCTCGCGCAGCGTCTGGCCGCTCATCGCATTGCGCACCCCGGGACGGTTCAACACGACGCGGGAAACGGCCCCGATCTCGAGCTTGATGTGTTCCATGCTCACATCCGGAAGACGGGACGGCCGAGCTCGCCGATCGGCGCGTGCGCCGCGGCCGCGAAGGCCATCGCCAGCACCTTGCGCGTCTGGGCGGGCTCGATGATGCCGTCGTCCCAGAGCCGGGCGGTGCCGAAGTAGGGATGACCCTCGGTCTCATATTGACCGCGGATGGGGGCCGCGATCTTCTCGGCCTCCTCGGCGGACAACTCCTGAGCGGCGCGCTTGAGCGACTCGCGCTTGATAATGGTCATCACCGTGGCCGCCTGCTCGGCGCCCATCACCGAGATGCGCGCGTTGGGCCAGGTGAACAGGAAGCGCGCGCCGTAAGCGCGGCCGCACATCGCGTAATTGCCGGCGCCATTGGATGAGCCCACGATGACCGTCACCTTGGGCACGCGGGCCGTCGAGACCGCCTGCACGAGCTTGGCGCCGTGCTTGATGATGCCGCCCTGCTCGAACTCGCGCCCGACCATGAAGCCCGTGATGTTCTGGAGGAACAGCAGGGGAATCCGGCGCTGGTCGCAGAGTTCAATGAAGTGCGCGCCCTTGAGCGAGGACTCCGAATAGAGGATGCCTCGGTTGGCGAGTACGCCGACCGGACGGCCGAATATCTTCGCGAAGCCGCAGGTCAGCGTCGTTCCATAGAGCGCCTTAAACTCATGGAAACGCGAACCGTCGACGATGCGCGCGATCACCTCCTTCGGGTCGCACGGGCGCCGCAGGTCGCGGTTGACGATGCCATACAGGTCGTCCGCCGGATAAAGAGGCGGCTCGCCCTCTCCGAGGTCGAACCGCTGAGAGTTGAGGTTCGCCACGATGGAACGTCCGATCTGCAGGGCATGCTCGGCGTTGTCGGCCAGGTGATCGCTCACACCCGAGGTCCGGCAGTGCATGTCCCCGCCGCCCAGCTCCTCGGTGGAAGATTCCTCGCCGGTCGCGGCCTTGACCAGAGGCGGGCCGCCCAGATAGATCGTGCCCTGGCCGCGCACGATAACAGATTCGTCCGACATGGCCGGGACATAG
>CAYHNV010000122.1:0-3932 GCA_964358065.1 uncultured Elusimicrobia bacterium | reverse complement strand
CCTCCTTATCCGGGAAGACCTGGGACTGCTTGGGCAGGAAGACGCCGCCGGAGTCCACAAGGTAGACGCAGGGCAGGCGGTTCTCCCGGGCGATCTCCTGCGCGCGCAGGTGCTTCTTGATGGTCTCCGCGTAGTAAGTGCCGCCCTTGACCGTGGCGTCGTTGGCCACGATCACGCACAGGCGGCCGCTGACAACGCCGAGGCCCGTGACCACGCCCGCCGCGGGGACTTCGTCGTCGTACATGCCCATGGCCGCCAAGGCCGAGAACTCAAGGAAATTAGTTCCCAGATCGATGAGGCGCTCGACGCGCTCGCGCGCGGTCATCTTGCCGCGGGAGCGATGCAGGTCCACGGACTTCTTCGGGCCGCCTTGGCTGTTGCGGCCCAGGCGCGCGCGCAGGTCCGAGAGGAGGGACTGGTGATGGGCCGCGTTGGCCAGAAACTCCGCGTTGCCGCGGTCCACGAAGGAGGGGATGGGCGGGGTGTCCGCGTCGGACTCGGTCATGCGCTTGATGATACAAAAAAGGCGTCCCCTCTCCCCAGGCTCGAACCGGACCGCCTGGTCCAGGCAAGTCAGGCAAGTCTGGATTGACTGCGGCGAACTCAGCATAGAACGTGCGGGCTGCCCGGGCTCCGAGGCTTCCTCTCCAGGGGGCGAGTCCTCGCCTTGCGTGTCTTTATATTACAATGTAGTTGCGCAACCTCGGACTGGAGATCATCGACCTGTTGCGGAGTGGCGAAAGGACGGCCGGGGAGCTGTGGAAGAAGATGGGTCTTCCAAAAGCCAATGTCTCACAGCAACTGGCGATCATGCGCGGAAAAGGGATTCTTCTGGCGCGCCGGGAGGGCCAGCGCATCTTCTATCGGCTCTCCCACCCCAGGATACTGAAGGCTTAACGCTTGGTAGGAGGACGAATATGAAACTCGGCATCGTGATTTATTCGACGGACCCGGAAACCGTCTGGAACGCCTTTCGCCTCGGCGTCTTCGCGCTCAAGCAGGGCGACGGCGTCCGCGTATTCCTGCTTGCCAAGGGCGTTGAATGCGAGAAACTGAACACCGACCAGTTCAAAGTCGTCGAGCAGATGCAGGCTTTGGTGGACGGAGGCGGGAAGATCCTGGCCTGCGGTACATGCTTGAAGCTGCGGAACTCGAGCGGCTCCGAACTGTGTCCGCTGTCGACGATGAAGGATCTTCACGAAATCATTCGCGACTCGGACAAGATCGTTTCCTTCTGATCCTGGTCGAAAGAGAAGCGGACTTCGTGTTCTCGCCTTCGTTTCTGTGGGTGCTCACCGGAGAGCGGACGCCGGATTTGACCCAGAGAACTACGCGTCCAGCTGCAAGGTTGCCTCAGGCCTGGAGGTTTTCTTTACGGCAGAAGTCCAAAACGTCCTCGTTGGATCGGACTGGGAGCTCACGATAGGCCCGGTAGAGTTTCTCCATGGTCGAGATCCAAAGAGTTCGCCAGTCATCTCGTGAGGAGTCGCGGCGAGAGACGCCGCGCAAGGCCTTGATATAGAGATCCCGGGAGCGCGTCGTCACGATGATCCCCGAGAATCCCGCCGCCAGCAGATGGGCGTCCGTGACGAGCCGAGCGGCTCGGCCGTTGCCGTCCGTGAAAGGATGGACTTCCGAGACCACGAGCCCCAGAAAGACGGCGCGGTGAAAGGGCGAGGCGATCTTCCCGCTCAACTCCCAGCCGGCGAGCAGCGTAGGGCCGACTTTCGCGGGATCGACGAAGCGTGTGCCGCCGGCGTGATTGGGCCGCGTCTTGAACTCCCCAGGGCGCAGCGCCGGATTGCCGCCCGCCAGGGAAAGATGCAGGCGCTTCAAGTAGCTCTCGAACGCCGCATAAGAGGCGTTGACGGCCGGAGGAGTCATTGCCGTCAGCAGGGAGAGGTAAGTCTGATGCGTCGCCGCAAGTGTGCGCTGATCCGGCGCGGGGCCGTGATCCTCCCCGCGGTACACGATCCCGACGGCGTCCTCCGGCAAGAACTCGGTTCCCTCGATATAATTGGAGAAATACGCCGCGATGAAGCAGAAGCGGTCGAATTGGACGGCGTCGTTGGACGACCAAGCCCTTCCCGCGATCCCTTCCGAGGTCAGTCCGGACATGAATCCCGCGAGGTCGGCGAAAAGCTCCACCCGGCTCGGGTCGCCGTCATTCTTGTTGAAGAGCGCGCGCAACTTCGCAGACCGCACCTTGGCGGGATCGCGGGAGTCGATCGCAGCGATGACCTCGAGGAGCCCCGCGGCGTCGCGTTTGTTGCGCTTCGCGCCGGCTCGCAGAGCTTTCAAGTCGATTCGCGAGCCCGCCGCAAGGAGGAATTCCTCGAGCTCCTCGGGCGTGAGCGTGGCGGTCGCGTACTCACCTCGGCGTTTCTCCGTGACCTCCAAGAGAGCGTTCTCTAATGTCGAGATTCGGCCAAGACTGCCCAGCATGGAAATTTGGCTCGTCTCGGGCTTCGGCATGCCGGCGAGGATGCGTATCCGCTTGGGGCCTAAAGTGATGGTCCGGTAGCGCTTCATCGGCCAGGAGACGAACCACTCCGTCGAATAGGGATTGAAATGCAGCGCGGTGCGGTGCGAGACATGGCCCTTTGCGTCCGTCAAGTGCCGGACGACGTCGGGCCAGTGATCGGCGAGCGCGGCGGCCGGGTCCTCGCCGCCGCGCACGTATATTCCGTGCCCGAGAGCAACCAATTCGCCGCGCGCCGCGGCGCGCTCAATGCGCTTGCGCTGTACGGCGTCGGCGGACGTCGTGACGACTCTCGCCCAGGGAATAGGGACTGGAATGCGGGGCATGGTCATAGTATGTCACAAGAATATAAATAAGTCAATGTCTACTAATTTATTGAGATATTAGATTATAAATTGTGACATTATCCTCCAAAGCCATTTCGGCGATGAGCTTGTGGCCGCCGCCAAAACTTCATTCAGAGGTTTGTCCTTGCCCAAGCCATCCTGTTATTAATTTGTCATATATAATCAGATCGGACGATCTATGAGATTGTTTCCGGTGCTTTTTATTTGTCTATGCTCCGGGGTCTCTCCTGTTTTGGGAGCCACGACCACGGGCATGTCCCTCAACATGTCCCATGACGCGCGCACGGACTCCCTGGGGCCGGGGTTCGTGGCCATGGCAGACAATGTCGGAGCCGCGAGCCTCAATCCCGCAGGCTTGAGCCTATTGCGGCGACCCGGATTCTCAGCCTTCTATTCCCCCTATCTCCTGGGCACACGCCTCATGTCGTTCGACCTCGCCTATCCCAAGACCTATGCCTTGGACACCGCCAAGATGGGCAGCGGCGTATATTTCTATACGGTCGAGGTCCGCGGCCAGGACTCGAGCGCGGTCAAATCAAGAGGAAAGTTCGTCGTCATCCACTAATCGATAGCTTTTGCGATTGTCTCTTGGAATCAGAGAGCGATCAGGGATCGGACCATTTGAAGCAGTGTTTCTTCCGACCCCAGCTCTCGGCATCACCATCACGATCCGGCCTCATGCAGTCTCTGCCCGAATCTGTCGTCTTTCCGGCATGTAACTTTCAACTGGCCCAAGCTCGGGGGAAAGGTCGCACGCACATAAAGCCGCCAATGGAGAAGCTTGCCGCAAGGTCCCTGAAACTGCCATAATGCGTTGGCTCTCACTCAGTAGGCCCGTAAAACAGCCGATTGCCGCCGGTTCGTAAATCGGGAGACGACAGAGTCAGGGCTCGCATCAACAACAATTTTCGCGCTCATCTCGACACGCATCTCGACAAAAAATCCGCTAAATTCGGTTTGACGCGAAAGTCGAGAAACGAAGAAACGCTTTAGACGTAAACGTTTTTGGTCGTACTGGTAGGGTGGCTGAGCGGTCAAAAGCACCGGTCTGTAAAACCGGCGGCAATAGCCTACACAGGTTCGAATCCTGTCCCTACCACCAT
>CAYHNV010000121.1:0-7801 GCA_964358065.1 uncultured Elusimicrobia bacterium | reverse complement strand
CGCGTTGATCTGCCCGCCCTGCACGTCCAGCTTGTAGCCCGGCGCCGCCCCCAGGCCCAAATCGCCCCCGCTTGTCACGCGCAGAAGTTCCGTCGAAGCGCTCCAGTCCCCCGCCGCCGAATCGTTCTTCTCCAGCGTCATGTAGTCGCCCGGCGCCGCCCAGCGGTAGAGCCCCATCGGAAGCGCCTGGCTCGTGTTGCGCATCTGCAGTTGGGGATAGGCGCTCTCGACGATCACGCTCGTGCTCACCCGCACCCCCGCCGTCCCCGACAGGGCCCCGATCATCGCCACGCTCAAGGTCCCTGAACTGATGAGCTGGCTGCCCACCGTCACGCTCGAGAGCGTCACCTGGTCCTCAAGGCTCTTGGCCACCAGCGCGTAGGGCACCGCATTGAGCGGTTCGCGCGGCGAGAGCGTCGTGTTGTCGACCTGAACCTCCAGGTACTTCTGCGCCGGCCCCGACAACGGCCCCGTGGAGATCGAGAGCGTCGCGCCGAAGACCCCCTGCGTCACCGTGATCGCCTGCGCGGCGTTCGACCACAACAAAGTGCCGCCCGACGCCGCGCTGTAGAGGCGGAAACTGATGCTCCGCGTTCCCGTCACCGCAACGCCGTTGTCCAGCAGCCGCCCTTGGTAGTTGATCGCACCGGGCACGGTCCCCGCCGGCACGCTCCCCGCCTGCGTGCGCATCTGCGCTCGCGCCGCGGCCCCCCCGCAGAGCAGCAGCCCCCCAAGCACGATCGCCTTCACCGTCCCACAGGTCGTTGCCATAACTCCCCCTACCGAATGATCATCAGCTTGCCCGTCTTGCGGCCCGAATCTCCCTCGATGACGTATAAATACACCCCGCTGGCCACGCTTCGCCCGTGGTCGTCGGACACGGGGTACCATACCAAGTCCTGCGTCGCGCCATCCGTCTTAGGGAAGGTCCGCACCAATTGCCCGGAGAGCGTGTAGACGCGGATCCTGGCATTGAGGCCCAGGTTGCGGAAGGTGATGCGGTCGTGACCCATCCTCGGCCGAAACGGAGTTGGGAAGGCGTGCGCCAGCTCCAGGTCGGTCCGGGCCGCAACGTCGACATCCGTGAGGCCCGGCGTAAGGTTAAGGGTGCCCCCGCTCATGGGCGTGACGGCACCCTGTCCGATCGAGTGCAGCAGCGACAGCGTGCCCCCCACGAGGCTCTGACCCGAACCGCCGGCGTTGAAGAATGGGTTGTGCAGTCCCAAGACGCCCCCGGAAATGACCTGGGCCCCCGCGTAGCCCAGCAGGAAAGATATCCCCATCGCCAGGAAGACGAGAAGACGCTTGAGCACGCCGCCCTCAGAGCGCTTGGTAGAAATAGAGCACCTCCGATGCGTCTTTTTCGCGGTTTCTCTTCGACCGGGTCCTGGCCGGGAACTCCCGCTCGGATCCCTTGTCCCGACCGAAGCGCATGACGAGGCCGATGCGGTGCGTGTCGCCCAAGACCGCCATGGGGACGAACGCGTAGTCGACCTCCACATCCGGCATGGAGGACGCGTACTCGGAATAGGAATACCAGCTGAAGCCGTTGTGGATGAGCTTGAAGCTGCCTCCCACGCTCCAGCCTTGGCCTATGTCCAGGCGCCCCGTGTAGCCCGCGCGAAGCGCGAAGAGGTCCTCCCGGCAAAACTCCAAGCCCGCGGCCGGGTAGGGGGTGTGGTCGTTGGGCAGACTCGCCTGCGCCGTGAGGATCAGGTAGCTCTTGCCGATCATATCCAGCCGGCCCGAGACGCCGAATCGAAACACCCGCGGAAGAGGGAAGGCCTCCCGGTCGAATTTTAGGCTTTGGCCCAGGTTCGCGACCGACATCCCCAGGCGCACCGCGGTTCCGAGTTGATAGAGAACGCCCCCATCCCAGGCCGTACCCGACGCCTTGGCGTCGGCCAGCCTCAAATCCAGGAACTTGCCCCCGACTCCCAGCATCAGCGGCCCCCGCGACAGCGCGTACTGCGCCCCCACCGCCAGGTCCTGGGCCGAGACCTTGCCCGCCGGCTGATCGTTGGCGTCGTAGCCGGCGAAGGGGCTGACCTGCAGGGACGTCGCCGCCAGACCGAAAGTGCCGAGATCCGCGGTCGGCAACGCGTAGTGCAGTTCCTGTTGGGCCACGCCCTGCAGGTGGCGATTGTAGGCGAAGGAAGCCTCCTGGCGCCGCAGGCCGGCCAAGCCCGCGGGGTTGTAGGCCGCCGCGTAACCGTCGTCGGCCAGGCCCACATAGGCCTCGCCCAGCGCCACCGGTCGGGGACCGACGCCAACGCCAAGGAAGTCAGCGGAGGTGGGACTCGCCGCGCGCGCGACGAGCGTTATAAACAGCAAAACAGCCGCCACGGCGGCCGTGTCACATGACATGCTGAAAAAGTGTATGGGATGCGTGTGAATTGTTTATTACGAACATGCGCGGATTCCAAGCAGGCGGGGAGCCCCGAGGCGGGAAATTCCGGCTTATCGACGACGCCGGAGGTAGGCGGCGATGGCCCGGTACGACCAATAGATGCCCAGCACCAGGAAGCCGCCGGGCACGATGATGGCCACGGCCATCCAAAAAGCCCGTGAGCCGATCCTCTTCATCCAGGTCGCCCTGGCCTGCGGGGCGGGGCTCGGCTGGATGATGAGAGCCGGCGCCGGTCGGGCCGGCCTTGCCGCTCGCGGCAGGGAACTCGAGGCGAGTCCCCGGCCGCGATCGCCCGCGGACGGAGTGCTTGGGCCGAGGACGCCGCGGGAGACCTGAAGGCCCCCATCGAAGAATCGGCGCCACTCGCCTTCCTGGACCGGCGCCTGGGCGCCCCGCGGAGACTGCACGGCAAGAAGAACGGACGTCGCACTCAGAGCCACGGGAACCACGGAAACGGGAAGCACCGCCGGAGTCGGAACGAGGAGCGAGGCGACCGGCGAAAGAGACATGATCGGCTGGGCCGCGGGCTGAAGAGGCGCCGGGGCGCCCGAGCGCCCCCCCAAGGGGGGGAGAATAAGAGCAAAGCGCACCCTCAGGGCGGAGGCTTCACCCAGCGCGAAAGCCAGGAGAACCGCCGCCAGAAGGCGGCGGAAGCGACAGGGGCCGATTGAAGACATCGTAGGCATGCTCAAGACTCCTCTCTGCCCGATGATAGCCGCAAGCCGTGGCGCGGACCTGGGCCACAAAGGCCGCCGCCGACAGGCAATGGCCCTACCCCGCCCTAGGACCTCTGCCGCCAATGGCCGCAGGTCGGCGCGACGACGTCAGGCTTGCATCCACTCGTAGGCGGAGCGGTGGGAGTCCAAGGCGTCGGCGTGCACGATGAACTTCTGGTAGACGGGATGACGCGCGATGGTCGCCGAATCGCCGACGACGATGAGACAGCGGCGCGCGCGGGTGATGGCGACATTGAGCCGCCGCATGTCGGAGAGGAAGCCGATCTGGCCGCCCTCGTTGGAACGCACGAGCGAGAGGATGACCGCCTCCTTCTCCCGGCCCTGGAAGCCGTCGACCGAGCCGATCTCCAGGCCCGGCTCGCGCACCAGGGTCTTCAAAAGCTTGGCCTGCGCCACATAAGGCGTGAGGATGGCGACATCCTTGGGCTTCAGGCCCGACGCGAGAAGTTCGCGCAGGATCCTGACCGCCAGCTCGGCCTCGCCCTTGTTCTCGCGGCTCTCCAGAAGGTCGTTCCAGGCCTCGTCGAAACCGGCGCCGGCGGTGTCGACGAATGTGACGGGACGGCTCGTGAAGTCGCTCGTCGTCACTCCAGGAAGCTCGTCAGCGGTGCGCTGGGCGACGCACGAATGGGCGATGAGCTTGCCGTCGTAGAAGCTCTCCGAGGGAAAACGCATGATCTCCTCATGCATGCGGTACTGCACGCGCAGCAGCGTCTGCGCCGACGGGGGCAGCAGGTCCTTGAGGCGATCAAAAAGGGTGACGGCCAGGCCGCCCTCGGCGGCTTCCTTGGAGTAGATGGTGGGCGGAAGCTGGTTGGCGTCGCCCGCGAAGACAGCCTTCTTGGCCATGCACAAGGGAACCCAGGACAGGGGCTCCGAGGCCTGGGAAGCCTCATCGAGAACCGCCAGATCGAAGTCGCCCTTGACGAAGCGCTTGGAGATGCCCGCGTGCGTGCCAAGGACCACGTTGGCCGAGGCGACGATGCGGCGGGAAATCTCGAACTCCAGGTCGCGCGCCTCGCGCCACAGGTGGGAGATCTCGCGCTCGCGCTGCTGACGTTCCGCGTAGCCAAGCTGGCCGATGCCCCGGCCGTGGCTGGAGCTGCGCTTGGCCAGCTTCTCGCGCTTGGCGTCGAGCGCGCGGACCTCTTCGTAGAGGGGTTCCGCCTCGACTTGCGCCGCGAGGTTGCCGTGCCGCAGACTCTCGAGTGTGCGCGCGGGGTGACCCAGGCGCACCACCCGCAGTCCGGTCGGCAGGAGCTTCTCCAGGATGTTGTCGACGGCAATGTTGGAGGGCGCGGTGGCCAGCACCCGTCCGCCGGCGCAGACATGCTGGCGGACGATCTCGACAAGGACGGTCGTCTTGCCCGTTCCGGGAGGACCGTGGACAAGCGCCGCATCCTCGGCCGCAAGCGCCCGCTTGACGGCCTCTTGCTGGTACTCGTTGAGATCGGGATTGAAGAAACGAACCTTCCTCACGCGCGAGCGCGCGGGAACGGTCTCGCCCATGAAGACCTCGCGCAGCGTCGACAAGCGCGAACGTTTTGTCTCAGAGACCGTGATCAGGGCCTTGCGCATGCGCTGGTAAGTGGCGTCGGACCCCAGCAGGTCGATCTGGCAGGCGCCGCGGATCTCCGTGCCGGGCTCGAGACCGGGGCCGTTCAAGGCCACGGTGACGCGGAATTCTTCGACCTTATAGAGCGTGCCTTCGGCGGACTTGGGCTCGAAGTTCGGGGGCAGGCTCAGAAGGACGTTATCGCCCGAGTTCATCGCGTGGAAGGGCGAGAGGTCTTCGCCCCGGGACGGGCGCGACAGCGTCACGAGCGTCATTGCCGCCAGGCCCATCTCGACGCCGTCGATCGTCAGGCCGGTCACCGTCTTGCCCAGCGCCTCGCGCTGAAGGACTGGAAACTTGCGCAGTTCACGCAGGTTCTCCGTTTTCTCGGCCTCGCGCTCGAGGTCGAGGAGGGCCTGGAGCCTCTCGAAGTGTTCTTTTCCCGCCATGAAGGCGGTTATTGTAACATTCTCGCGTGCCGCTGCCGCGTTTGCCTCGCGTCCCGAGACTCCTCAAGCGCCGCCCCAAGCCGGGGTCCGGAGACTTCTCCTGGGACTACGACGAATACACCCCGGGCAACCGCCTCACGCTCTACACCCGGGGCTGCGACCTCTTCGCGGCCATGGCGCAGTCCATCGAGGCCGCGCGCGAGTCGGTCCACCTCGAAACCTACATCTTCGGCAACGACGACACGGGACGGACCTTCGCGGAACTCCTCGCACAGAAGGCCCGCGCGGGCGTGCCGACGCGCCTCATCTTCGACTCCGTGGGCTCCATCGACATGAACCCGCGCCTGGAGACCTTGATGCGCAACGCGGGCGTGAAGATCTTAGAGTACCACCCGGTGGCCCCCTGGCGTCCGCGCTGGGCCTGGAACAAGCGCGACCACCGCAAGATCCTGGTCTGTGACGGCCGCACGGCCTTCACCGGCGGCATGAACCTGTGTCATGAGCACGCCCCCACCGAGCTCGGCGGCCAGGACTGGCCCGACGCGCACGTGAAGGTGGAGGGACCCGCGGCCCACGAGCTGGACCGCCTCTTCCGCGAGGTCTGGTTCAAGCAGAAGAACCGCTGGTTCGACTCCTGCGGCAGTCCCGAGGAGGTCCGCGGGACCTCGCGCGTGCGGATCGTTGGCAATCACGAGTTCCTGCGGCGCCTCGTCATCCGCGAGGCCTACGTCAACGCCCTGCGCGCGGCGCGCGCGGAAGTGCTTATCGCCAACTCATACTTCATCCCGGACTGGCGCATCCGCCGCGCGCTGCGGCAGGCCGCCAAGCGAGGCGTGTCCGTGCGCGTGCTGGTGCCGGGCGTCTCGGACATCCCGTCCGTCCGGCACGCGATGCGCGCGACCTACGGCTCGCTGCTCACGCACGGCGTGCGCATCTTCGAGTGGCAGGGCCCCATGCTCCATGCCAAGTCCGTGGTCGTCGACAAGCAATGGTGCGCGGTCGGCTCCTACAACCTGGACCACCGCAGCCTCCGCCACAACCTGGAGGTCAACCTCCACGCCCTCGACCTTCCCTTGGCCGAGGAACTGGCGCGCCGCTTCGAAGGCGCGCTGGAGGGCTCCCGGGAGATCACCCTCGACGATTGGCGCCGACGTCCTTGGGCGGAGCGTCTCCAGGAGCAGTTCTTCGCCTCGTTTGAATACTTCTTCTGATTTGCTAGATTGTCGGCCCGAATGAAGATCCTATTCCTGATGCGCCACGGACAGTCCCCTTCCGCCGCGGAGTCCGCAGTGGCGAGCGACGCCCTGCGGCCGATCTCGCAGAGGGGGCGCCAAGATGTCCGCCTCATGGCGCTTGAAATCGCCAAGCGCGGCGGTCGGCCCCGAATCCTGCTGTATTCGCCGCTGACCCGCGCCCTCCAAACCGGGGCGGTGGCCGCCGAGACGCTCAAGCCCGCCATGGGGACCTTCGTCTTCCCCCCGCTCGATAACACCCGCCCCCCGGCAGAGGTCCTCAACGAGCTTAAGGCGCGCGCTTCCGCCGTCGATGAGGTCCTCGCCGTCGGCCATCAGCCCCAGGTGGGAGAGATCGCCGCCCTGCTGACCGGGTCCATCTACGACATCCGCCCCGGCGGCGTCGTCGCCATGGAGCTGGGAAAGTCGCCCCGCCTGCTCTGGACCCTCAATCCCGAAGAACTGAGATGACGCGCCTGCGCCGCCGGGCCGACCGTGTCGACTCGCGGCCCTTCTGGCGCGGACTGCCGCACCACTACGCCTACACCGCCCTGGGCGCGTTCATGGGACTGATCTCGCCCCTGGGAGCCTTTCTCCTGCGCTTCTGGCTGGCCGACCCATTGCTCAGATCGCTCTGGGTGCGCAACGAGCTGCAATACAACTCCTTCTTCTACACGTACATGGCTCTGGGCACAAGCGCGGTCTTCGCGGTATTCGGCTACGTGCTGGGAGTCCGCTCGGAGCGCCAGCGCGTGAGCAACCGGATGCTCTCGGCTCGCGTGGAAGAGCTCCACCTTAAGTCGGTCACCGACGCCCTCTCAGGAACGTACACCTACGGCTACCTCTACGAGGTCCTGGAACTCGAGATTCAGCGGACGATGACCAACAAGTCCCCGCTCTCGCTTCTGATTCTGGACATCGACGACTTCAAAAACGTCAACGACAGCCACGGACATCTCTTCGGCGACCGCGTGCTCCGGGAGACCGCCGAGACCATCAGCGCCAACGTGCGGTCCAACGACATCCTGGGGCGCTACGGCGGCGACGAATTCCTGGTCATCATGCCTGGCGCCGATAATCAGATCTGCCTCCATGTGGCCGACCGGGTGCGCAGCGCCGTCGCGAAGAACGGCTACATGACCACGCTCAGCATCGGGACCGCGACCTACGACGGCAACTCCAAGGAGACCCCGGCCGACTTCCTCCAACGGGCCGACGTCAACCTCTACCAGGCCAAGCGCGCCGGCAAGAACTGCGTGCGCTGATTTGGACGCCGACTTGAGTTGCGACGACTACTGGATGTTGATCAGTTCGACCTGAGCAGTTACCCCATACCAGTCAACGCAGCAGAAGCTGGCTAGCTGTAAACATTCGGTGAACCCATTCCCTGCCTGACTGAAGTCTGATGGGTGAATGAC
>CAYHNV010000120.1:0-7814 GCA_964358065.1 uncultured Elusimicrobia bacterium | reverse complement strand
GTAATGAATCTCAACAAAGTCCGGGTAGTGGGTAGTATGTAGCCGTCTCGGTGATCCTGGACGACCGTGAGCTGGATCGAATCCTGGCCCATCAAGGGTGGCCGACGGAGTTTCCGAAGATGAAGGCGTCGCGTGCGCCACCGGGGAGCGAGGAGCGGGGGGATGAGAACAGCCAGGTGGACCCGCGCGGCGACAGGGATGGGAGGCAGGACTTTCCGAGCGAGTGGCCGGCGTAGAGGCCCGCGAGAGCGGGCCGGACGGGCTATGCCCGGCCGAAGCGATTTTGACGGCGGCTGTATGAAAGACGGCGGAAGGAACTCCTGGGCGGCACAAATCATCTCTTGATTAATTCCGGGGCGGGGCTACAATAGGCGGGTGTGGGGCGAGTCCGGTGCGAAAGGGGCTAATTTATCTAAAATAGTGTCCACCCTCCTTTTTGTTCCGCAACACATCCGAAGGCCCCTGCAATTTGATCGCGAATGTCTCCCAATAGGCGACCTCGCCGGGCCCAGGCCCGACGTCCCATATATTAACGTCCGGAACGACGGTGCCGGCGGCGTTCACGACGGCCCGAAAGTCTCTGCTGAAGAGGGGATAATTATCCAGGTCGGCGGCAGAGGCGACACCTGCGTATGCCGCTCCTGCGTGAAGCAAAACGGCAATACCGACTGTGGCGAGAGCTTTTATGGGGTTCATGGCGATCCTCCGGGACATGTGCTAAGTATTACCCGCAGCCCTTGTTTTGTCAAGATCTGGAGCCAGGTCGCCCAGGCTGTAGCCGTCCTTGAGCCTGCGGCCCGCGACCTTGGGCTATTCGCTGCCGCTGGGGGCGATCTTTTCCGTTTCGCGCTCGAGGGATTTATGGCTGTCTTCGGCGCTGTCCTCGACCTGGCGTTCGCGCTCGCGCTGTTCGCGCGCCTTGCGTTGCTTTTTCGTCTCGTTGGCCGGGATGGGCTCCGGCTCCCGTTTCTCTTTGACGGCCTTCTGGGGGGCCGGCGTCTCGGCGGCCTGCGCGGCGGCGTTTGCCATCTCCTCGTAGATCTGCGCGCTTTGGTAATGGAGCGAGACCGCCTGATCGGGCTCGCCGCCCAGACGGCGCGCGACCTCGTCCAAGGTTTTGTCGAGTTTGGCGATCTCCAGGTCCGACTTGGTGGAGACCTTGCGTCCCGCCGCGACGCTCACCGAACGCCCCATGCAGCAGACGCAGCGGCTTCCCAGATAGGTGGACTGCTCGTAGCAACATTGTCCGGTGCACGAGGCCGGGATCAGCATGTCGGGAGTCACCGTTACGAGTTCCGCGTCCTTGAGGGCGGTCGCACGGTCTTTCTCAAGGCGGCTGAGGGCAGACTTGGCCTGCGAAGCCTGATCGCCGGCAACCCCGACCAGGGACTCCTTGTATTCGAGCGCGGCCAGGTCTCGATAAATAACCTGAAGAGACGCCTCGCGCGTCAGTTGTTTGGGGTTGATCCAACTGGAATCGTCCCCCGCGTCTCGGCAGACGGCGCCCTCATTCGACGAGCGTATCCGTTCTGCGATTTTGCGCAGCTGCGCCGAGGTCACTTCCGCGGCGGAGGCTGAAGAGATCAAAAGGACAAAGGCCAGGGCTATTTTTAAAGGGAGCATTCTTTGAGACTAGCATAATGCGTGTCTAGGGGCATGGGGGGCGCGCGCTGATCTTGAGGCGGGCTACTCTGTAGCCGCGGCTCGGCGCATCCAGATCGCCCGCAAATAAGGCTCCCGGCGGACTCCGCGGAACAGCTGGATGCCGGAATTGAGAATGCGCTGCACGGCATCGTCGGTGTACGCGGCAGAAAGCGGGATGCGGAGATGGCCGGCCAGAAAATCCACGACGGCGCCATCAAGGCGGTTGAACTCGCGGCGCATCCCGATTTTGTCTCCGAGGGCATGCCTCAAAAGTGCGCGGTTGACATAGAGCCCATCCCCGGCCCAGGATGAGATCCGATCGGCGCGATCGAAGTCCTTTTGCGATTCTTGATGCCGTCCCATGCGTCGAAAAAGTTCGCCGCGCCATATGAAGGCTTCCATGTCTTCCGAGCCCGGCAGGATGGCGCGGTTGAGATCGAGCAGGGCCTCTTCATGTTTCCCCACAAGCATCAGGGCCGCGCCCCGCCAGCACAAGGCGTAATCGCATTGGTTGATGGCCTGGGTCAGCCAGCTCAGGGCTTCCTGGTAGTCGCCGGTCCATAAAAGAGCCTCTCCGCGCCATGCGAAGATCTGGTTGCGATTGAGGGGCGCTGCGCGCTTGGCCGCACGGTCGAACGCATTCCAGGCGGACGGCGCATCACCTTGGCATAGACTGACCTCCGCCAGCAAGCACCGCACGCGCCAGAACCGACCCGAGGCGTGCAGGCAAGCCTTGAGATCGATGGCGGCCTCGTCGTAGCGCCCGAGATGGAGATTGCGCAGTCCGCTGTTGAGCCGCATCCAACCATAGCGGCGCACGGGAAGATGCCTCAGCCGGGCCTGGGCGCGTTGGGCCTCTTCAGGCCGTCCCATGCATGTGTAGAGGCAGTTTTTATAGAAATCGGCCCAAATCGAGGCGGGATGGCGACGGCTCCACTCATCCAGCGCCTTGATTTCTCGGGCGCAGTAATGACTGATCCGCGTGCGCGACCCATTCTCCGGCCAAGGCCAAGGCTGAACCAATCGCTCCTGATATTCCAAGGGCTGGAGCATCCGGGCCTGGTATTGCCGCGGCATGGTGCGTGCATCATCCAGGATGTTTTCCGCCAACTCAAAGGCCGGTCCGTATTTTTGGAGGCACATGAGCGCGCAAAACAATTGGATTTTATTGGCCCCGGCCTTGTTTTTTTGGGCGAGTTGGCTGTGTCGCTTGAAATGGTGCCGCATGAGGCGCCATTGGTGCGCCAAACCGTAGGCCCAGCCGATGTGAAAATCCGGATCTTCGCGTTTCAGGTGTTCCGGCGACCGGCGCAGGAATCGTGCCAGCTCGAGGAATCGTGCCTGTTGGACAAGGAAACGCGCCCAGGCATCGCCGGCGCCGGATGCGTTCTTGTCGTCGAGGAGGAGGGCCCGGCGCAAATGGATTTCCTCTTTTTTGCCTGATTTCAGATCGGCTCCAGGATGCATGTCGGGATTTCCAGGCTGCGCTGGACTTTTTCCAGTTTAGCATACCTCATGGTCGCGAAGCGGTTGCGGCCGCCCCATGGCTTGTCCGAAAGTGGTACAATCCTCATGTGATGCTCGGGAAATGGATTCTTGCCGGGCCCGATTTATGGCCCTGACCAAAGAAGCCCTCCAGTCTCTCATCTCCCTGCAGGAGAAGGACTCCGTGCTCGATTCCATCCAGAAGGAGATCGATGCGGTGCCGCCGCGCATCGCGGCCTTGAAAGCCGATCTCGATGGCGAGAAGCGTCACATGGACGCCGCGAAGGCCAAGATCCTTGAGTTCGAGAAGAAAAAGAAGGCCAAGGAGCTGGATGTGGCCGCCAAGGATGAGGCCGCGCGCAAGCACAGCCTCCAGCTCAACGAAGTCAAGAGTAACGACGCCTATAAGGCGCTCCAGTCCGAGATCGAGAAAGAGAAGGCTGCCGTCGGCGACATCGAGACCGAGATTCTCCAGCTCATGGAGGACATCGATAAGGCCCGCGCCGAAGAGAAGTCCGCGACCGCGGAATTCAAGACAACAGAAGCATTTTCCAAGAAGGACCTTGAGAGGCTTGAAGCCGAGATGTCCCACGCCCAGGGCCGACACGCGACGGCCAAGGCCGAGCGCGATGCGGCGGCGGCAGCCGTGCCCCCCGAACCGATGAAGGTCTACGACCACCTCCGTTCGCGCGGCAGGCCCGACGCCATCGTGCCGGTCGTCGACGGCCATTGCGCTTCGTGCCAGATCAATATCTCGCCCAGCATGATGGCTGATGTGGCCAAGCAAAAGGCGCTGGTCAACTGCGACAGTTGCCAGCGCATCCTGTACAGGCCCGAGAAGGCGGCGCAGACCGCCGCGTAACCGATTTCAGGGACGGCCGGGGGGTCGCTCGCCGCAAGGCGGGAGGAACTTCCGGACTCCGTAGGGCACGACGCCCGTCGAAAGGCGGGGAGGCGGGGACTATAATTCCCGTCGACGGACAGTACCACAGAAAATAACCGCCCTCGCAAGAGGGTAAGGGTGAAAAGGTGGGGTAAGAGCCCACCGCGCGGTCCGCGAGGTCCGCGGCATCGGTCAACCCCGTCGGGAGCAAGGCAGTGGGGTGGCGCGCGCTGCTCGCGCACGCCCGGGCGCAAGCCCGGGGCAGCCGCCCGGTGGCCGCAGAGAGAAATGATCCTCCAGTCCCGCAAGGGATGGACAGAATCCGGGGTACAGGCCGTCCCTGAATCCCCTCGCCGGTAAGGATTATAGTAAAATGCCTCCCATGGCCTTCCCCGATAGCCGTCCCCGACGCCTGCGTGTCTCCCCGGCCCTGCGGACCTTGGTTCGCGAGACCGAGCTCTCCGCCCAGGACTTCGTGCTGCCCCTCTTCATCCGTCCCGGCAAGGGCGAGAAGCGCCCCATCTCCTCCATGCCCGGCCACTTCCAGTTCTCCGTGGACACGGCGGTCAAGGCCGCCGGCGAAGCGCTCACGCTGGGCGTGCCCGCCGTCATCCTCTTCGGCATCCCGGACAAGAAGGACGCCAAGGCATCCGGGGCCTATGCGGAGGATGGCATCGTGCAGAAGGCCGCGCGCGCGATGAAGAACAAGTATCCGGACCTGCTGCTGATCTCGGATCTTTGCTTCTGCGAGTACACCGACCACGGCCACTGCGGCATCGTCAAGGATGGGGTCGTGCTCAACGATCCCACTCTGGAGCTCGCGGCCAAGACCGCCGTTTCCCAGGCCAGGGCCGGCTTCGACATCGTGGCCCCCTCGGGCATGATGGACGGCCAGGTCGGCGTGATGCGCAAGGCCCTGGACGCGGCGGGATTTGCGCATACGCCCATCCTGGCCTATGCGGCCAAGTACGCCAGCGGCTTCTACGGTCCCTTCCGTGAGGCCGCCGAGTCGCCGCCTTCTTTCGGCGACCGCTCCGGCTACCAGATGGACCCCGCCAACTTCCTGGAAGCCATGCGCGAGGTCCAGCTCGACGTCGACGAGGGGGCGGACATGCTGATGGTGAAGCCCGCCCTGCCCTATCTGGACGTTTTGAAAGCGGTGAAGACGCGCTTCGGTCTGCCGACCTCCGCCTACCAGGTCTCCGGTGAGTTCGCCATGATCAAGGCCGCGGCGGCCAACGGCTGGATTGATGAGAAGAGGGTGGCGCTTGAGTCGCTGACGTGCATCAAGCGCGCCGGCGCCGACTTCATCTTGACCTACTACGCCTTGGAGGCCGCCCGATGGCTCGCGTAAAGAAGACGATGCGCAAAAAGATCGGCAAGATGAGCCAGAAGGCGCTCTTCGCGCGCGCCCGCAAGTCGCTCGTGGGCGGGGTCAACTCGCCGGTGCGGGCCTTTAAATCCGTGGGCGGCACGCCCGTGTTCGTCCAGTCGGGCGCCGGCTCCCGGCTTGTCTCCACCGACGGCAGGAGCTTCGTCGATTACTGCCTGTCCTGGGGTCCCCTGATGTTCGGCCATGCCCGCAAGGAGATCGTCACGGCGGCCAAGCGTGCCCTCGAGCGCGGCAGCACCTTCGGCGCGGCGACCATGGCCGAAGTGGAGTTGGCCGAGGACATTAAGGACGCATTCCCCTCGATCGAACTCCTGCGCATGACCAGTTCCGGCACCGAGGCCGACATGAGCGCGGTGCGCGCCGCGCGCGCTTTCACCGGGCGCGACCTCATCATTAAGTTTGCGGGCTGCTACCATGGCCACGTCGACAGCCTCCTTGTCTCGGCCGGCTCGGGCGCCACCACCCTCGGCATTCCCGACTCCGCAGGCGTGCCGAAGGCCTTCGCGGAGACGACGGTCGTGCTGCCCTTCAACGACCTGCCGGCCGTGGAAGCCGCGTTCAAGAAGAACAAGGGCCGCATCGCGGCCATCATCGTGGAACCCGTCCCGGCCAACATGGGCGTCGTCTTCCCGGTCGAGGACTATCTGAAGGGCCTACGCCGGATCACGACGCGGGAAAAGGCTCTTCTCATCTTCGACGAGGTCATCACCGGCTTCCGGGTCTGCTACGGCGGCGCTCAGAACCTGTTCGCCGTCAAACCCGACCTGACCATCCTCGGCAAAATCGTGGGCGGCGGCCTGCCTCTGGGCGTCTACGGCGGGCGCAAGGACGTGATGAGCGTGGTCTCTCCCGAGGGCCCGGCCTACCAGGCGGGCACGCTCTCGGGCAATCCCGTCGCCGTCGCGGCCGGCATCGCGATGCTCGACCTTCTGCGCCGCGAGAAGCCCTACGCGCGGATGGAGTGGTTGAAGAACTATCTCTGCGAGGGCCTGCGCCTGTGCGCTCTCCAGGCGGGGGTTTCCCTGCGCATCCAGTCCATCGGCTCCATGTTCACGCCCTTCTTCGTCGAGGGAGAGGTGACGGACTACGCCTGCGCGCTCAAGGCCGACAAGGCGCGCTACGGCCGGTTCTTCCACGAGATGCTCAAGCGCGGCGTTTATCTGCCGCCCGCGCAGTGGGAGGCGGCTTTCGTGAGCGCCGCGCACACACAGAGCGACCTCGACAAGACGATCGTGGCCGCCAGCGCCGCCTTCCGGAGCATCCGGTGATCGCCCGGGAGAACATCTCCGTCCAGCTGAGGATCACGAGTGCGACGCTCACGCCCGCGGAGATCGAGGCCCGTCTCGGCATCAAGCCCGACGAGGCGTGGAAGATCGGCGACCGCACCGGGGTCTTCGGGGCCATCGAGAAGGCGAACTGCTACACGCTGATCTCGACGCCGCCGCCGACGGCCTCGCTCGAGGAGCACGTCCAGTCGGTGATCCGCAGGGCGGCTCCCATCGCGGCCAAGATCGGCGAGTTCGCCGCCGTCGCGACGATCAAGATGATCTGCACCGTCCAGCGCAAGTCCCTGCCGCCCATCATCCTCGGCCGCGACGACCTGCGCTGGCTGGGCGTGATGGGGGCCCAGCTCGATGTCGAGGTGAGCCTCGTCCCGGACAAGGAACGCGACGCGCTTCGCGCGGGAACTGTCGACCACGCCAAGAAGCCCCCGACGACGGGCTGCTAGGAAGCCGTCGTCACATCTGCTCGGGAGCGGAGACTCCGAGCAGGCCCAGCCCTTCGCGGATGGCATCGCGCACGCCGGCGATCAGCAGCAGGCGGGCCTTGGCGATCTCGGGGTCTTCGGCGGTGGCCACCGGGCATTTCTCATAGAAAGGATGGAAGAGTCCGGCTAATTCCATGAGGTAGTTGGCCAGGGGGTGCGGCGACAGGAACCGCTCGGCGTCGAGCAGGACCTCCGGGAACCAGGCCAGCTTTAGGATGAGAGCGCGCTCCTCGGGCGCGGCGAGGTAGCGCGCGTTGGGCATGGGCAGGCCCTCGTCTTTTTTCCACAGGCCCAGTTCGGCGGCCTTGCGGAAGATCGATCCGATGCGCGCGTGGACGTACTGGACGTAGAAGACCGGGTTCTCGCTCGACTGCTTCTTGGCCAGCTCCAGGTCGAAGTTCAGGTGGCTGTCGGGCGTGCGCAGGGCGAAGAAGAAGCGGCAGGCGTCCTTGCCCGCTTCGTCGATCAGCTCGCGAAGCGAGATGAAGGTCCCCGCGCGCTTGGACATCTTCACCGCCTCCTGCCCTCGGAAGAGGTGGATCAGCTGGTGGACGATGGCGTGGTAGCTTTCCGGCGGCTTGCCCAGGGCCGCGATGGCGGCCTTCATGCGCGGGACGTAGCCGTGGTGGTCGGCGCCGAAG